>NZ_AP025461.1:0-321151 GCF_024347315.1 Vibrio atlanticus | reverse complement strand
GCATCTTTGAATATTCACGTTCTACAACACAGCGTGAAATCATCTGGCTTCTCCGAAGATAACCGTTACCGAGCCGTGATTACCGCGAATTTAGAAACTCGTCCAGATAAGAACACCCCTTGCCGCCTACTTGGTATCAAATCCTCGAACTGTTTCGATCAGAGCGATCTACAAGCCGATGATCAACAAAAAGAAGTTGCTTGGGTTAACTTGGTGGTTCGTTCAAATCAATATAATGACAAGGTTTCTATCAATGGTGTGAACTATGGCAGCACACCGGTTGAAGTGATGTTACCTACAGGGCAACACATGGTTACGATTGAGAAAGAAGGTTATCTTTCTTTCCACCAAGAGCTGAAAATAGCCCGAGATCACAACCTAAGAGCAGTATTACAAGCGAAGCAGAACTCACTGAATGTGGGGACTAAGTTTGCTGACCCAATGGGCAATGGTGCTCAAAGTCCAGAAATGATTGTGGTTGGATCTGGGACTTACCTACTCGGTGAAAATAACGCTGAGCAAGTCACGATCAAACAGCCATTTGCATTAGCGGCAACCCCAACTCGTGTTCAAGACTTTAAAGCATTTGTGAAAAATACGGGGTACCAGACAGACGCAGAGCTGATGAACACTTGTGATACCTTCGTGAATGCAGAAATCACGACTGTGTCAGACAATGACTGGAAAGCTCCTGGTTTCAAGCAAGTCGATAACTCACCCGTTGTATGCGTCAGCCAAAGCGATGCGAAAGCGTACACACGTTGGTTATCTAAAAAAACAGGCTTTACTTACCGCCTACCAACACAACAAGAGTGGGAAGCGGCGGCAAGAGCGGGTCAAGATACCAGCTTCTGGTGGGGCAACAAATTCCGTTCAGGTAGAGCTAATACTGGTTGGTCTGGTACACAGTGGTCAAACGTCAGTACTTCTCCTGTAAAATCATTCTTGCCAACGCCAACGGGTTTCTACGACATGGTAGGTAACGTTTGGGAATGGACTGCAACCCAAAAAGGCATCGCTAAGGGGGGCGCGTGGAGCTTCTCTCCTGAAGAGGCAAAAGTGTTTGCTGAACTGTACGTTTCGCCTTCTACTGCCGCTAACTACTTAGGATTCCGAGTATTACGAGAGCTATAAGCTCTTGGTATTACTCAAAGCCCTCAAATATTTACCTTAGATTCTCCTAGTATCAGGTTGAGTCAGTGTTTATAGGGGAATTCCCTCCTTATATTCGATCTCGCCTAGGAGTAAATTCGTCGATAGAGTAGTAAGTCACTCTGGGTATCTATCTGATACCTCAGCTTAATTTACATGACCCTCGTAAATTAAACTGGAAATCTTCTACGTGTCGACAAGGTATATCTTGTCTTTGGCCAGCCCTTCTTCAGGCTGGCTTTTTTTTGCTTTTTTCTCATCCTTTTTGTTTAGCTATCGATCAATAAAAGCGCACTTAAACAGCATGCCGTCCAACTATTGATCACACTCCATTTTTGATGCATAACTCGACTTCTAATTGTCATTGCAGCTCTATAAGAAACTGATATCATTGCAATACTCCCTCTTACGAGATAAAGCCTTGCCGGATCCCCTCAACTCCATACATCGTTCTTTATTTGAACAACTTCCAGGTTGCTGGGGTTGCAAAGATACTGACTCTGTCTTCGTGTATGCTAACCTTGCTTACAACCAATTAATTGGCTTAAAACCCAACGAAACTTGTACGGGCTTAACCGATTTCGATATGCCTAGTCAAACAACCGAATGCGCGCAGGATTTCAGGGCTCAAGACAAACATGTAATGGATACACGCAGTACTCTTAAAATCCTCGATATTCACCCTTATCCAGACGGACGCTGGCACGCCCATATTTTTACTAAAACCCCTTGGCTTGATGGGAATGGCGAAGTTCAAGGCACCATTTTTTATGGTCAAGAACTCACCGACACAGCCATCTTAGAGGTAGGCCATTGGGTGTGTCAGGCGACTTGCAAAAAAGACAATCAAGTGTCCATTGCAGGATCAAAGCCACGCATATCAAAGCTCAAAAAGCGACTGACTTCGCGAGAATCAGAAGTGCTGTTCTTGCTGCTATTCGGCAAGAAACCACAGTACATCGCGTCTACGTTGAACATTTCAATCAAAACGGTCGAAGGGCATGTCGCCAGGTTGAAGCAGAAATTTGATGCGCGCAGTAAAAGCCAGTTGATTGAGTATGCGTTGGACTCGGGGCTAGGCTCCATGATCCCAGAAACCCTGCTTAAAAAGCAGATCTCCGTTGTTCTGCACAGTGACTAGATATTGGTTTGATGAGATACAGACAAAAAAATACCGTTGATAAGTCTAATCAACGGTATTTTTGGATCAGTTAAGCAGTTAAGCAGTTAAGCAGTTAAGCAAATTAAGGCGCTAGGCGGTCGATATCCCAACGGCTATCTTGGCGTGAGAACAAGAAGCGATCATGCAAGCGGTGCTCTCCACCTTGCCAAAACTCAATGCTATCCACACGCACACGGAAGCCACCCCAGAAAGAAGGCACAGGAATCTCTCCTTTCGCGAACTTCTGTTTAAGCTCTAGATATTTGCCTTCTAAAATCCCACGAGCAGAGATACGGCTACTTTGCTTACTTGCAATTGCGGCCAATTGGCTCTCTTTTGGTCGTGACGAGAAGTACTTCATATTTTCCATTGCTGTCAGTTTTTCAGCCGTGCCCGTAATATGAACTTGTCGCTCAAGAGGGTGCCAAGGGAAATGCAAACTGATTTTGCTATTGTGCTCTAGCTGGTGCGCTTTACGGCTACCTAAGTTGGTGTAAAAAACGAAGCCGTCTTTATCAACATTCTTTAGCAGAACAATTCGCTGGAATGGCTGACCATTTTCATCAACCGTAGCAACTGTCATGGCAGTAGGGTCCGTCAACTTAGCTTCAATAGCTTGCTCTAGCCATAGATTGAATTGCTCAATCGGGTCTACGGCTAAGTCTTTACGTCTCAATCCACCCTTAGCGTATTCGCGACGAATATCGGTCAGTTCCATTTGGTTGCTCCTTTCAATTTTTTTTGATTTTGCGCTGTAATCCTTTGAAACACAAGTCTAAGCCATGGTTTTGTCTCACAGAAGGTGCTCTGTGTTAACAAGATCTCGGTACTCTATCCATCATATTGATAATCTTTATACAAACCGATGACATGCTGAGATCCTAGTGACTAAGATACTGCTTAACATAATGACTCCCTTCGTTTTATTCTCATTGTTATTGGGGGCTATTGGGCTGAGCACAACTCATTTTTTGGCAGTACAATTTCAAGAAAAAGTGGTCACTCAAAAGCTCAACGAAGCGGCCAATAAAGCGAACCTACAAATCGACTCTGAACTGGATAAATTCAAACAGATCCCTGATTTGCTCAGCCATGACCCGCGTCTGCTCTCTTATTTTGACTCATCACCACAAACAGACAAGATTTCCGCTGCGCAGCTCAATCAATTGCTATTTGAATGGTCTAATCAAAGCCAAGCTGACACCATCTATATTCATGACCCGAGCGGTACTGTGGTCGCTTCCAGTAATTACCAGAAGCTCGGTACTTTCGTGGGTGAGAACTTCTCGTTTCGTCCTTATTTTGCGTCCGCGATTGAAGGTAACAGCACACACTATGTCGCACTGGGGGCTCGCTCCAACGTACGCGGTTACTTTTTGTCTTCGCCCCTGTATATAGAGAATGACATTGTTGGGGTTATCACCGTTAAAGTGAGTCTAGAGAACCTTGAAAACATCCTAACCAGCGATGATTTTGAGATTGTGGTACTCGACTCTAACCAAGTGGTTTTTCTCTCCAGCCAAACTCAGTGGCTTTATCACTCGTTGTTGCCATTAAGCCAGAAGCAACAAACCGATATCGCCCTGCAGCGCCAATACGGTCAAAGCGAAATTTCGATCATAGAAGCTTTTCGCTCTTCCAACTATCAACCACAAGTTAACGACGCTAGTCAGCCCAACAACATTCAACCAAATCGAGTACAAAAAGAACTTACGGCAAACCGATTGTTTAAACTTGGGCCGTTCAATCTTTACCCCGCAGCCTTCAGTAACAATCAGTACCAAGTTGTCGCATTAAAAAAGGCCGAAGCTGAGCTTATTAAAGTGCTGCAGATCGATGTCATCTTCGTGGTGATTTACAGCTTGGTGATGCTCATCGCGTGGTCGTGGCGACAGACTTACGTCGCGAAAGTGGCGCTAACCCGGCTCAACCAAAACCTAGAACAAACCGTTGATAAACGTACTCACTATTTGAAGAAATCCAATCAACAACTTCAGCAAACCATTTTTCAATACCAAGCATCGCAGTTAAAGCTGAAGCAGACAGAACAAGAGCTGGCCCAAACAGCAAAATTAGCGGTACTCGGAGAGCTGTCAGCCAGCATTAACCACGAAATCAACCAACCGCTTGCAGCGCTTCGAACTTATAGCGAGAACAGCTTAAAGCTGCTAGAAATGGAACGGACAGATTTAGTGAAGAGCAATCTTGAGAAAATGATTGGCCTCAACAACACCATTACCGACATCATAGCGCGACTCAAAGTCTTTACTCGCAAGGTCACTAAACAAGAACATCATGTCGCGAACCTGCACCAAGCGGTCAACAACGCCACCAGTATTCTCAGTGCGCTGATGATCAAGCAAGGCATTACACTAAGACTAAGCACGGTGCCAAATCACATTAATATTGCCATTCATCCAACCGAACTCGAGCAAGTACTGGTGAATCTAATTCACAACGCGACTCAAGCGCTTCAACAGCAAGTTATTGAACAGAAAATCTTGCAGGAGCAACAAAACCTGGAAAGCATTGATCAACAGGCTAGCCCACAGATAGGCATCGAATGGCAACTGCATCATGACTCTTGTCAGCTGATCATTTGGGATAACGGAATTGGCATGCCGGATAACAAACTAGAACAGCTATTCGACCCGTTTTTTACCACCAAACCGGAAGGTTTAGGGCTAGGGCTTTCAATATCGAAACGGATTATTGAAGCGTATCACGGCACAATCAGCGCCAACCGGTTAGAGCCTTCAGGCATGGTATTCTCGCTAAGCATCCCGTTATATAACGATAAGGGCTAACGTGCCGTTGTTATCGTTGATTAGAAAATGAATTTTGCATACTGCTAATTTCACACATAGCTAACCTCACATACTGTTAAGGATTCGACTTTTGCACTCTCTGCCTAAACTCTATTTTGTCGATGATGAACCCGCCATTCGAGACTCCGTAGAACAAGCCATGCTCATTGAAGGCATCGATATTGCCAGCTTCCCCAATGCCATTGAGGCGCTAAAGAGAATAGATGTGACGCAAGCTGGGATTGTCATTACCGATATTCACATGCCGGTGATGGATGGCATTCAATTGACGCAAAAACTGCTGAATCAAAACCCTCATTTTCAGATCATCGTACTAACAGGCCATGGGGACGTGCAAACAGCCGTCTCCGCAATGAAAGCTGGCGCTTATGATTTTTTAGAAAAACCGTTTGTGGTCGATGCCCTGCTGACCGCAGTAAAAAAAGCATCGGATAAGCTGGCACTGGTTGAAGAGAATAATCTATTACGTAAAGAGTTGGCGGTACAGAATCAGGTAGGTCCAAAGTTGATTGGTCAATCGCCATCAATGCAGGCATTACGCCGAGAACTGATCTCTCTAGATACCAAAACTAACCCACTTCTACTGTTCGTCGGTGATTTAGGAACGGGCAAAAGGGTTACGGCGCAGTACACGCACGATCTTCACAGCCATCAAGCTGCAGAGCTTTGCCCTGTTGCTGCGTTTAATTTGCCACGCAGTGACGAAGCGACATTCCATCAGTTTGTTTTGCAACTGTTCTTGAAACATCAGGGGGGGACACTTTATATCCATGAAACAGAAGCATTAACTCAAGACCAATGGCAGTGGCTAGCGAACCTAAAACCCACTCTACTTCGTGAAAACTCATGCAAGACCAGTGCAACTTGTATCATTTTAGCAACCACAATACTTCCTACTACAATGGTAAGTGAGTTCCGTCGATTTGATTTGCTACCGCTAGCGCAACGAACAGAAGATATTGGTTCTTTGTTTAAACATTTCGCTCGTGGTGCGGCAAGTCGATATCAGTTACCCCCTCCGGTGATTACAGAAAAAGAGGTTCAACGATTGATCGCCACTCACTGGAGTGAAAATATTCGACAGCTTCGCCAACATGCAGAGCTCAGAGTGTTGACTAAACCCAAGCTGGCATCGCTTGAATCAGAGCCTAATCATAATCAAGAGCAAAGCGATAAAGACCACATCGATCTAAAGACTGAAGAGCAACAACTGTCATTAAGCCAACGAACCGATAGCTTTGAGCAAATCATCTTGATAGAGGCACTACATCGTCATCAAGGGCGCTTAAAAGAGGTACAGCAAGAGCTGCAAGTATCGCGAAAAACGCTTTATGACAAGCTGAGAAAGCACCAACTTGATAAAACAGATTTCAAAAAACAATAAGAGTTAAAAAATATATAAATTCAAAGATTTAAAGGAGCAAAGCCTTAACATTTATCAAAAGTAAGAATACACTCACAAAGCTTGCACTTTTATTTAGCGAACAAGGACTGTTATGAGTCAGAAAAATTTCAGCAAATTGAACGAGACCGAACTTGAGTATGTCGATGACAAAACAGCGGCACTGCTCCTCAATACGCCCACCAGTGCGCGTATTATGTTGTGGGTTATCGTTCTGTTTTTTGTCGCTGCTATTGGTTGGTCTGCTTGGGCTGAAATCGACAAAGTGACTGTTGGCCAAGGCAAGGTGATCCCTTCCTCTCAGATTCAGGTGGTGCAAAACCTTGAAGGTGGTTTGGTTAAAGAAATTTTAGTCAAAGAAGGGCAACGAGTTCAAAAAGGGCAACAATTACTATTAATAGATGACACTCGATTCCGCTCTGACTTTCGTGAGCGTGAGCAACAAGTTGCGAACTTAACGGCTAATGTACTGATGCTGTCCGCCTCACTGACCAGTGTTGTTATCAATGAAGAATTCTCAGTAAAGGAGTGGAAAAAAAGTGTCTTACTCGATTATGGTAAACTCGCCTTCCCACCACTATTCTACGACCTTCACCCCAAATTGGTTAATCGCCAAAAAGCAGAATATCGTCAAGATCTGAATAACCTGAAGAACCAACTTTCCGTTTTTGATCAACAGGTTGGACAGAAACAACAAGACCTAGTTGAAATAAAAGCGCGTGTTCAGAATTTAAGACAGAGTTACAACTTTGCCCGCCAAGAATTAGATATTACCAAGCCTCTTGCTGATGAAGGGGTGGTGCCAAAAATTGAACTGCTCAAGCTGCAAAGGCAAGTTAACGACACTCGCCGAGAAATGACCTCTAGCGAACTCAAAATCCCTCTTCTACGTTCAGCAATCAAAGAAGCGATGCTCAGTCGTATCGATGCTGCATTGAACTTCCGATCAGAACAACAAGAGAAGCTAAACCAAGCACAAGATAAGCTCTCTGCAATGACGGAATCAGCGGTTGGCCTTGAAGACAGAGTTAATCGAACTGTAGTAGTTTCTCCAGTAACAGGAACCGTCAAAACGCTTGGTATTAATACCGTAGGCGGTGTTATCCAGCCGGGTATGGACATTGTTGAAATTGTACCAACTGAAGACTCCCTATTAGTTGAGGCGAAAATTGCTCCACAAGATATCGCATTCTTACGTCCAGAATTGAGCGCTGTGGTTAAATTCAGTGCCTATGACTTTACTAAATACGGTGGTTTAGTGGGTGTGTTAGAGCACATCAGTGCCGATACCACTCAAGATGAAGAAGGCAATAGTTTTTACATCGTGCGTGTTCGTACCGAGAAGTACAGCTTTGGGGCTAATGAAGAGCTGCCTATCATTCCAGGTATGACCGCTTCTGTCGATATCATCACCGGCAAAAGAACCGTGCTTGAATATATGTTGAAGCCAATTTTTAGTGCTCAAAACAACGCACTAAAAGAGTAAGGACGGTTAATGCTTGAGAACGTCTTCCTAGATGCAGTGAAAAAACAAGAGCAGCGGCAATGAAATCTCGTTTTTCGTTATTGCTGCTGTTCCTTACCTCTTTTACTTCCGGAGCACTGAACAAGAGTGACCAAAGGTGGATAGACGCAGTCTCTGTAACCTACGGAGAAAGAGCAGGGAAGCGAGTGTCGACATGGCGCTCAAATATGACGTCGTACGCAGGGTTAAGTGAAAAAGAGAAACTCGATTCGGTAAATCGGTTCTTCAACCAAATGTACTTTGTCGATGACAGTATACTTTGGGGAAAGAATGACTACTGGGCGACACCGCTGGAATTTTTGGGCAGTAACGCGGGTGACTGTGAAGATTTCACTATCGCAAAATACTTCTCTTTACTTGAACTCGGCGTCCCAGATAAGAAATTACGATTAGTGTATGTAAAAGCACTTGAGTTAAACCAATTCCATATGGTGTTGGCTTACTACTCTACACCCAGTGCAGAACCACTAATTTTAGACAACTTAAACCCTGAAATAAAACGCGGCTCCAAGCGCAGAGATCTACGACCGATATACAGCTTCAATGGTAAAAACCTATGGTTAATCAAGTCGGCGGCAGGCAGCGGCAAGTTATCAGGAAAATCTTCAAGATTGAGCTTATGGAACGACTTACGTTCGCGTGAGCGCTCTCTAAAATTAAACAAACCCATTATCAATTACGATGAGTAGGTACAATGACTTTATATAAACAGCTTGTGGTCGGAATGGTTGCGGTTTTCATATTACTGATGACCTCAGTTTTTATGATCGAATTCAATACCACCCGTGACTACTTAGAAGAGCAGCAACGCTCTGAAGTAAATAATACCATTAATACTGTTGGACTGGCGCTCGCCCCTTACCTCGAAGAAAAGGATCAAGTGGCTGTAGAGTCTGTTATCAACGCACTGTTTGATGGTAGTTCTTACTCTGTCGTACGATTAATTTTTTTAGACACAGGAGATGATATTCTTCGTTCATACCCTGTGAAACCAAGTGGTGTCCCACAATGGTTTACCAACCTGAATTTGTTTAAACCAATTCACGATCGCCGCGTGATTACTAGTGGTTGGATGCAACTTGCTGAAGTTGAAATTGTGAGCCACCCAGGTCCTGCCTACACTCAGCTTTGGGAAGCATTTACGCGGCTAGTGACCTTCTTTGGAGCGATTTTCTTACTGGGTTTGATCTCGATTTCATGGATACTCAAGCGAGCACTACGTCCGCTGTCATTAATTATTAAAAAAATGGATCAGATCGCCAAAAATCAGTTCGGTGAGCCTCTAGTTCGCCCTAAAACAAAAGATCTCATCTTAGTCGTCGACGGTATTAACCATATGTCGACTCAAGTTGAACTTGCATTTAAGAGCCAAGCACAAGAAGCACAACGACTTCGTGAGCGCGCGTATATCGACCCTGTTTCTCAGTTAGGTAACCGTGCTTACTACATGTCTCAATTAACTCAGTGGTTAGAAGAGTCTAGTTTAGGTGGTCTGGCGGTGCTAAAAGCCGAATTTATTAGTGAAGAATATGATGACAAAGGCTATCAAGAAGGCGATGCCTTAGTTCACCAATTAGCTGAACAGCTACAGGCTTCTATTTCATCTCCAGATATTACTATCGCTCGTATTTCTAGTGATGAGTTTGGCTTCATTATGCCGAACATTGATGAAAGTGAACTGAAACTCGTCGCGAGCAGCATCGTAAACTGCATTCAAAATCTAGGTTCAGATCCAACAGGTATGGCGAATCCACACATAGCTCTCGGTGTGACATACAGCAAGAAACGTAAAACCAGTACTGAAATCATGTCTTTGGTCGATAACGCACTGTCTAGCGCGAAAGCGAACCGTGAGCTCGCTTACGGTTACGTAACTGCTGACGACCATGGCGCTGTAATGGGTAAACAGCAATGGCGCATGTTGGTCGAAGAAGCAATCATCAATGACCTAGTAACTTTCCGCTTCCAAGCTGCAAATAATAGTTTTGGCAAAACCTATCACCAAGAAGTGTTTTCTGCAATTGAGAAAGAGGGGGTTCGTTACGGTGCCAACCAATACTTATACGCATTAGAACAGCTTGAAATGAGCCACATCCTCGATCAATACGTTATCGAGAAGATGATTGAAAAACTGAATGCAAAAGAGCTTACGAGCCCCGTTGCTATCAATATCTCGCCAAGCAGTATTTCTCAGCCAAGCTTCATCCGTTGGATTGGAAAATCTCTTGAAAAAAATGCGTCAATCGCTCATCTGTTGCATTTTGAGATTCCAGAAAACTGTTTCGTCAATGTTCCTCACTACACGGCACTATTGTGTAACACCATTCGCAACGCTGATGCGGTGTTTGGTGTCGATAACTATGGACGCAACTTCCAATCGCTCGATTACATCAACGAGTACCGCCCTAGCTATGTGAAGCTGGATTACCTATTTACTCATAACCTTGATGACGAAAAACAGAAATTTACGTTAACGTCTATCTCAAGAACGGCTCATAACCTTGGTGTGACGACTATTGCGTCACGAATTGAAACTCAGACTCAGTTAGATATTTTGTCTGATAACTACGTAGAAGTGTTCCAAGGCTTCATTGTTGATAAATAGTTGTAAGGTTATATCGCATGCAAGATCCACTATTAAACTCACTGATCTACGTTAGTCGGTATTACGGGTTAGCTAACTCGCCCGAAGCGTTGATCAATGGGCTACCACTCTCTGATGGAAAGCTAACCCCTTTCCTATTCCCTCGCTCTGCAGAGCGTGCGGGGTTAGTGGCCAAAGAAAACCGTTCCGATCTAGAAAACATCCCTCACTTAATTCTGCCTGCCGTATTGTTACTCAAGCAAGGTGAGGCTTGCGTTCTTAATAGTATCGATATTGAGAAGCAAGAAGCCGAAATCATCACAACGGAAAGTGGGATGATGCCAATCGTCATCCCAATCGAAGAGTTGAAAGAGCAATTCATCGGCCGTTACTTCTTAGTAAAAAAACAATTCCGTTATGATGAACGCTCGCCAGAAATTTTAAAAACGCGCGAAGGTCACTGGTTTTGGAGCACGATTTGGCAATCTAAAAAAATCTATCGAGATGTGCTGATCGCATCAATTCTAATCAACCTTTTCGCTATTGCAGCTCCAATGTTTACTCGTTTGGTGTACGACAAAGTGGTACCAAACCTTGCGTTTGAGACGCTATGGGTACTCGCGAGTGGTATTTTTGTCGTCTTCCTCTTTGACTTGCTTTTAAAGTTAATGCGAAGCTACTTTATTGACGTTGCGGGTAAGAAATCCGATATCCTGATTTCATCTAAGTTGTTCAGTAAGGTGCTCGGGATTCGCATGGAAGCTAAGCCTGCTTCTGTCGGTGCTTTTGCTAAAAACCTGCAAGAATTCGAGTCAATCCGTGAGTTCTTTACTTCGGCAACAATAGGCTCATTAATCGATTTGCCATTCGCTCTTATGTTCTTGGCGTTAATTTGGTTAATGGCTGGCAACCTTGTGTTTGTTCCTGTCGTTGGCGTGGTGATACTGATCATCTATGCGTTGTTAATACAAGGCCCGCTGCGTCGTACCATTGAAGAAGGCTCTCGCCTTGCTTCTCAGAAGTACGCAAACTTAATTGAGAGTCTAGCGGGGCTAGAAACCGTTAAGCTATTCAGCGCTCAAAGCCAATTCCAATTCCGCTGGGAAGAAGCTGTTGCGCACATGGCAAACTGGAACATCAAAAGTCGTCGTATTACCGATAGCATCCAAAATACAGCAGGCTTTGTTCAACAAAGTACCAATGTGGGGATGATCATTTTTGGTGTGTACCTAATGGCAGAAGGCACTCTTACAATGGGTGGCTTGATTGCCGCTACTATGTTGAGTGGTAGAGCAATTGGTCCTCTTGTCCAGTTATCATTGCTTTCTACGCGTTATAACCAAGCGAAGTCATCAATGACCTTGATTGAACAAGTCATGTCGATGCCCAGTGAACAAGAGGAAGGTAAGCGATACATCCACCGTCCGATTATTCAAGGGCATATCGCGCTTGATAAAGTAACATTCCATTACCCTGATTCGCCAATCGCGTCTATAAGAGACCTGACTCTTAATATTAGTCCAGGTGAAAAGGTCGCGATTATTGGACGAATTGGTTCAGGTAAAAGCACACTTGAACGCCTGATTATGGGCCTGTACAAGCCCACAGAAGGTCATGTTCGCATTGATGACACCGATATGGAACAACTTCACCATGTCGACGTACGACGTAATATAGGCTGTGTGCCGCAGGACAGTAACCTATTCTATGGCACGGTAAGAGACAACATTACCTTGGGACGCCCGTTGGTTGACGATCGTGATGTCATGGATGCTGCCAACCGTGCAGGTGTTACCGCTTTTACTCAGCAAGATCCCGCAGGCTTAGAACGCCAAGTAGGTGAAGGTGGTGGTTTACTCTCAGGAGGTCAACGTCAGTCGATAGCCATAGCTAGAGCCTTCCTAGGGCGCCCTCCTGTATTGTTGATGGACGAACCTACCAGTGCTATGGATAACCGTTCAGAGATGCACATTAAGCATCAGCTGAGCCAGTTGTTACCTAGTGAGACTTTGATTCTTATCACCCACAAAACGTCGATGTTGGATATCGTGGATAGAGTGATTGTGATGGAGAAAGGCAGCATTATTGCCGACGGACCAAAATCACAAGTTCTGTCAGACTTGAAGCAAGGAAAGGTAAAAGCGGCAAGTTAAAGCGCTCATGTGACTTAAAGAATCGAACTAAGTCAATATCAGCAAAAGCAAAGGGGGAGCATCAGCTCCCCCTTTCTTATTTGGTCTAATGAGCAGAACACTGCTCGAACCGCTCTATTCAGTATTGGGCAATTTCAGAGTCGCTCAATTACAATGAGATATCTTCTTTCTCCATTTTGAAAGAACATTGAATTTCATATTGATTGAACGAGAAAACACTGCCGCCGTGCGTTCGCTTAGTCGTCACCATCTCATCACCAAACAAAACAGATACACGGGTGTACACTTTCTCGTGCGCCTCTACTGTGCACTCGGCAAGGTTTGTCTCAAATTCAGCTTCGAGTGTATCCAACTGCGATTTAGTCTTCTCTATCGCTTGATTGTTTTTTTCTCGTCGCTGCTCAATCTCCAACGCTTGCTCTTCGCTTCTTTCCGCTTTTGGTCGCTTCTTAAATTCGAGTTCTTGACGGATGACGTCCATGGTTTGTTCTTGAGCGTGCTTATAAATCTCCTTCAATTGAGCTATCTTTTTTTGATATCCCTCGAAGCGAGCAAAACCATGAACCTTAGTTGCTGTATCCCCTTCAACGCCTAAGAAAACACATTCCACTTTACCGCCGACTTTAGCTTCACCGCCACTAAGTGTGCCATGCTTCTTAAAGGTATCCATCACAATGAGGTTGTTGCCACAACGAATGTCGTTACTCATGCTATGTAGATTGAGTAGAATGTCATTGCCGGTTTGCAGTTCCGTATTCTGTGCGTAGCTTGCTGTGATAGAGCCTTTGCTAAGTACTTTACAGCTTTTTGGCTCATCCTCTTTGGTCGTATGACCAATAATTCCTTTCGCGACTTTTATATCCCCCTGAGCCTGAACTTCTGCAGATTCAATAAAGCCACCAACAGTAATGCTTCCGGTCGCCTTCACTATCATTCCAGGTTCTATATTCCCAGAGACAAACACATTACCTTTGAATTTAACGTGCCCAGTAGATACGTCGACATTGCTAACACATAAGGCGTCATCCACTTCGATACTTCGCTCTTTAATAATGGGCAGACCAGAGGATGAAGAAAGTAATAAATTAGGGTCGTCAGGGGAAATGTGGGTGCCTTTTCCTGGCTTAATCAAACTGTCTTGGCCCGGAAGGGGTGGGATAATTCGACCTTGGACGGTAAAGCCCGCAATACCTTTGGTGGCAGGAGTACGTTTCATTAGCGGGTCATTCTGACCAACGGTAATGGTTTCGCCGAGATCTCGCATATCGATCTTACCGGCGTCTTTACTGCGAGGCTTTAATACTTGATGAGTAATATCTTCAACCAATGCTGAAAACTTAGCATCTTTACCCTTCACAGCTGGAGAACCTTTGGCAACGGGCTGAGTAAATTTTTCACCCGGCTTTAGCTTGCTACTCATCATTAAGACTTTTCTAAGTGCTAGCTTATTAATTCCTTTCGTTATGTGAGCCTGAGCCAAGCAATGAATGATATCGCTGCCACGTAATGCCTGCCCATTATATGCCCCAGTTACAACAAGACTTGCGAGCATCTCATCATCAGACAGTTCAACCGTAACACTGGAATTACGAACTTCAGCAATCAATATTCCTTGATAAGCTTCTCCCTTACCTTCTTTAGCAAGAGTGACAAAACGCAGTATCTCTTCTTCGAAAATAAAATAGTTTGATGCATTCAAAGCTTCTAAGGTTGTTGGTAATGTCTTATTGTCAAAGCTTGCGTTGACCACAAACCCAGACGGCAGACATGCCATCACTTGCTTCCTATCTTCCGACAATGTAACGATGCTATCCCACATTCGAATTGTGTACCCTTAATAACTCTGTTGTTATGCAGTCTATATAATTCGCTCTGTGCTTAGAATCACTACAGTAGAATAATCAGCGTCACATCACTTACTTTCGATGTTGCAAAGGGACTCATAAATAAGACTGACCGATTCTAATCTCTTCTTCACCTTTACAAAAAAGATTCTTTCACGATTTTTCAAACTATGAATATTGGGTACGAGCATAAGATCGCAATACAGCGACGGATCTTCATCACCAAACGATTCGGGATGAATTGATGTGATAATATGAAATTATACCTTCCAAACAACGGCGATGATTAGATCGGTAGAATTGAGATAGGAAATGAGCGCCATGATGGACATGTTCAACAAATTGAGAAATTGCATAAAGATTGGATAATTGAAATCACATAGGTCATTACATACCGCGGTTCAGTTTACAGTGTAAATCCGGCCTTCTAATTTACACTGTAAATCTAATTAACAGCTCGACATATGCTCTGTCGTTCCAAATTTAGTGACGATCGTTGACCTACTTATTTACAGTGTAAATTTAATAGTAGAGTACCGACATCTTTCCTAAACTGTAGCTCAGCTTGTTTTCGTCCGACTAGATTAAACTGTTCGACACAAGTCCCCCACTCTTTCTGCTGCACGACTTTCGCGATAAGTAAGTCTGAAACAACGAAACCTGTATCGATTATAGCGTCAGATTCAGTTATGTGCGCTTGATGACCATTACTTTGGAGAATCAAATTCAGGACAATGAAACCAATGCTGTCGTAACTATTACCACCATCGACATAATTCCTGAGGAGTTGGATTTCAGACTCTGCCATAGATTCCGCTTGCCTTGGTAATAATGCGCGCACCATATCAACCTCGAGAGAAGCCAAAGAACCAGAAGTGAGAAAACAGAAACTACGTTCAAAGTGACTTATCAGATTGTAGACCCAATTCTGTGCGCTTTTATTAAGTGGCTTAACCATCAATACCGAGTGACAGCCGCTTGCTTGATCGCGCTGGTGGCCAATGTGCACAGGTACAAAATCGTTATCGCGCCAGAATGAAATCAATTCACTGGTCGCGCCAAAGCTCGTTGCTAAGTAATCCGCCTGATTAGTTTGCTTTGACAACTGCCCCAACATCCAACGACCAATCCCCGAACCTTGATGACGTGTTGAAACGGCAATACGCATAACTCGAAGGCAACGACTGAGCGCCGCTTGCGTACAACCCAGTTGGTTTGCGAGTAACACTGGAGCTAGGTGACCTTGAGGTCTTCGTTTTCCAAGTTGAATCTGAGCAATCAGATCGCTATCCAACCCACCTTCTTCAGTTACCAACATACAACCTAAACATTCGTTTTTCTGCCAAGCAGCGTACAAACGGATTGCTGGATTGTTGAGAAACTGCATTAGATCGTTTGGTGACGTTTGATAATGAGCGTCAACAAGAAGAGAAAAGCATTGCTGTAGCGGCTCCGGGTTCGCCAAGCATTCTGCCTTTGATAACTCGACCAAGCTCAGTTGGTTGATTGCCAGATCAGAAAAGCTATCTAACTCTTGAATCACCGAATCACTTAGCGACGCATCGTTACCAAGCAGGAAGCAATCAAACAACCAGCGCTCTAGTGGATCATTGCGATTCCAACGAATGGGCTGATCGAGCTTAAAACCTTTCCACCCCGGGCGATGCTCTGAAAGCCAAGACTCGAACTTAAGTCCAAACCCTCTCCCACTCCCCTCGTATCCGTGAACGGTGGTTGAAAAAACCATACGATGATAAATGCCAACCATAGATTTGAGCATCGGGATTGGAATTGCAGCCGCTTCATCGACTAATAGCAAATCACAATCAGGCTTAGACTTAAGTAATTCATCTGGTGCTACGAATCTTAAACTTCCGCTTTGATAGCAAATGTAAGTTGCGTTGAGCACTTCACAGTCTTCTAGGCTTTGACTTGCGTGGGAAAATACAGGCTCGATTGCTTTCACTGAAGGCGCTGTCACGATGATATTTAATCCATGACGCTCAACCAAAAGCTGAGCAGCGGCAATACCCAATGTAGAGCTTTTACCACGTCCTCTATCTGCCGTGAGAACTAAAGGTCGTTTACGATGCCCAGACACCACTTTTTTAACCAACTCAACAGCCAGATTTTGCTGTTCGAATTTGTCCAAACTGTTTTCAAAGTCTTGCTTGAGAGGAAGTGCTTTAGTCGCTTGAACAACATCGTCTGTTTCGTTGTGTTGTGAAACCGAAATGAGCTTATTGAAATTCTCCTTTAACCAACGTTGGCCAAAGCTCTCGTTATCTTCAGAGTCATCAACTTTTGGCGGCAACACCAACAACAGCCCACCACCGATTAACGAACCTAGTGCAGCGCTAAAACCATTCGCATCAAATTGCTCTCTAAAATCACAAACAATAACTTGGGACTCACGACCAAGCAATTGTTGGCCTTTTTTGACTGGAGCATGAATCACTCCTTCAAACGGAGTTCCACCAATCTGGAAGATGCTCGGAGTGTACGAATTTTCAAGGAAGGTTAAAACAGCAGAGTTTTGCCAATCAAAGTCGCCATCAAAGACCACACCGTAACGGTGACCATTGTGTTGGGCAATATTAGAAAGTGTATGCAGAAAAGTATTGGTTGGGTTTGTCATAGTTAGCGTCCAGATTCATCTAAACACAGTTTATCACAGCCAAATAAAAAGCCGCATAAAGCGGCTTTAGAGGAGTAATGAAAGTCGTGACTTAGTCTAACTTAGATTGTACGAATGCTAGGATTTCTTCCATTGTTGTATCATCGACTTTCTTAAGATTTAACGCCAAGTTTGAACCCTTACGGCTATATGACGCTCTACCTTTAATAAGTTCAACTTTTGGAGACGCTTTCTTCGCGGGTGTTGGTGCTAGTTCGAGCACCCAACCTTCTAAAGTCTCTGTCACGTCTTTTGTTAAACGAGTTACGCCTTGAGCTTCGCTGCGCTGCCACACAAAACCTTCAGAAGCACCACACTTGGTCAGTAATGTTTGTTGCTGCTCACTAGTAAGACCGTTAAATTGTTTGTGTAACTTAACAATAGTCGGACGGCCAAGATCGCTCACATTTGGGTAAGCTTGTAATAATTCAAGTGGTAAAGCGGCCGCTTTCAACGCGCCACTCACCAAAGCTTCACTGCACTGGAACATTTTAGCGAGTGCTTTCTGGTCTTCAGCTTCGCCTTTATCAAGCTTCGCTTGCATCTCCTTCCCCTTCTCATAGAGAGAAAGTGGTTTATGAGCGTTAGCTACATCTGATAAAAACTTAGCATGTTCGCCGTTAATGTTTTCAGCGACATAGATCAAGAACTCTTTGTCAGCCAAAATACATGACATACGACGACGGCTACCATCAAGAACTTCAATCTTGCCGTCTTTGTTCTTACGGCCAACCGCTGGATATTGCTGGCCGCGCTCTTTAAGCGTAGTTAGTACGTCAGAAAGCGCGTGCTCATTCAAGAAAGACTGCTCACGAGCATTCTCTTCAAAAACAACCGTTCGTGTTGCTACATCAGCGGCTGGAATTCGAACCAATTCAAATGAAACTAAATCTTCACCCGCAACAGAAAGCTCAATCACTTGAGCTTGCTCTTTTACCGCAGTTTGAGCTTCTTGTGGCGTAGCTACGCGACGTTTGTTTGCTTTACCAAATAGCTTTGCATTTAAGTCAGATGTTTTAATTGCCATTCTTGTTATCCCTGATTAAGTGAAGGCCAGTTGCTATGTAATACACGCTCTAATTCTAGAGCACTTTTTTGTACTGCGTCTTGAGCCACAGCCAGAGTTTTCTTACCGCCCTCAAAGTCGCTTACCGTCAGATCGAAAACCGTGCTGTAAGTGTCAGCACAAGTTTCAAAGGCGCGGCTTCTTGGAATCGTGGCCATCATTACTTGGTCATTCAACAGGTAGTTCATCTCAGTCAGAACTGATACCTGTTTTTTGTTGTCGTCTTCAAACATCGTTGGCATTAGACGAACGAACTCAAGCCCTTTCCAATCGTCCGGGAACATTTCATAAACCGTTGGCAAGTGCTGGAAGAAGTTAACCGTTGAAGCCCAGTCCAAACGCTTGGCTGCACATGGAATTAAAAGTGCGTTCGACGCGTACATTGCATTCCACACTAACGGGTCCACGTGTGGCCCAGTATCAATCATGATCACATCAAAATCATCGGCGATTTTGTCGATAAGCTTTTCTTTCAAAAGACGAACAATATCAAGTGACTGATCTCTAGACAGGCTTTGCCATGCTTCAGCATTAAACATCGCATCTTCTGGGAAGGCTGAAATAGTCTTCAAGTTAGGATACTGAGTTGGCAACAGCACGTTCTTACGCAAGAATTCTAGGTCAACATCCTGCTCTTCTGGCACATTATCCAACATGATATCAACTGCAGAATAAATGCTGTCATGCTCTGCACCACTAATTTGTGGGTTTAAAAACAGACGCAAAGAGCCTTGTGGATCCAAGTCAATCAGACAGATACGGTAGCGCTTATCCAAATTTAGAGATAAACACGCAGCTAAGTGAACTGCCGTCATTGATTTCCCCGTACCACCCTTTTGGTTTTGTACGTTGATAATCCATGGTTTATTGTCAGCATGCTGCTTACGTTGATGGAACTTTGGCACTTCTGCCGCGTCCATCAACATGTGAGCTTCTGTCAATGAAATCGAGTAGTGATTGGCGTTGTTCTTTGTAAACTGATGGCCATCAGCTTCAAGTTTAGTGATCGCTTCATCGAGTTTACGACGCGTTAAACCAGAACGAGTCTCCATCATAGCTTTAGACATTGGAGGGAAATGTTCATCACTTCGCTCTTCCAAAATAATCTCAATTCGGTCAGCCTGAACTTGTTGAGTTTGTTCGGCTAGCTGATAGAGCTTATCAATCGTTTGTTCTCTTTTCATTGCCAGTTTCCGTAATGATTAACTAAGTACAAATTGTACAGCGATTAACAACAAACACAACAAAAACATGAACATGCATTTATGAGTAAACTCACATAAAATAGACAGTGTTTTTACAATTTGATGAAACATCACCTCAGAGTAATACTAAAAGCCATCATTTTCATCATGCACAACCATGTTATTTCTAGTGCACTTTTAAAATGTTACAGCATCACTTATTTACAATGTAAATGAAATTATCCCTAAAAAGCTGCGGAACGATTGAAACACAACCATAGATTACGGTTGGTGTGATTTGCATTCGAATTTATAGATTTTCAATTCAATAAAAATTAAAAAACGCTCAATGGACAAAAAATTCAAAACATAAGACAAGAGGAGGTGCAAAAAAACAACAGAGGATTCTAACCTGAGCGGAAGAATGATCATGGAACACATCTAATGTAAGAGAATTAATAACACCAAATTATGAAGCATGATCAAGGCGCAAACTTAGCAATATTGATCCGAGCAACTGCACATTACAAATGATCAAACTCCGGAAAAATGATCAAGTAAATATCGTTCCGGAAGCATGTAATTTAAGAGCTAAGTTACGGACAAATGCTTTTGTAATGGGGATTCAACGTCTATAAGGGCTCAATGATTGAAAATTCAATCTACACTGACCGAGAATACGCAAACAAGACAATTTCATGATCATGCTTCCTAGTTAACTCCCACCTACGCTAAATACATCAAAGCTATCCATTTTCAACAGATACAGGTTAAATTTTATCCTCAATAGGGCGGGAAGGATAAAAAAGTACCATCACTTGATCATTGTTCCGATAGATTGGCCATCATAAATATCCGCATTGAGTTGTATGAAGTGACTTAGAAGATGATGTTGACTTCCGAACTGTGGATAAGCTGTATAAGTATAATGATCATGCTTTCAAGCCAATAATGATCATGCTTACAATGACTTAATGATCATACTTCTGGTGTTCTGTGATCATGCTTTCTTTGATTTAATGATCATAGTTTCGGGGTTTTTATGATCATGCTTTCCAAGGGGTTTTATTATAAACCTTTAAATTCAGTAACTTAAAGTCACAAAAACAGCCAGATCATTAGATCACTTAATCATTTAAGATCATATTAATCAAAAAGATCAGTTATTTAAAAGCCAATAAATTCTCTTTATTTATGATCATTCTTTCTTTATCATTCAGGAACTATAGTGAAATTACGGTTAGTGTGATACGGATCAAAAATGAAACCAGAAGAGAAATTGTTAATTAAGGCACGAAGCCACAAAGATGGTCATTTATTTGAGGTATCTGAAACAGCCGTTGAATGGATAGAACAATATCAACACTTCAAAGGTGTCACCAAAAGCATCGTTGAGCTTCTTAACCTAATTTCACTTCGTGGGTTTAGCAGCAAAGACGGTTACGTTTCTACTACCGAGATTATTGAATCAACCGATGGTCAAGTTACTCGTGCAGCCTTACAGCAAAGGTTAAGAGCTGCGGTCAGTATCGGTCTTTTCAGGCAAATTCCGGTTCGCTTTGAAGAAGGTCTTGCTGGTAAAACTATGCTGCATCGCTTTGTTAACCCAAACCAATTGATATCAGTACTGGGTGCTACTAGCTTAGTGACAGAAAGCGTGAAGCAAAATGAGAAGCAAAAGCGATCTAAAGCTCTAGCTCAAACCAAAGTCAACAAACGCTTATTGAATGAACACGGACTCAATACCCCACCAACGATGAAAGACGAAGCCGATCAATTTATTGTGTCGCCAACCAATTGGGCGGGTATTATTGATCAAGCCTTAGCGCCCCCTAGAACGCGCAAGAGCTACCAAAAATCAATGGTTTCGATCTCTGGCACTCGAGCGGTGATCGAGACACGATCTTCAAAAAACATTATGACGGTTGATGATCTGATGACGCTATTCGCGTTATTCACGCTTACTGTTCAATATCATGATCATCACCAAGATGATTACCATCTAGACGCGAAACACACACCGAACAAAACACCACTTTACATCACGGATATTTTGTCCTTGCGTGGCAAGAAAGACAGCGGGCCGGCACGTGATTCGATCCGTGACAGTATTGATCGTATCGAATTTACCGATTTCCAATTGCATGAGCTCACAGGCCGTTGGCTTAGCGAGAACATGCCAGAAGGCTTTAAGAGTGATCGTTTCCGATTCCTAGCTAGAACCATTACCGCATCGGAAGAAGCGCCTACAGAAGGCTCTGACGGCGAAATTCGCATTAAACCGAACCTATACATCCTGGTTTGGGAACCTTCGTTCTACGAAGAGCTGCTGACGCGTGACTATTTCTTCCTATTTCCGCCAGAAATCCTGAAGCAACATACCTTGGTCTTCCAAATGTATTCGTACTTTAGAAGCCGCATGGCACGTCGCCATTCAGATAGCATGTTGCTCAGTGAGCTCAACCAGAAATTGGCGCGTAACATCGATTGGCGTCGTTTCTCGATGGATCTGATCCGCGAGCTCAGAAAGTTAGGTGAAGTAGGGGATCAAGAAGATACCTTCCTGGTTAACCTTTGGGGTTATCACTTAACGATCACCGCGTTGATCGAAAAAGGAAAAACGACTGATTATCAGGTTGATATCAAATGTAATGTGGAAGAAGTCTTACGTTACTCAAGAGCACGCACCACCAATGCAGGCAAGCGTAATATGGCACCAACGTTACCGAACCCACTGCGTAATGAAATGGTGTCTAAGCAGAAATTGGAAGAGTTGTCTGAGATTATCGATGGTGAGTTTGAGCCAATTCAGCGCAAAGCACCGTCGCCAAGAGGCAAATTGGGACGTCGAGTTAAGCAGCGTAAACACTCTGTTGAGATCAACGCTGACGAGATCATGATTACTCTCTCTAAATATACCTCTGCAGAGGCTCTAGAACGCAGTATAACGGCTTTATCTGCTATGACAGGGCATTCACATGCTTCAATCAAAGAAGAGTGTTCTGAGCTCATTGAGAAGCTTGATTGGTTGAGAGTAGGGGAGGACGTTATCCCATACGAAACACTGAGTCGCTTGATTGAGCTTTACAACGACCGTGACAGCACCAGCAATCGACACTTGTCTATTGAGCGTTTGATCTCTGGTTTAGCTGTGCGTCGTAAAGTGTGTAAACAAGTTCACGAAGGTCATTTAGACGAAAACGTGTTCTTAGCGCTCGACGAAATGGCGATTGGCCACTAGTCACCAATCAATGTCACTGCTCAGTTGTAAGAAGCCCATATTTACGGCCGACGAATGGATAGTTTGAACACATTAGGTGCTGATTAAAACCGCACCTAACGCTGACAAATTGATGACAATGTAGCGCATCCAGTTGATTATTATTTATCCCGAATAGACAACCTTTTGTCCTTTCTTATGATTAATAGATTGGCTCATATTTTGTTACATCATACTGAATAGATTTTTGCGAGTTCCTAAGGGACTCGCTTTTTTTTTGCCTGTAATTCGGCTAATCATTAACATTCAAAAGCTTACCATTTAAATTCTACAGCTTATGGAGTCCGCTCCTGAAGCATGATCAAGGTGAGATCATGCTTTCTAAGGTGCTTATTTTTGATGGGGTTCAGCTTTGATGCTTGATCGAACAGGGGTTGAACAAGGAGTGGATCAGTGCAGTTGACGTAGAGCTATACCTTGATCATCGTTCTGGTGTTGACTTGCCATAAAGCGTACATGCGATTCGATCAATTTTTCTGATTCTTCTTTCCAGCGCGGTTCTTGTTGTTGGTTGGTAAACTCCAAAGCCAATACACACAAGTGCTGTAGCCGCTGTGTACACCACTCTTGTAAGTCAGGTTCTGATTTTGGATTACAAGACACAGCTTGAAGCTTACTATAGGCAAACATCAGGTATTGGAAAGCTTTTTCCTGATGGTGCGAGCCACAAAGTTCGTTTGAGATAGATGGTGGGCTTGGTGGTGGAAGCTTTGTCGATGCCGTCAGAATTTCATCTTTATATCGATAAAACGTAAAGATTCTCAAGCATCCGTCTAACCAGCATGCGATGCCTTTGCTCTGTTCATCCGTGATCAAAGGCCCCCAGAGTGCATCTGGAGGCGTTAAGATCAAAGGCTCTAACTTCTCCACTTGATCATGCTTTCGGTCTTTGTACCAATTTCCGATCCGCTCTAACCAAGTGTCTAGTTCATTCATGCAACGTTATCCCACTGTTTAACATAGTGATTATCTGAAACTTGCTTGATCTCATGCTGTATTTCACTGCTCTGTTCACGAATACGATCAGCGTCTATTGAATAGTTTGGCTCATTTTTGACGAGTTCGCCAAATGGTAGATCGGGATCCGGTACCGCAGAGATCAACAACTTAGTGTACGGGTGTTGTGGGTTGGTTAAGATCGACTGGGTTGATCCCCACTCAACGATCTGTCCCTTGTACATCACAGCCGTCTCTTCTGCGATGTAGTGTGCTGTTGCGAGATCATGCGTAATGTACAAAAAACCTATCCCTAACTCTTTCTTCATCCTCTGCATTAGGTTCAAAACACCGAGTCGTATTGAAACATCCAACATCGAGGTGGGTTCATCGGCAAGGATAACCTCAGCACCGACTGCAAGTGCTCTTGCTAAGTTTATGCGCTGTCTTTGGCCTCCACTGAGCTCATGAGGGTATTTGGTGAGAGTTTCGATGGGCAACTCCACCAGCGTTAACAACTCTTTGAGACGCTCTGTGAGAGCTTGTTTCGTAGCAACTTGCTTGTGGATCTTAAGGGGCCGCGTTAAGTGGTGTTCAATGGTGTGGGTTGGATTGAGTGAGCCAAATGGGTCTTGAAATATCATTTGCACGCGGCTTCGGTAATCCAAGATATCTTTACGACTTTTTAAGGTAGAAATATCTCTGCCATTGAACAGTATTTCTCCCTCTGTTGGCGGATACACTTTGGTCATCAGTCGAGCGCAGGTGCTTTTCCCGCAGCCTGATTCGCCAACCAGTGCCAATGTTTTACCTGCATGTAAATCAAAACTCACCCCATGCAGTGCTCTAAAGATCTCTTCTTTGCCAAATCCACCACCAACAGTGAATTCTTTAACGAGGTTTTTTACTTGAAAAATAGGTTGTGACATGGAGATCTCCTAGCACGCAGTTGCGTGAGCGTGTTCGTGAATATTGGGGAAGGAACTCCATAGCTTTTGGGTGTAGGAGTGCTGAGGGTTATTGCGAATCTCATGGGCTTGGTTGACTTCAACTATCTGTCCATGACGCATGATGGCAATTCGATCGCACAGTTGGCTCATTAGTGCGAGGTCGTGGGTGATAAACAATATTGAGAAACCAAACTCTTCTCTGAGTTGGTGTATTTGCTGCAGAATTTCGCGCTGTACAACCACATCCAGTGCCGTGGTCGGTTCATCCATGATAATCAACTTAGGGTTGAGCGCGAGAGCTATCGCAATCACCAAACGTTGACGCATCCCACCGCTAAACTGGTGCGGGTACTCGGTTAGACGGTGGCGAGGGATATTGACTAGGTCGAGTAACTTTTCGGCGCGATCTTTTGCTTGCTCGTTGTTCATGCCCTTGTGGTGGCGCAATACATCGGCAAACTGTTCTTCAATGGTCAGTACAGGGTTAAGCGAGTTCATCGCGCTCTGGAACACCATTGCGATCTCACTCCAACGTAAGGTGTTCAAGTGGCTGTCCGATAAGCTCAGCAAATCTTGCCCGCCAAACAGTATTTGCCCGCCAGAGATGAAAGCCGGTGGCTTATGCAGGCGGTTAATGGCAAATGCGATGGTACTTTTGCCACACCCTGACTCTCCCGCTAAACCAAAAATCTCGCCTTGGCCTATGTTAAAGCTTACGGATTTTACGGCATTAAAATCGCCGTCATCGGTAATGTAATCGACACATAGATTCTTCACTTCGAGAAGAGGTGTCTCTGAATTTTCCCTAGACATGATAAACACTCAGTTATGATATTGATAACTATTATCATTAACATGTGTTGAATTTAGTGAAAGAGAAGAGCACAAAAAGAATGAAGTGACTCGAATTATTTTTTGATTATTTCATGAAGTTTCAGTGGGAAATAGGAAATGAGAACGAGGAAAATGAGAGGTGGATCAAACCACATTTCTTATGGGGAATCTTTTAAATGTAATGGCAGAAAATGGCTTTGGCAAAGTTTAAATGAGGCATTTATTAATTAGCTTTGTGAAGCGTCGGAATCATCACATTTCAGTACAGAATTGCTTAACAAGCGAAATAGCATTTGCTACAGATTACCTGTCCATTACATGGTGCTTTTCGGAGGAAAACATGTCCATTAATTCTATCAACCATGATGAAATGACAAATATTGCAAATAAGTGGGATGCTGAAGAAGAAGTATCTTTCAAACCAGAAAAGAAAATGAAGTCTGCTGAAGCTCGTCGTCGTATTGAAGCTCTAAGAGAAATTAGAGAAAGCGGTTTTAGTCTGGAAGAAGCGAGGGAGCTAGGTCTAATTCATTAACAATTCCCATTGCATTTAGAAGGGTGGCGCACCGCCACCCTTTGATTTATATGCCTTTTTTAAAGAAATTTGTGCTTTTTATAAGTAAACCATGCTCCTTGCCTCTCACCATTTAAATCCATTGTCCTTCCTCTACATTACTTGTTCTCGACTAAAAACATGCCCTTGGCATACTCTTTAACTAAGTTGTTTGACAGTTATATGCAACGCCACTAATTTTAAAGTTAAAGCAAAAATATGCGATGTTGTTGGTAAGGAGAAGGCTATGTCTAATTCGGTGGCTAAAGCCAAAGAAGTGCTGTTCTATGAACCTGAAGATCCAAACGGGTACCTGTCAAATTTTGCCGCTTGTCCTATCAAAATCGACGATCAAGTTTGGGCAACCAGCGAGCATTATTATCAAGCGATGAAGTTTGCCTCTCAAGCGCTGCGTAACACCATTCTCGAAGCCTCGACTCCTGCTGAAGCATTCTCTTTAAGCCGTGATTATGAAGACCAAGTTCGGGAAGATTGGTATGACATTCGTGTTGAAGTGATGCAGTTCATTGTCACAGAGAAGTTCAGGCAGAACCCACAGTTTGCGTTGTTTCTTACTAATACCGGAGATTCGGTGATCAAAGAACATTCGCACAAAGACCACTTCTGGGGGGATGGTGGCGATGGAACCGGCGAGAACCATTTAGGCAAGATTCTGATGGCAGTACGACAAGAGCTTCGTACTCAGGAGCTGAATTTGATCGTTTCGCATTGAATTAATCGACTCGAGCTCTATGGATACGTTTGTGATCTATCACTAATAAATTAAGGCCGCTCTGTAAGCTTACAGAACGGCCTTTTTATTGTCAGTTTTCTAAGGTTGACCCAAAGTACAAAAACGTGTCGCGAAGTCATTCATGGGCAATTGACTAATCAAGTTAGAGCTAGCCAAGTGCTATAGATAGTTTTGTACAATGTCGTTGAGCTGACCATCGTCTTTCATTTGGTCGAGGCGCTGGTCGATGAAGCTTTGCAGTTTAGGATCCATCTCAGGGTCAAATGCTAAATGGATGGGGTAGTTATTGATCACTGAGCCAAACTCTTGCATCTGGTAGTCATCAATACTGAGTTTCTGTTCATTTAGGTTGTATTTGATTCGAGATTCCATTTCAACAAAAACGGTATCACCCGGAGTTCGGTTTAATACACGAAAAGCCGCGCTGTAGTCTTTAACTCGAATTTCGTTAAGCTTACCTTGTTGGATATAAGGCTCTAGATTTGGATATTCAAACCCCACCAGCAATACCACCGCTTTTCCGTTTAAATCATCGATAGTGTTGAACTCAAATGGCTTCTTGCCGCTGCTGAGTAACACATGTTTTACATTGTAAATCGGATCTTTAGACAGGTTTACAGATTGGATATTTCCCCAACTTGGGCTGCCATAGGTGACCCAGTTTGGATTCTCTCTAGCGTCGAGCTTATCGATCATTCGGTTGAAAGGGTAGGTGTGGTAATCGATCTCGTATTGGCTGTCGTCAAATACGGCTTCAACAATATCCGAAACCATTCCTCTGTGAGATGACCCGTCAGTTTCGATCTGAAAAGGTTGCGCTTGGCTTGCAATAATGTAGTAGTGAACAGGTTCGCTTGCAAAAGCATAACTGCTTGAAAACAAACTGACTATGGATGCAACTATTAGATGTTTTTTCATAACCTTCCCTAGTTATTTGATGAATGACTACTATTATACTAGTTGAGTAATTGTAGTTTGCTAGGATAACAATAATGGTAATTTTTGTATGGTGAATAAAGGAAAACGCTATATTGGACTCTCCCGACAGTTGATCGGGGTAATCATCGCAATCAGTACCTTATTCACAGTCATAGTGACAGGTCTAGGTTTGTATGTGGAGTACCAAAATCGAGTTTCTTTTATCAGTTCTCAGATCGAACAAGTTAAGGATGGTTATCTTTCTGGCTTAACCGCCAGTTTGTGGGTTGAAGACCGAGAGCAACTGTTTGTGCAAGCTGAAGGTATCTCCCGCTTACCCTCGGTCAGTTATCTGTTAATAGAAAGCCCCGATGAAAAAATTTTAGAATTAGGTCAACAGACGTCCGGTCAGTCTTATTCTCAATCTTGGGATATGGTGTATCAGATGGGAGGCTCAGAGTTCCAACTGGCGACGCTCACGGTGCAGTCTGATCTGAGTATGATTCTCAACGACTTTGAAGACCGGGTCTTATTATTGCTCGCATTCGAAGCAGTTAAAATCTTCTTATTGTCTCTGGTGTGTTTAACCATCGTCTATCGCCTTGTAGTCAAGCGCTTAATGACCATGTCTTCTCAGATCAACCATCAACAGGTTGAAGACAACAAACCGCGATTTTTAACACCCACTAACTCTACATACAGTGATGAGATTTCGACACTAGAGAGCAGCTACAATCAGTCGATTGAACGTATTCGCCAACAATACCAAGAATTGGAAAAAGCTAAAGATACTGCAGAGGTAGCGAACCGTAACAAGAGTGAATTTCTTGCCAACATGAGCCACGAAATCCGCACTCCAATGAACGGGATTATTGGGCTTTCATCACTGCTTTCTGAAATGGATATGCCGAAAGAGCAAAAAGAGTATGTCGACATGCTCAACACCTCTTCGCTTACTCTACTCGATTTAATCAATGATATTCTGGACTACTCGAAGATTGAAGCGGGTCGTTTAGAGCTTCAGCAAGAACCGATGAAAATGATGGGTATTGCTGCCGATGTAGAGTCGACTTTCAGAGTTAAAGCCGAGCAAAAAGGGCTCAAATTCCAACTGGCGATTGATCCTAAGATCCCAACCATGGTGATTGGCGATGGCACTCAGTTAAGACAAGTACTGAATAACCTAGTCGGGAATGCCATCAAATTTACCGAACATGGTCATGTCATGCTCTCACTTCGTTTAGAAGAAGTCATAGAGCCGGAACAGAAGCTCAGAGTGAAATTTGAGGTGACCGATAGTGGTATTGGTATCGCAGAAGACAAGCAACAATCGGTATTCGATAAGTTTCAACAAGCCGACGGCAGCACCACCCGCATCTACGGAGGCACGGGGCTTGGTCTTACGATATGCGATAAGATCGTGACCTTAATGGGCAGTAAGCTTGAGCTAACCAGTGTCGTAGGTAAGGGAAGTACATTCTACTTTACCGCTGACTTTGACCCGAGCTTAGACGTTGACGAGAGCAACATCGATTTTAATAAAGTCTCGGTACTTCTGGTTGATGACAGCCAGTTGAACATGCGTATTACCTCAACACAACTTCAATCATTCGGCGTTAAGTCTGAGTGCTGTGAAACCGCCACCCAAGCGTTAGAGCTTGTTTCAGAGTCTGTGGCGAAGTCATCGCCTTATGATCTGGTGCTGATTGATAAAGTGATGCCGTCTATTGATGGATTCCAATTAGCAAGAAGTTTGATTGAGCGTTTTGACAAAGCTTGTCCGAAGCTAGTGATGATTTCTGCCGATCCTCGAAAACAGGATGAAGCACGTGCCAAACAAGTGGGTTTTGTTGCCTACATTGCTCGCCCTTATCAAGATAATCAGCTTAAATGGACGCTGAGTGAAGTCCTGGCGAGATCGGCTGATACCTCAACCTTTACCTATCCAAATCGAGGTGAGGTAGCGTTTAAAGATAATCAACCTGTGCCATTAACCAAATCATCGAGTTCTGTTGAAGCTACAACATCTGCTTCTGTTAGAACGACACAAATAGACAAACAAGCTCCAATCAAAGAAGAGCCAAAACCAGTTGCTGCTCCGTTTAGTGGTAAGGTTTTAGTCGTTGAAGATTCTAGAGTGAACCAACAAGTCGCCAAAATGATGCTTAAGAAGCTGGGGTTTGAGGTGGATATTGCAGACAACGGTGAAATTGGTGTCGAGAAATTTAAGACCAATGACTATGTGATGATTTTCATGGATTGCCAGATGCCAGTTCTTGATGGTTTCGAAGCGACCAAGCAGATCCGAGCGCTCGAAGAAGGAACCTCTAAACACATTCCTATCGTTGCGCTGACGGCCAACGTTGTGCAACGAGATAAGCATTTGTGCTTCGATGTGGGTATGGATGAATTTTTACCAAAACCCGTCAATCAAGGGAAACTGAGAGAGATCGTTGCCAGTTTCTTGTCGAAAGGAACTGAGTCGAACAAGGAACATGAGCAGAAAATCGTTTAGGTTCAATTAGCTGATGTCTCGCTAAAGCATATCCAGCTCTATAAGAAACTCCGACAGAATCAGTCGGAGTTTCTTTTTTTTTGCTAATGAGCACTTGGTTAGCCAATACATCTCGTTAGCTAAATACACATAGTTATTTAAATACATATAGTTAAATAACTATGTGTATCAATACTGATTGAATCCATAAGCTGTTGTATTTAAGAAAACAAGCATGTGGTGATTGTCATAGCCGTGAAATACAACTGCCACGAAAATATGCTCTTAATGTCACAATCCCGTTATAGCATGCAGCCAACTAGAACTATGGTTTAGTTTTAACCTTAACGAAATTCAACCTGTGAGAGCCTAAGATGTTCAAACCTTTGTATGTATTTGATATGGATGAAACGCTGATCAATGCCGATGCAGCGATGCTCTGGAATGAGTTCTTGGTTGAAAAGGGCATTGCCACAGCGCCCAACTTTATTGAAGAAGATAAGCGCTTAATGGGCTTGTATTCGGAAGGCAAACTGAACATGGAAGATTACCTCACGTTTTCCATGCAGCCTTTGGCCGATATGCCAACAGAGCAAGTCACCGCATTGGTGGAAGAGTGTGTTGAACAGCATATTTTGCCTAGACAGTTCAAGCAGTCGAAACCCTTGATTGAGCAGCTTGAGAATGATGATATCGACATGTTGATCATCTCTGCCAGCGTCACTTTCCTAGTAGAAGCGGTCGGTCGCAAGATTGGTATTGAGAACGCACTCGGTATCGACTTGATTGAAAACCAAGGCCGTTTTACTTCTCAAATATCAGGTGTGCCAAGCTACCGTGAAGGTAAAGTCACCCGTTTAAAAGAGTGGTTAGACAATCAAGAAACTAACTACTCAGACATTCACTTTTATACTGATTCAATCAACGACTTACCTTTGTGTGAACACGCTGATTTTGCCTATTTGGTAAACCCATGCCCGCGTTTGAAAGCACTGGCTGATCAACCGAATTGGTCGATCCTCGACTGGGATTAAACAGAATCTTATCTTCGAATTAGGTTCGCTCTAGAACTCATCAAGCCGCTGACTACAGCGGCTTTTTTGCATCATCAGTCTAATGTTCGATTTATTACGTTAGCTGACAAAAGGATGTATGTAACAATTCAATAACATATCTTGCTCTGCTGTAAATCAAACCACCATCTTTCAATCCCTTGATAGCACTCACTTTCTTGTCTTGATGGTTTGTGTGTAACAAATATTTTACAAATTGACAGAGTTTCATCGAAATTGCCCATTTTCCTCCACCCATTCCATTATCTCGGCTTGTGGGCCAAATTTAATTAAGGACAAAAAACACACAACACAAAACCAATAGGTACAAGGAGAAAGTTCATGGTGGAGTCATACAACCCGCTTGGCACGGATGGATTCGAGTTTGTTGAATACACGGCCGTTGACCACAAGGGAATTGAGCAACTTAAAGCGCTGTTTGTGTCACTTGGTTTTGCTGAGATCGCCAAGCACCGTTCAAAAGAGGCTTGGCTGTATCGACAAGGTGACATCAACTTTATCGTCAATGAACAGCCTCACAGCCAAGCGGAAGCGTTCGCTAAAGTGCATGGGCCATCGGTGTGTGGCATGGCTTTTCGTGTCAACGAAGCAACAGTTGCAGTGGAGCAAGCGTTTAAGGGCGGTGGTGAAGAGTACAAGACAGAAATAGGGCCGATGGAACTGAGCATTCCTGCCATTTACGGCATCGGTGAAAGCCTGCTCTATTTTGTGGATCGTTATGGCAAGCAGAGCATCTACGACGTCGACTTCCGATTCTATGACGATGCGGAACAGCGCATGGCCGAAGCCAATGTTGGTTTGTATGAAATCGACCACCTCACGCACAACGTTAAGCAAGGCAATATGGATGTATGGTCTGGGTTCTATGAGCGTCTTGGTAACTTCCGCGAGATTCGTTACTTCGACATTGAAGGCAAGCTGACAGGCCTTGTGAGCCGCGCCATGACCTCACCGTGTGGCAAAATCCGTATCCCTATCAATGAGTCTTCCGACGACAAATCACAAATCGAAGAGTTTATTCGCGAATACAACGGCGAAGGTATCCAACACATCGCACTCGCAACGGATGACATCTACCAAACAGTGAAGACTCTGCGTGATCGCGGCATGGACTTTATGCCAACCCCAGATACCTACTATGAGAAAGTTGACGATCGTGTGAAAGGCCACGGTGAAGACACTGATCTGCTTCGCGACCTGCGTGTTTTGATTGATGGCGCACCGACCAAAGACGGCATTTTGCTGCAAATTTTTACGCAGACCGTAATCGGGCCTGTGTTCTTTGAAATCATTCAGCGTAAAGGCAACGAAGGCTTTGGCGAAGGTAACTTCAAGGCGCTGTTTGAATCGATTGAAGAGGACCAGATTCGTCGAGGAGTATTAGACGATGCATAAATGGATCTCGTTTCCTCATCGGGAGGGTGTGTGTTCTAAACAAGCTCACGCCGACTTCCCCGAAGAGGCAATCTATGAGCGAGAAGCCGGCCGAAGTGGTTTCTTCGGCCCTGCTGCTCACTTTCATCACCAACATGCCCCAACAGGTTGGTCGGAGTGGGAGGGCGATTTACGTCCTCGCGCTTTTGATTTTACGCTGGTGGAAAAAGCCAGCCAGATAACCCCTTGGGCGGTGCCTCATCTTTTGCACAACGCGGACTGCAAAATCCGCGTATGGCGCATGGATGACAAGATGGATGTCTTGGTGCGTAACTCTGACGGTGATGAGCTGCTGTTCATTCACCAAGGCAGCGCCGATCTTTATTGTGACTATGGTCATCTAGCGGTGAGTGAAGGGGATTACGTGATGATCCCGCGCTCAACCAATTGGCGCTTGGAGCCTAGCGAGCCGATGTTCATCTTGATGATTGAGAACACCGACGCGGCTTATTCCTTGCCAGAGAAAGGCATGGTCGGCAATCATGCGGTGTTTGATCCGGCGGTTCTTGAAATTCCATCGATCAATGATCAATTCCGCGCTCAGTATTCTGAAAACCAGACTCAGGTTCAGGTGAAGCGTCACGAAAAAGTCAGCGTGATCACCTATCCGTTCAATCCATTGGATGCGATTGGTTGGCATGGCGACTTAGCGGTGGTGAAAGTGAATTGGCGCGATATCAGACCGCTGATGTCACATCGTTACCACTTGCCACCGTCTGCACACACGACCTTTGTGGGCGCAGGCTTTGTGGTGTGTACCTTTGTACCACGCCCGATAGAGAGCGATCCCGGAGCGCTGAAAGTGCCGTTCTACCACAACAATGATGACTACGACGAAGTGCTGTTCTATCACGCTGGTGACTTTTTCAGTCGCGACAATATTGAAGCGGGCATGGTGACCTTCCATCCAGCAGGCTTCACTCATGGACCTCACCCTAAAGCGTTTAAGGCAGGTCAGGCGCATAAGAAGAAGTTTACCGATGAAGTGGCGGTGATGATCGATACTCGCCATGCGCTGCAGTTCTCTGACGAACTCGATAGTGTTGAGAACAAAGAATATGTCTACAGTTGGCAAGAGAAGTAAGGGGCAACAAGGATGAAATTAGCAACCAAGAAAAATGGTACTCGCGATGGTTTATTGATGGTCGTGAGTAAAGATCTCAAACAGTGTGTAGCTGCCACTGAAATCTTCCATGCGATGCATCTGGCGCCAACCATGCAGGTGGCTTTGGATAACTGGGACAGCGTTGCACCTCAGTTAGAAGAGTTATACACCTCGTTAAACAACGGGCATGTGACAGGCAGTGAAGTGTTTGCACCTCAGTATTGTGAATCGCCTCTGCCACGTGCTTATCAATGGGCTGATGGCAGCGCGTATGTAAACCACGTTGAATTGGTGCGTAAAGCACGTGGTGCTGAAATGCCAGAAAGCTTCTGGGTCGATCCATTAATGTATCAAGGCGGTTCAGATGCCTTTATCGGCCCTCGTGACAACATCGAGTTTGCCAGCGACGAGTGGGGCATCGATTTCGAGGGCGAAGTCGCGATTGTGACCGGTGACGTGCCAATGGGTGCCAGTGCTAAACAGGCGCACGAGTCGATTCGATTACTGATGTTGGTGAACGATGTGTCGCTGCGCGGTTTGATTCCGGCTGAGCTCGCGAAAGGCTTTGGCTTCTTCCAGTCTAAACCGTCTTCGGCGTTCTCTCCGGTTGCCGTCACACCTGATGAGCTTGGCGAACAGTGGAAAGGCAGCAAGGTGCATCTACCACTGATATCGACCTACAACGACCAGCCTTTTGGTTGTCCTAATGCGGGCGTCGATATGACTTTCAACTTTGCTGAACTAGTAGTCCATGCTGCGAAAACTCGCCCACTATCGGCCGGTGCGATCATTGGCTCGGGTACGGTTTCCAATAAGCAAGGCACAGACCATGGCACCTCAATTGCCGAGGGCGGTGTGGGTTATTCATGCATTGCTGAAGTTCGTATGATAGAGACCATCCGCGATGGTAAACCTTCGACTAAATTTATGTCGTTTGGTGACTCGATCAAGCTTGAGATGTTTGATGAGGCGGGTGATTCCATTTTTGGTTCGATAGACCAAAAAGTGAGCCAGTATCGAGCGGTATAATCCACGTAATAGGGTTTCAGTATGAGCGAGAGCATCGTGAACAAGAACATTTTACTTTACGGTTACTGGCGCTCTTCGGCTGCCTATAGAGTGCGTATTGGGTTGAACCTAAAGCAACTCAACTATGAGTCTAAATCGGTGCACTTGGTGCGTAATGGCGGCGAGCAACATGATCCACAATATCGCGAGCTCAATGCCAGCCAATTAGTGCCTGTGCTGGTGGATGGTGACGTTCAACTCAATCAGTCACTGGCTATTCTTCAGTATCTCGATGAGCACTATTCTTGTGAGAGTAGCCCGGAAGTCTCGCTGATTCCTGAGCAAACACCACTGCGCTATCAAGCACTGGCGATGGCTCAGGATATTGCGATGGAAATTCATCCTCTTAATAACCTGCGCGTGTTGCAATATTTGGAGCGAGAATTGTCGTGCGAGCAAGAGGCGAAAATGGATTGGCTTCGTTACTGGATGAGCCAAGGGTTTTCAGCGTTAGAAGAGAAGCTGGCCAAACACCGAAAAACACACGGTGATTCGGTGTGTAGCCTCACGGATTCACCATGCATTGTCGATATCTGCATAGTGCCGCAGGTGTATAACGCGTTGCGCTTTGATGTTGATATGTCGCCGTATCCGCTAATTAATTCGATTGTCGAAGCGTGTAATCAGTTGCCCGCTTTTATTGATGCGATGCCAGAGAACCAAGCGGATGCGAATACACCGATGTGAACGTATTGAATTGTTTTTTAATGAACTGGAAACATTATTTGGATGAAGTCTCGTTATAATTACGCTTTGGTATATTTAAAGATATTATGTATTCATTATTGTTAGGTTTAATTTCCAACTTTATGAATATTTATCTCATATAGCATTGAAATGGCACTAATAAAATAAGCCTCATTATAATTAAATAAGAGGCTTGTAATAATATATATATTAGTGGTGGTTATCACTCGATAATCTTAGTAATAAACAATACCTTCGCCTTTCGTTATCAGAGTGCCAGCTTCATTGGTGATTATTTTATCTAAATCAAATAATGAACCAATCGCCGCATTACCTAAGCCAGCTTCAACGAATTTGCAAACGGCATCAATTTTTGGCCCCATAGAACCAGCAGGGAATGAAAATTCTGCTAAACCAGCAGGCGTTGCTTGCTTCATTTCTGCTTGGTCTTCTTTACCATAGTTACGGAAAATCGAACCATCGGTTAAGATAATAAATAAGTCGGCATGGATTTTTTCAGCGAGTAGTTCAGCCGTAAGATCTTTGTCAATGACGCACTCTACGCCAGTACTCTTACCTTGCTCAATACTCACGGGAACACCGCCGCCGCCACAAGCGATAACAAGGTTTTCTGTATCTAGAAGAGTTTCAATTTGCTGAATTTCAACAATGCTTTTTGGCATAGGAGAAGGCACAACGCGTCGGTAGTACTCGCCATCAGCTTTAAACTGCATTGTGCTTTGAGCCATTAACTCTTTAGCTCGTTGCTCTGTATATACAGGGCCAACAAATTTAGTCGGGTTAGCAAACGCAGGGTCTTTTTTGCATACTTCAGTTTGCGTGACTAGCGTCGCTACGTCTAATTCAGGGTCAATGTTTCTGAGCTCTTGTTGTAACATGTAGCCCACCATGCCACAGGTTTGAGAGCCGAGTACATCCATTGGGTATGGTGTCGTCTCTGGCGAATATTCGCTATAAGCCGCGTTTTGTTCCATCAACAAACCTACTTGTGGGCCATTACCATGAACGATAACAATCTCATGCTCGCGTGCTATCGCAGCAATACTCGCCGCTGATTTGATTATATTTTCACGTTGGTTCTCAGCCGTTAATGCTTGGCCTCTTGCTAAAAGAGCGTTACCGCCTAAAGCTAATACTATGCGCATGATAATGTCTCCGATCATTTAATAATGATTTTATTTATTTTACGTAGGGATTAACCGCTTGTTTCTAATTAAATTCAAGCTTATTAATAGGAGTGACTAGTTTTGTTAATTACTCTTAAGTAATTAACATGCCGAGATAGTATGGGAAAATAACTGTTCTAAATGTGATAGCTATCAAATTATCATTTCACTAGAAATGGAGCTGTGGAAACGGGAGTTATTATAATTCGATTAAATATCCATAAGCTTGGATACAATCCAGTGGTGGACTCTTTTTTTGTATAAATGATTCGTCTTTAGTGAATATTATCTCTGGCTATAAAATTATTAATTTTCAAATTTTGTTTTAAATATGACGTTCAGATCGCATTAAGAGCTTTAGAAAAGGCACGAAGCCAAACAGATGAGAGGGTTCATGAGCTCATCTGTTTGGCTTCGATTTGGTTTTCAATCGGCTGCCTTTACTCTAGATGTTATCTGACAGCCAAGTGAAAATTGGAGATAGTTAGCCACTTTCTAGGGCTTAACGCTAACGCTAAAGCGAAACAACGCGCTTTATTTCTTCCAAAACCTCGGCGTTAGCAATTGCCCCGAGGTTTTCTACATCCTTACCATTTACAACCTGTTTCACCGCCAACTCCACCAACTTGCCTGAGCGCGTTTTTGGCACATCGCTGATTGCAAATATCTGGCTTGGCACGTGCCTTGGTGAACAAGAGGATTTGAGTTTGCTTTTGATGGCTGTCAGTAGCCCATCATCTAGATCCACACCTTGCTGTAGTTGAACAAACAACCATATCTGCTCATTGCGGTCGATGTCTTTACCGACTGCTATCGAGTCAACAATGCCCTCAATGGTGTTCACTTGTTGATAGATTTCAGCAGTCCCAATTCGCACACCACCAGGGTTGAGTGTGGTGTCTCCTCGCCCGTAGAACAGGTAGCCACAATGCACGCTTTGTGCGACTTCATCACCGTGATGCCACACATTATCGAACTTGTCCCAGTAAGTGCTGTGGTAGCGCTCTCCGGTGTCATTCCAGAAGCCAACAGGGAAGTTGGGGAGGGAGTTTGTACACACCAGTTCGCCACGTTCATGATTAACCTTGTGACCAGACGAATTGAACACCTTGATGTCGACGCCGAGCCCGGCTTGTTGGCACTCTCCGCGATACACTGGCGAGATTGGATTGCCTAAAACAAAGCAGCCACAAATATCTGTCCCTCCAGAAATTGAGGCTAAATGCAGGTCTTGTTTGATGTGTTTGTAGACGTAATCGAATTGCTCAGGGTAGAGCACTGAACCCGTCGAGCACAGTGTTCTTAAGTGGGGAAGAGAGTGATTGTCGATCGGTGAGAGCTCTGCATTCTCGATCGCTTCTAGATACTTGGCTGAGGTGCCAAACAGCGACACATCGGTGCGCTGCGCTAAATCCCACAGAACGCTAGGTTGCGGATAAACCGGGCTACCATCAAAGATCACCAAACAAGCACCGCTGGCGAGCGCAGAGACGTGCCAGTTCCACATCATCCAACCACAAGTGGTGTAGTAGAACACGCGATCTCTTGGTTTAATATCGCAGTGAAGTTGATGCTCTTTTAGGTGGTTGATGATGGTGCCGCCAACAGAATGCACAATACATTTTGGCTTGCCGGTGGTGCCAGAAGAGTAGAGTACAAACAGAGGTTCATTGAAGCCGACACGAGTAAATCGAAGAGGTTTTGGTTGATACTGATTGATGATGCTGTGCCAGTTTTGGAGTGACACGTCATGCTCAAAATCATTGTTCTTTAAATAGCCGACCTGACACACCTGTTTTAATTCGTTTAAGTGTTCGATGATTTCACGGTTTTTGTCCGTCATATCGAACGTCTTGCCATTGAAGGTGTAGCCGTCACAGGTGAAAAGCACCTTAGGTTTCACTTGGCCAAATCGCTCAATCACGCTCTCGACGCCAAAATCAGGCGAGGTCGATGTCCAAATAGCCCCTAAGCTGGTGGTTGCCAACATCGCAATCACGGTTTGTGGCAGGTAGGGCGTATATGCAGCAACTATATCACCTTGCCCCACGCCGCTATCGACAAGCCATTGTTGAACGTTAGATACTTCCTTACACAAGTTTTGCCATGTGTAGCTTTGATGCTCGCCACGCTCATTCTCAAACCAAATCGCAAGCTCGTTTGGCAACGCTTTTGCTGAATGGAGCAAGTTTTCGGCGTAGTTAACTTGAGCATTAGGAAACCACACCGCATCGCGATTCGATTTTGACTGTTGCCAACGGCTCTCGCCTTGAGTTTTGATGAGCTCTCTTTGTGCGTTATCAATACTGTCTTGCGAGCCCACCATTCCACAAAACTGCCAAACGTTCTGCCAAAACGACTCGGGATGTTCCACAGACCATTGATGAAGCACCGTGTAGTTTTTCCATTCCGTCTCAAGCCCTAAGTCTTGTGGCTTTAATCCTGACAGAGTGAGGCTATCCATAAATCGGGTTACGTTGGCGTGTGCGATACGCTGGTCGCTAGGCTGCCAAACTGGCTTATTGCTTTCGTGCATTCCTTTACCTTTAACAAAACGTTAACGATTTCAGTCTGGTATTTAGGTTTTACAAAGTCAAAAGATCAGCAAAATAAGGGTGCGGCGGAACTGTGTAAATAAAATGTTACACAATTGCTTATTTCGAAAAATCGCGCAAATTGGCGGATATAAGGAGTGGAGATAGGCTTAAAGTGAGACATTCGAAAGGAGGTGTGTAATGACTCAATATCATTCTAAGCCCGTGAGCCAAGAGGGATGGGTTGAGTGGAGCCTCGAAGAAGACGCCATTTGGCACGACTTAGTGAAAAGGCAACTGGACGTCATTAATGACCGCGCATGCGATGCTTATTTGCACGGTTTGACCCTGCTGGATCTGCCATTAGACAGAGTCCCTCAGCTTCCAGAGATAAACAAGGTGCTAATGGAAACAACAGGTTGGCAGGTTCAGCCTGTGCCCGCATTGATCGATTTCGACCGATTCTTTGATTTGCTCGCCAATAAAAAATTCCCAGTTGCGACATTTCTGAGAACGCGAGATGAGTTCGATTACTTACAAGAACCTGATTTCTTTCATGAAATTTTCGGCCACTGTGCCATGCTCACCAATGCCGATTTCGCGGCTTTCACTGAGCATTATGGAAAACTAGGCCAAGCCGCCACATCTAAACAGCGGGCCTATCTTGCCCGTTTGTATTGGTTTACGGTTGAGTTCGGTTTAGTAAAAGAGGGACAAAAACTGAAAATTTATGGCGGTGGTATTCTCTCGTCTCCGGCGGAAACCATGTATGCATTGGGTGGTGATTTGGCGGTTCGTGAGCGGTTCGATCTGCAAACGGTGTTAAGAACTCCTTATCGTATCGACATCATGCAGCCGAAATATTACGTGATCGACGAGCTGTCTGAGCTCTTCCAAATCAGTCAGGAAAACCTATTACAGCAAGCTGATCTCGCCATCGATGCGGGGTTGCTACCACCACTTTTTGAACCCAAGGAACCAACACATGTTGAATGAACAAAAATGCGAAGCCTGCAGTATCGAAGCGATTGCCCTAAGTAAAGATGAACAACAATCTTTACTGTTGGAGTTGTCAGACTGGCAGATCATCGAAAGAGACGGCATCCCGCAGCTTGAGAAAGTGTTTAAGTTTAAGAACTACAAACAAGCGTGGGCATTCAGCAACAAAGTGTCAGAGTTAGCAGAAGAAGAGTTCCATCACCCTTCGATCTTATTGGAGTGGGGCAAAGTGACTGTAACGTGGTGGAGCCACTCAATCAAAGGCCTGCACAAAAATGACTTCATCTGCGCCTCACGTTGCGATGTGTTCGCGGTGAGTGAATAGACTTTTGGGTTTCGAGGAGCTGTCTTTCTTATCTCTGTGATGCGATTATCTGATTATTCGGCTCATGATGTGAGTTGAATAATTACCTTAAACAGCTCATACTATGAGTTGAATAAGTGATACTTTCGCATCATGGGGCGTAATATGTGGATTTGGCAGCAAAATAATTGGCCAGACTTTGTTTGGGATAATCAGAAAATAGGCGTGAGGTTAAGAGAAGTACGTCTTAATCAAGGCATATTATTGGGTAAGATAACCTCTCAATCCGCAGACCAAACCCAAACCATGCTAGACACCTTATTAGCGAACATTGTCCACTCCAGTGCGATAGAGGGAGAAAAGCTAAATGCCTTCTCTGTTCGTTCTTCTTTAGCTAACAAACTTGGCGTGAGCGAAGAGCGACCTTTTCCTACGACAGAACAAACTGATGGCTTAGCCGAAATTATGTTGGATGCCGTGCAGAACCTCACTGAGCCATTAGCGCTTGATAGGATTTTGCATTGGCACGATAGGCTGTTTCCTCAAGGTTACACCATTTTTAACCCTGTAATCGGAGGTCAGCTAAGAGGTGATACTCCCATGCAAGTGGTATCGGGAAGAATTGACCGTCCGACCGTACATTTTGAAGCGCCTAGCCGAGATATTCTTGGTGCTGAGTTAGATGCGTTTATCACATGGTTTAATGGTTCACTTACCGATGAGTCACTCGATCCTTTACTTAGAGCTGCGATAACTCACCTTTGGTTTATCACCTTACACTCATTAGATGACGGTAATGGCCGTATTACTCGATTGTTGACTGATTTGGCATTAGCACAGGCAGAAAAGCAGTCGGTACGTTTCTATGCGATGTCGGTGGGGATTCTCGCTAACCGTAAGCATTACTACGAGATATTGGAGCGAACCCAGAAAGGTGGACTCGATATTAGCGAATGGTTGATGTGGTTCTTAGATACGTTAGACGAGACGTTTACAGGCGTTTTCGCTGAGGTCGATCAAACCGTTTATAAGACCAATTATTGGCGAAGTATCGACCAAACCAAGCTTACAACAGAGCAGGTAAAAGTGCTGAATAGGATGCTCGATGGTGATTTTTCCGAAGGTATCAATGCCAGCCAATATCAGAAAGTAGCAAAGGTGAGTAGTGCCACTGCAACACGTCATTTGAACTCTTTGATTGAGCATGGCTGCTTAGTCAAATCTGGTTCTGGTGGCCGAAGCACGCGCTATCTGTTGCCGGAGTCGGTTTTATACACCCACACTCATTTCTATACTTAAAAGCTGTCAATGCTCAGAGTGAATGTTGGTGGTTTTTGGGACTATTTAACCCATTAATTTCGAAGCTGTTTCATGAACGATTAAAATAACCTGCCTGTTCGCACTCATAGTGACTAATTTGCTCGGACTTTAGTCCGATTTTGACGAGGTTTAATTTCATCACCCATCTGTAAATTACTTCAAGTGACGCCTAGGAATATCAACATAGTTGTGACTTTTCATACAAAATCAGTTTTATATAGGATTAAGTTAGATGTAGCCTTCACTCCATAGAATGATAGCTCTTAGTTATGTTAGGTGTGGTTAGTATAAAATTTATTTACACTGAAACTGATCTGAAACATGATTGCCTTCTTGAAAAAGTCTAAGGTAATCAAATATGTCTCATTTAGGTTTGTGACTTTCCTGACTGGGTTTTTAACGACAAGTAAGAGCTTGCTCAAGTCTTTTTAACAATCGCGGAAAGCTAATGAAATCGATTAATCATCAGTTCTTTTTAACACTTAAGCTGCTAAAGCAGCGCTATGAAGAAAAGCCTCAATACAACCTCTTTCGTGTTCTTCGTAGTGAATCTGATGAAGTAAGACTTCATTCTCGGTTTGTTTGCGATCTTTTAAACCCACTAGGTAGCCATCAACATGGAAGTCTCTTATTGAAGAGTTTTTGTGAGCAGTTTGATTTGGACATTGATGTCGATAACGCATCTGTCTTTTCTGAATACAAGAATATCGATATTTTGATAAAAACTGATACTCATGCGATTGTCATTGAAAATAAAATTTACGCTGGGGATCAAGACCGTCAAATAAAAAATTATTACGAGTACATGTGTGCGGAAGGCTATAAGCACAAAAATATCACTCTAATATACCTTACGCTAGATGGCAGAGAGGCGAGTGAAGAGAGCGCTGAAGAGCTAGTGGGGCAAGTGGTATCTCTTAGTTATCATACAGACATGTGTTACTGGCTAGAACGTCTCATTGAAATTTCAGCGAGAGATAATCCTCTTCGTGAGGCCCTTGTACAATACTTAGACCTCATTCATAAACTCACACATCAGACAGACAATATGGACTATTTAAAGCAACTCAAGCAACTATTACTTACCGATGATTTAATTAATATTGTCCCTGATATTCAACAAGCATATACCGAGATAAATGTTGATGCGCAACTAGCAATGTGGAAGTTACTGGCTAAAAAATTAGAAGTTGAGTTTGGGCAATTATCAAGTGAAGAGTCTTTTAATCTGTCTGATGAGCCGGAGCATAGAATTCGTTCTTATGTACAAAAAGAACGTAATTCAAGGTACATAGGTTTATGGGTGAAGCTTGAAGGGTATATTGATACTTATATTGGCGTTGAGCAAGATTACCATCTGTATCTTGGCATTTATAGCAAGCACGCTGAAGATAAAAAGAAACTCGCTTTAAAATTTAGCGGACAGTATCCAACGGATGAAAATCTACCTGCATGGAAATATGCTTCGCCTAATATTCCTTTCAGGGATATAGACGCAGGTACACTTAAACAACTCAGTTCTCACCAGTATTTAGAAGAGTTTACGAGTGGTGTGATTAATGACATGAAGGCAATGCACTCTTTGCTAAGTTAGAGGGGCACGTTTTTCCAAATGGTTAGCTAGATTATAAATTCAATCCTTTTTAGTTAACCGTTTGTAGGTTGTATCATCCATGAGTATGCGCATTGCTATTCATTTTACTTCCACTAAAAGACGGTAAAGTCTTAACCATTTTCAAATGCACTTCTCCCAAAGTTGCTTGACCTGCATCAGCGACTTGCTGCTTTCTCGTCCTACAACCCCCACTATTGCTCATAGTATTGGTTTTATGAGGCTGCTCTATGATATATTTCTCGGCCAAGCGTATTACAGACGAAGGCTAATAATGTCTATCAACCTTTCACTCCTTCCACCCAGTGAGAAAAATAAAATCGAACTGGATAAGCAAGCATCGTTTCTTGTATGGAAACTGAAGCAAGCGAAATGTGGCCCTGAAGCCATTGTTGAAGAAGCAATGAAGCTAGGTGATCCAGAAGAAAAGGCTTGGTTTGAGCAGTCTGTAGAAAAATACAAACGGGTAATGGGTGTCGCATAAACGCAGATAAACCTTACCCAGCAAAGCTGTTGAATTGAAATGACACAGTAATTTGCTAGAATTTGCACCGTTAATTGAATCAGAGAGAAGATCCCGATGGGAAGAAGTTTTGAAGTGCGCAAGGCCTCAATGGCGAAAACTGCAGGCGCAAAAATTAAAGTTTATTCTAAATACGGTAAAGAGATTTACGTACTGGCTAAGAACGGCAGCTCTGACCCAGACATGAACTTACCTCTTAAGCACCTGATTGCTAAAGCGAAGAAAGACCAAGTACCCGCTCACGTTATCGACAAAGCGATCGATAAAGCGAACGGCGGCGGCGGTGAAGACTTCCAACCAGCTCGTTACGAAGGTTTTGGCCCAGGTGGCACAAGCGTAATCGTTGACTGTTTAACAGACAACGGTAACCGTACTTTCCAAGACGTTCGCCAATGTTTCGTTAAAACTGGCGCGAAAATCGGTGTTGAAGGTACTGTTTCTCACATGTTCGCTCACCAAGCTGTATTCCAGTTTGCAGGCGAAGATGACGAGATCATCCTAGAAACGCTAATGATGGAAGACGTAGACGTGACTGACGTTGAGCTAGAAGACGGTGTTATCACTGTATTCGCTCCAACGACTGAGTTCTTCAAAACGAAGACAGCACTAAACGCTGCGTTCCCAGACCTAACGCTAGACGTTGAGGAAATCACTTTCGTTCCTCAAACAACTACGCCAGTAGCTGAAGAAGATTCTGAGAAATTCCAGAAGTTCTTAGACATGCTTGACGACTGTGATGACGTTCAGCAGGTTTACCACAACGCTGAGCTGTAAGTTACATACGATGTAAATCGAAAAGTTAAATAAATAACGCCACTTGTGTTTTGCAAGTGGCGTTTTTTTTGGTCATAAGTGATTGGTTTCGTTTAGTGTTTGCTAAGCTTAATCACTTATTTTATTTCCCATTTTTTCGGAGAACCGTTGTTTACAGTAACTAACAAACTAGAGCTTCTTTTATCCAAGAGGCGAATAGTTGCAGAGGAGGACCCAAGGTATAAATCACCAACTGCTCCATTTTTTCCGAAATCTCGATTTAAAATTCCCCAAAATGTTTCTGAACCATCAGATAGAGTCAGTTTCCCTTTACTAGAAAAACTACCATCAGGACCATTATCACTTCCGAATATATATACAGTTCCGTTTTCAGTAGTTGCTGTCTTACCTGCAAAATCTGAAGAAGCAAATTTGTTAGAGCCGCCCATATTGCTTAAAGTGGTTTTTAACTCAGCTTCAACAACTGCTTTATCCATAAAGTTAGTGTTTTTTAGAGGCTGAGCTTTACTTGTGTTTGCGGTAGTAAGCTTAGTGAATAGTGCTGTATTGAGTACAGTAGTCGCGTCTGTTGATGGTGTATTGATTAGGGCTTGGAGTTCGGTTCGCACATCCTCACCATTCTCATTCAAATGTAAGCCAGATAGATCTAACTTATCTGTGCCAGCGTCACTGGTAAGTGATTTTAATAATGTTGCTATGGTTACTGGATTCGCTTTTTCTGAATTATTAGGGCGTGTTGATCTTTCGTGAGTGTTTTTTGAACAGCATGGTAAAGAGTTATAATTTGCTTCGCCAAAAGTAAAACCATAACCAATACCATGCCAAGAACAATGCTAACTGATATTCGCTGGGAACTGCTACTCCAAGTTATGAAAAGTACAGGTCGTATTTACGATAAAACTGAACATCGAATGACATTTGAAGGAATACTTTATCGAATGAGAACAGGTATTCCTTGGCGAGATCTACCCTCTGAGTTCGGAGAGTGGAGTACCGTTTACAGACGATTTAATCTTTGGTCAAAGAAAGGGATTTTAGATAAACTTTTCAAAAGCTTATCTAGCATGGCTGATTTTGAATGGGTCTTTCTTGATGGCTCTATAGTTCGAGCGCATCAGCATAGTACAGGTGCAGCTACTGAAAGCTCAGAGCAAATAGGAAAAAGTCGCGGGGGCAACTCAACCAAAATTCACTTAGCCGTAGATAGTGGTGGTCTGCCGATTTGCTTTGATTTATCAGAAGGACAACGCCACGATATAGTGCATGCCGAAAGCTTAGTTGAACAACTCGATGAAGTTAATACTATCGTTTGTGATAAAGGATATGACAGCGAACCTTTCCGTACTTTTGTTAAGGAACGTGGCGGAGAAACGGTAATTGCTAAACGCAATTACGGACAAGATATAGACAAAGACAGTATGGATTGGTGTCTATACAAGTATCGTCACTTGGTCGAAAATGCCTTTGGGAGAATTAAGCATTATCGAGCTATTTCAAGTAGATATGACAAGCTAGAAAGGAATTATGCCAGCATGTTATCGCTGGCATTCATGTTAATGTGGCTACCGATGTATTGTTGAACACAAAATGTACAGCAAAGATCAACACGCCCTAGCAACCATTAGATCGTATGGTGTTGTATACGTTGAAGGAGCACTCACTGTGCCAATTTTAACGTCGTTATCTGTAAGCGTTGGCTCGTTATTGCTATCACAACGTCCGATATAGAAATCTACTGACTCTCCCGCGACAATTGAAAAGGTACCCCCCTCATTTGTGCATCCAGATTGACTCGCCGATTTATAGTAAAGCCCTTTCACAGGTTCGTCTATGAAGTTGTAGTCGCTGGTTATCTTTTCTGCTGGAGCGCCTGAAGAAGGTAAGCCACCATCATTGTTATCGTTGCAACCAACTAGAATTGATGTGCTCATGATAGCCAAAGCTAACGTTGTTTTTTTCATTTTAAGTTCCTTATATTGATAGCGTTGGCATTCTATCAATCCAGATTCATTTATCTATAATCTGTTTGAATATGATTAATATTTCATATTTATTTGTGATGTTGGGCACGTTGTGTTTATTAATGCAATTTATTATTTAAAGCCCTTTTGCGGGGCGTTGTATTATTTTTTAGTTATCGAACTTTGGTCTAATACCGGAAGGGTTAATTGTAACTAATTGATTTATAATGAATCTAGCAAGTCACTATTGCCTGACTTCTTTACTCTAGGTGTCGTTACCCAACTGGAAAATTTTCTAACCTGAGGCAGTAGAGTAAAACTCAGTACCAATGCACACGGCCAAGCAATGAAAAAGCTTTGCAGCCAGATTGGCGGCCACTCGGGGCTGAATCCCATTTTGTAGCCAGAAATTAACCCAGACATGATAGTCGCCATGGTCAGGGAGGATAAAATCGCGGTTACCCAAAATTGTTTGTTGTTCATACTGTGTTCTCCCGTGATTTTCTGTTGTTGATAAGATAAGGTTATATCTATCCATTAATGAGAAAAATAGGCACATATAGAAGTATGAATTCCATATTTGGAAACATTGATGATCTGTTCTTATTCTGTGCAGTGGTTGAAGAGGGCTCTTTGCTATCGGCTTCTAAACGGCTGCAACTCCCAGTGTCGACTATGTCGCGTAGGCTAACCGCATTGGAAGATCGCCTGAATATCCGACTTTTAGAAAAGAAAGGTCGTGAGCTGGTGGCCACTAAAGACGGCGAGGCGGCCTTTGCTGCACTGAGCAGTGGCATGGAGTCTATCCATCAAGGCTTTAATAGCTTGTTGGAAGAGCGTGATGCTATCCAAGGTAAGATTAAGCTCGCAGTGCCTCATAACTTCTATAGTGGCTTTCTACGGTCGACAGTAGAGCAATTCCTCACTCAATATCCAAACGTTCAACTCGACCTAACTCTGAGCCAGCAACAGCTTATTCCGCAGACCGATCGTGACTTACTGATCACGTTTAAAATCTCGGATATGGAAGGCATGATTGCTCGTCCGCTTTTCAAGGCCAAACACGGATTTTTCGCGAGCCAAGAATATTTGGATTCGCGTGAAACAATAGGAAAGCCGAACGATTTGGAGCTGCAAGATTGGATTAATGTCGATGATGTGTTTGATATGCCGCTCTACAAATCCGACCGCTTAGAGCAGATGATCACGATTAAACCCAAGTTCATCGTCAACGATATCCATGCGGTGGCGGCGGCGGCGCAAAAAGGCTTGGGGCTTGCTTCATTGCCTTTTCGTCATGTATCCCCTGAGATGAATCTGATTCAAGTGCTCCCTGAGTACCATCGGGGTGATCGCCAAGCGTATTTAGTGTACAAAGAAAGAAAATATCAGCCAAAGGCTTTGACCTTGCTTATTGATGCATTGATTGAGAGTGTTCGATCTTTTCATAGCGATGACTCGGTCAAATAAAAGGAGAAAGAAATGAAAGTAAGTTTTATCGGGCTAGGCGTTATGGGCTTCCCAATGGCAGGCCACCTAGTCAAAGCCGGTTTTGAAGTAACGGTATTTAACCGCACTCACAGCAAAGCGCTAGACTGGGCTGATAAACACCAAGGTAAAGCGGCAGAATCTGTGGCTGAATGTGTAGCAGAAGCTGACGTGGTATTGGTTTGTGTAGGTAACGATGACGACGTTCGCAGCATGACAACCAGCGAAACAGGCGCATTGGCTGCAATGAAGCCAAACGCGATTCTTGTCGATCACACCACAACGTCTGCTGTGCTGTCTGAAGAGCTTGAAGTGGCAGCGAAGCAAGCTGGTGTTCGCTTTATGGACGCACCAGTGTCTGGTGGCCAAGCGGGCGCAGAAAATGGTGTGTTAACTATTATGTGTGGCGGCGAACAAGCGCTATTCAATGACCTTCAACCTGTGTTCGAAGCTTACGGTAAGTCGTCGGTTCTGATGGGTAAAGTCGGCCAAGGCCAACGCGCGAAAATGGTTAACCAGATCTGCATTGCAGGCGTACTGAATGGCCTTTCTGAAGGCTTGGTACTTGCTGAAAAATCAGGTTTGGATATCCCAACTCTGGTTGATTGCCTGAAAAACGGCGCAGCTGGTTCATGGCAGATGGAAAACCGCGCAACCACAATGGCGCAAGACAAGTTCGATTTTGGCTTTGCAATTGATTGGATGATCAAAGATTTAGGTTTCTGCTTAGATGAAGCAGAGCGCCAAGGCATCCAACTTCCTTTGACGGAAAAAACCAACAACGCATACAAGGCACTGTCTGCCCAAGGACAAGGCCGTATGGATACCTCGGTATTGATGAAAGCCGTGGTTGAAGAGACAAAGAAGTAGAAAGAGTAATAGAAACTTCGTTTAGATAATTAAAAATAGCCGCTCACTAGCGGCTATTTTTGTTTGGCTTGTGTTAGCTAACTTTATTTAGAACTTTCAGGTGTGTTGGTGGCTTTAATCCCCAAATGTGCCAAAGGCAGCAGTAGCTCATTTGACATCACGTTGTGATAGTTACCTTTATGAACCAAATCTTCATCACTCTCATCAAGAACCAGTTCGATATTGCTTGCTAGATCCGGAAGTAATAAACGATATGTGTATTCCTTTACACGACTTAAGAAATCAGCCCCTAATTGCGTCAGTTCATCACCAATCACCACTAAATCAGGGTTTAATTGGTTAATGTTATTCACTAAGCCATGTGCCAAGCACTTAGCTAAGTAATCAACCGCGTTTATCGCAGCAGATTCTCTGTCATGAAATGCATTAACTACCATTTCAAAGTCCGCGGATACTAGTGACGCCTCTTGCTTGTAGCGTTCCACTAAAGCCGTCGTCGAGCTATACAGCTCAAGGCAACCTAGATTGCCACACTTACATTGCGGCCCTTGAAAATTGATCGATGTGTGGCCAATCTCCCCAGCAGTACCTAAACTGCCGTGATAAACCTGCCCTTCAATCACTAAGCCCGAACCTACACCCTGCCCAAGAGAGACATACAGTAAAACGCTTGCTTCATAGGTGCTTTGTAGCTGGCGCCAAACCGCGAGTGCTGCCAGTTTTGCATCATGGCCAGCATAAATTGGATAGTCTGGAAATTGTTCTCGCATGTGGGAAATGAAATCAATATCTTGCCAATTTTTAGCATCAGTCATCAGCATGATTTTATTATCTTGCTCTAAGAATGGACCGGGCATCGCCACTGCAATCCCCAAAACATCACATTCCTGCTCTTTCAGAACATCGCTCACTTGCTTAGTCAAATACTCGATCAGCTCTTCTGGGCTATTATCAGTATTAATGGGTTTGACTACGTTGGTTAGCGAAACACCATTGAGATCGTAGGTATCAATTGAGAAGTTAGTACGCTGTATTCGAACGGACACAATTCGTAGATGTTGGGTATTGAACCCCAGATAGATAGAGCTTCGACCACGTGCCGCTTTTCGCACACCCGTTTCAACAATAAGTCCTTGTTCTATTAAAGGTTTTATCGCTCTCGTCACCGTCGCTTGGTCAAGTCCAACCAATTGGCTGATCTCTTTTCTGGAGCAACTACCACTATTGTGAAGTGCATTAAGAATGACGCGCTTATTATGATTTTGTACATCATCTAACGAAACGCCCAGTCCGCTTCTCATAGGCTTATTCATAGTTCTCCCGACCAATTTGATCTGCAATAACGTTCCAATGGATCTACACAATATATAGAAAAAGTTAAGATTCAATAAAATCATATAGTTAGAAATTGAGCCTACTTTACTTATGTGAGCGCAATCTCAAGTTCATCATACTATATTTGTTAGCTGCAATTAAATGAAATATATTTGATTGCAGGTTGCAATTAAATATATTTCGATAACATTGGAGGTCCTTGTGGTATTCGATAAGAAGAAGCATCAGGCAATTATTGATCAAGTTGAAGAATACATCGCTGAGCATAAAGATACGGTTAAGCAGCACCATTGGCGTGAGCATTACCATTACCAAGCACCGGTAGGCTGGATTAATGACCCGCATGGATTGATTCAATATCAGGGTAAATATCACCTTTTCTATCAACACCATCCTTTCACTGGCAAGTGGGGAACCATGCACTGGGGACACGCAGTCAGCGAAGATCTCATTCACTGGGAAACACTGCCAGAAGCTTTAGCACCAAGTGAAGAATATGACGGCTGGGATGGCGGAGGTATTTTTACTGGTAGTGCTGTGAACAATGATGGTGTGATGACACTTTTCTACACTGGGTGTGCTCAAGCTCGCCAAGTTCAATGCATGGCAACATCGACTGATGGCATTAACTTTGACAAGTACGACGGTAATCCAATCTTATCTGATCCGCCAGAGGGAATTAACCTGCATGACTTCCGCGATCCAAAGGTTTGGAAACACGATGGGTCATGGTACATGGTGACGGGTGTTACAGATGGCGTGAGCGATCTAATTAACCCATCAAACTACGAGACCAACGGTTTCGGTAAAGTATGTCTACACCGCTCGGAAAACTTAACCGATTGGGAATTCGTAGGGTACTGTGTAGAGAGTATGGGTGAATTAGGCACAATGCTTGAGTGTCCAAATATTTTCAAATTGGGTGACAAGCACGTACTCATGTATTCACCTATGGGTATGCAGCAACGTCAGGTGGTCTACCTTGTTGGTGACCTTGATTACCAAACAGGCAAATTCCATTGGTCAACAATGGGCTCATTAGATTGGGGCTTTGACTACTATGCACCACAAGTATTCGATGATGAAAATGGGCGTACTCTAATCCAAGCATGGATTGGTTCATGGCCGTTCATGCCATGGTGTGATGGAACTTACGACACCAGTGAACTTGGTTGGTACGGGAGCATCTCTCTGGCTCGTGAAGTATCTTTATGTCATGACGGAAAACTGAAATTCACACCTGTACAAGAAGTTGAAAAATTGCGTCATTCACCAAAAAGGCATACTGAACTCAAGTTAAACGATGGTGAAAAATTCGCATTTGAAGCAGGTGATAATGTTCACTGTGAAATCATTGCTGACATCGATCTAGCCGCAAGCGACTGTGATAGCATTGTATTTGAAATTCGCAGTAAAGGTGAGCAGAAAACACTGATTGAGTTGGATCTAAAGAAAGGCGAACTGGCCTTTGATCGTACTCAATCGGGCAGTCGTTCAGCCTTACGTAGAACATGCCCACTAGAGTGTGCGAGTAAAGATCGAGCAAACATCCGTATCTTTATGGACAGTATTTCTGTGGAAGTCTTTACCGATGGAGGTCGTACTGTGATGACCAATAACATCTTCTCTGATGAAGACAGTGCAGGTCTCTATGTATACGCTAAGAACGGCAATGCTAGAATTGAGACACTAAAAACATTCGGTATGAAAAGTGTTGCCGAATAACTGATTCAGCTTTCCCCTTCTTCTTTTTAGCCCAGCTTATTGCTGGGCTTTTTTGTTCCTCAAAAAGTATCCCCATGAAAAAAAGTCCTTTTTATCCAACTCAAATAACGATCCTCAAAACAAAAACACGATCCTTTTCACATTCTACATTTCATTTAATTGCCAGTTGCAATTAAATGAAATAGATTTAATTGCAAGAAACAATTAAAACTAAATTGGAGAAGAAAATGGCAATCGTTACACTAAGACAACTACTGGATCACGCAGCAGAAAATGGTTATGCAGTTCCAGCTTTCAACATCAGCAACATGGAGCAAGGACTTGCCATTGTACGCGCTGCAGCAAAATGTAATTCAGGTGTCATCTTACAGGCGAGTATCAATGCTCGTAAAAGCTACGCAGGTGATGTGATGCTTTACAAGATGGTTTGTGCACTTGCTGAAATGTTCCCGAAAACACCAATCGTTCTTCATCAAGATCATGGCAATAGCGAAGAAACATGTCTGTCAGCAATTCGCCACGGCTTTACATCGGTCATGATGGATGGCTCATTGGAGCGTGATGCATCAACACCAAGCAGCTACGACTACAATGTAGATATTACTTCTCGTATCGCTCAATCTGCGCACTGGGTTGGTGCTTCAGTTGAAGGTGAGTTGGGTTGTATTGGCTCTTTAGAAACCGGTGAAGCTGAAGCTGAAGATGGCGTTGGTGCTGTTGGTATCCTTGAAAAGAGCCAGCTGCTAACAGACCCAGATCAAGCCGTTGATTTTGTTAAAAGAACAAAGGTTGACGCATTAGCGATCGCTTGTGGCACAAGCCATGGTGCTTACAAGTTCACTCGCAAACCTGATGGCGATATCTTAGCGATGAACGTAATCGAAGAAATTCACTCGAAGCTCCCAACGACTCACCTAGTTATGCATGGAGCTTCATCGGTTCCTCAATACTTACAAGATATGATCAATGAGAATGGCGGTGAAATGCCTCAAACATATGGTGTGCCAATCGAAGAAATCGAGCGCGGTATCAAACATGGTGTTCGCAAGGTAAATATCGATACTGATTGCCGTATGGCGATGTCTGGTCGCTTCCGAGAATTAGCGATGAAAAATCCGCAAGAGTTTGACCCTCGTAAGTTCCTATTAGCAGGAATGGATGAACTAACGACACTTTGTTTAAACCGATTTGAACGATTTGGTTGTGCTGGTCACGGTGACAAGATTACACCAATTTCTATGGATGATATGGCTGCACGCTACGCTAGCGGTGAGCTGTAATTCAAAGGAGTTCTATGTATGGGAAATTGTGTATTTATAGGCAGAAGCACGATTGATTTGATGAGCTTTGTTGAAGTGATGCCTGATCCTGATCAAAAGGTGAATGCGATTGCTGATTTTATTGGTGGTGGTGGGTCTGCACTCAATGCTGCCATTGCATGCAACGCATTAGGCTCTGATGTACACCTTTGGACATGTTTAGGTAAAGAGCACCTCTATAAATCGATAGTGACAGCAGAGCTTAATGAACACGAAATTTCGGTTGTGGATTTAAGTTTAGACGATGAATACCAGCTACCACTATCGAACATTATCTCTGCAAAGCAAACTGCATCTAGGCTCATCGTTAACGCCAGTCAGCCTGATTGCGAAAAGGTGATGAGTTTAGACCCTAAGTGGCTAGATAATGCAAAGCTCGTATTACTTGATCAATATGAGCATCCGTTTATTAGCGCAAACGTGCAAGCTTTGGCTGAGTTTACTGGGGATATTGTGTTAGACGCTGGTACTTGGAAATCGCACAGCGAACAGTTTTTATCTCTCTGTACTATTCCTATTGTTTCGGAGGAATTCACCAATGGTGACAAAGATAAAATGCAGGCACTTTGCGACCAATACGGGATCAAAAAGTGGGCAATGACGCTGGGTGACAAAGGTGTTTTTTATAGTGATGAGTCAAGTAGCGGGGTAATTCCTGCACCTAAAGTTGACGCTATCGATACGCTAGGTGCCGGGGATATTTTCCATGGAGCTTTTTGTCACTACTACTCGGAGAGTCAAGATTTTCGTGACTCTCTAAAGAAAGCCAGTCACATAGCGGCATTATCATGTACCGAATTAGGAACCAGATCATGGCTAAAACATATTCGCTAACGGGTGATGACATTGCAAGCGTTCCTCAACTGGTCGCCAACACCTACCAAGAGTCTGGGAAACAGGTTCTTGTCATTGGTATCTCTGGTGCACCAGCGACGGGTAAATCAACGTTGTCTGAATCCCTACTATCTGGACTGTCACAGTTAGGATTTAAAGCCCAACTGTGTCCAATGGACGGCTTTCACTACCCCAACTCAGTACTGAAAGAGAAAGGACTGACGTCAGTCAAAGGTAGCATCGAAACATTTGATGTAACCTCGTTGGCACATTTGCTTTCCGAAGCGGTGACGCCAAACACTGACGCATTCTTTTGGCCGAAATACTGTCGTGAGTTACACGATCCAATTGTTGAAGGTTTTTTAATTGAGCCGGACACTCAAATTATTTTACTCGAAGGCAATTACATCTACTCAACCGATGAAGACTGGCGACCTGTCAGTGATTTAATTGACTTAAAGATCTTTCTCACAGCAAGTGAGGAAGTACTCAGAGAGCGATTAATCTCAAGACACTTGGCTGGTGGAAAGTCGAAACAAGAGGCGCTCGATAAAACCGAGCGCGTGGATCTAGTCAATGCGTTAAAAATAAAACAATACGAATCAAACGCAGACTACGTAATCCAGACGCACTAGAACAGCGTCCCATGTACCCTACAATTCTCATGGAGAGATCAAATGATTCTTAGTGAAAGCAATAAGAAAATGTTCTTTTTGACATTCATTTGCGCCGCGGCAACGATTGGTGGATTCCTATTTGGAATGGACACCATAGTTATTGGCGGCACGATTACACAAATCACACAACAGTTTGAGTTATCGTCCTTACAACAGGGCTGGTATGTATCTTCAGCGCTCGTTGGCTGCCTATTTGGTAGTATAATTGCTGGCCCTATTGCGGACTATGCTGGGCGTAAAAAACCTCTGATGCTAGGTGCTATATTAGCTATCGTATCAGTGCTTGGTTGTATGTACGCAGACTCATTCAACTTACTGATTTGGGCTCGTATCATAGGTGGCTTTGGTATTGGTATCGCAACTGTAGTTTGCCCGATGTACATTGCAGAAGTTGCTCCAGCAAGACATAGAGGAAAACTCAGTAACTTATTTCAAGTTGCCATCGTTATCGGTTTAACGTGTTCGGTTGTTACCAACACACTTATTGTTGATTACAGCCAATCTGCCGTTGTCACTGGTCATTACCTGGATCACTTCTTTATTACTGAAAATTGGCGTGGCATGTTCTCTGTTGAGTTTTTGCCAGCAGTCATCTTCCTTGCTTTGGTCGTGTTTTTTCCAGAGTCCCCTCGTTGGTTGATATCTAAATCGAGAGAAAAAGAAGCAGCTAACATTCTCAAAAAGCTCCTAACTAAAGGCGAAGCGGAAGAAGCTATCATTGAATGTCGACAGGTAATTCGCTCTGAAAAAGCAGGATCGTACAAACAATTAGTCAAAAATCCTGTAATGCGCTTTGGCTTGATGACCGGTGTACTACTGGCCATCTGGTCTGAATGGTCTGGTGTGACTGTTGTTATGTACTACGGTCCAGTCATGCTAGAAGAAATTATGGGAAGTCAGGGGTCAGCACTTGGCGGATTTGGTTGGATTTGTCTAGTAAGTGTCATCTTCACCTCACTTTCAATGGTATTCATTGATAAAGTAGGCCGCAGAAAAATGCTGATAACTTCTGCACTTGGTTGTTTCGTTTGTCTTATCGGCCTAGCGATATTCTTCGACAGACCGGATACTCCACCGATGTTGATTGTTGGATTAATGGCGTTCTTTGTTGCCTTCACAGCACTAGGTTTAGGTCCTCTGAAGTTCACGATTTCAGCTGAGATTTTACCAACTTCAGTCCGTGGCCGCGCGGTCTCAATAACAACGGCAGCAATCTGGATTCAAGGTGTTATCTTGAACTCATTTACACCAGCTTTTAGAGAATCATTTGGAACATCGGCACTGTTCATCATGTTCGCGATTATCTTGCTTGGCCAAGTTTGGTTTGCCATCAAAATCCTTCCTGAGACAGCAAATCGCAGTTTAGAAAGCATCGAGAAAGAGTTAAAGCAACGATTTGATATAAAAGAGGTCGAAGGTAAAGAACTTCAACCAAAGCAAGTATAGCGATTAGTTGTTGTTAATATAGATAGAGCCTCCAGTATGTGGAGGCTTTTTTACTTTCACGTATATTCCCACTCACACCCTCTCTAAACCATTCACTCCTCATTATTACCATTCGTCGCATTGATAAAACTGCACGACAAATTCTAGTTAACCTTTCAACGTCAACATTTGAAAGGGATTAGAAATCATGGCTACTGCAAGTACTACTTATTCATTTACTTCTCAATTTAAGCGCTCATTTTTGATTGCGCTTGTTTCGTTTGCACCGTCGTTAGCTTTAGCGAACCCAAGTTCAGACGTTCTTGACATCTACAATCAAGCCGCGCAAGGCAATGAAGATCTGGTTGAGGTGGCTTACGAACGCCTGAATGACACGTTACAACAAGATGGCGCGACACCACTGACTTTGGTGTATTTAGGAAGCACAGAAACCTTAATGGGGCGTGACGCGTTCTTGCCTTGGAACAAGATGAAGTATGTGGAAAAGGGCTTATCAACCATTGATAAATCATTGGTTCTGCTTAAAAGCGAAGATCAACCGATTCATGAGCAACCTCGTGTTCAAGGGCTGCCAGATTCTTACCTAACTCGCGCCATGGCCGCCGTTACTTACACCTCTCTGCCAGACATGTTTAACCATTTCGATCGTGGTTATGACCTGTTCCTCTCGTTACTTGCGGAAGATGATTTCCAGCAACAACACTTCGCTGCGACCTCGTGGATTTACCGTTACGCAATCACGGCGTCGATTCGTGCTGAAGATCTTAAGCAAGCACAAGCGTGGCTAGAACAAATGGAAACTGCTGATGCTGGCAACATCGAGACAATGACGGCGAAGGCCCTAATAGCGAAAGCCAAATAACAGCTGCGAGTGCTAAATAGCGGTTTACTAAAGCTCATTAACAACTGCGAACGCTTAAGAATGATGGGTAATCAGAGGACAACGAAATGATTGAATTTAAAGGTATCGGCAAAGCGTATGTGACTGGCGGTCAACGTGTTGATGCATTAAACGGGGTCGATGGACACATCCAACGCGGTGAAATGGTGGCCTTGTGTGGGCCGTCTGGGTCTGGAAAAAGTACACTTTTGAATGTTCTTGGTTTGTTGGATATGGACTATCGAGGGCAAATCAATATTGATGACCAACCGTATCCGACAGAGCAAATCGCCGCTGCACGTTTTCGTCGTCAGTCGTTGGGTTTTGTATTTCAGCGTTTCAATCTTGTTCCTGTGATGACGGCGCTTGAGAACGTCGCTTATCCATTGATGTTGAACCAATGCTCGAAACAAGAACAACAGGCCAGAGCGCAAGACATGTTAGAGCGTGTTGGGCTAGGTGAATATGTGCATCATCGCCCAAATAATCTTTCCGGAGGCCAACAGCAACGTGTCGCGATAGCCAGAGCACTGATCCACAACCCAAGCCTAGTGATTGCCGATGAGCCGACCGCAAGCCTAGACAGTCACACCGCTAACCTAGTGATCGACATTATGAAAGAGCTCGGCCACGAAATGGGCACGACTTTTATTGTCGCAACGCACGATCCACGAATGGCACAGCGCTGCGATCGAGTCATTGAACTTATCGACGGTCAACTGGCGCCACAACCTGCAACCACGGAGGCAATCTCATGGGCAAGTTAACACAAAGAATGAGCACGTTTTTACTTCCAACTTCGGTGCGTTTGGCGTGGCTTAACTTATTAAGAAATGGCCGTCGTAGTTTGCTTTCAGTGTTGATAATCGCGATTGCCGTATTTGCACTGACTAGTGCGGGTGGTTATGGGCTTTATACCTACGAATCTTTGAGAGAGTCGACCGCTCGAGATACTGGTCATCTTACTTTGAGCACGCCGGGATACTTTGAACAAGATGAAGACATGCCGCTGAGCAATGGTCTAGACAAGGCTCAAGCGCTAACCAAGAGCATCATTGGCGATAGTGATGTGCGTGGTGTGCAGCCGCGAGTTTACTTCAGCGGTTTGGTTTCTAATGGCAGCAAATCGACCATTTTTATGGGAACGGGCGTGAATGAGCGTGAGTTTGACATGAAAGGTCCTTTCTTAGATGTGCGCAGCGGGCAAACCCTGTCGGATGTGAAATCACCAAGATACGACAGCCAAGAGCCACAAGTAATGCTGGGAACTGATCTTGCTCGTAACCTTAAAGTTGCCGTTGGTGATTGGGTGACACTGCTTGCCACTACCAGTGATGGCGCTTTGAATGCCTTTGATTTTAAGGTGCAGGGTATCTATTCGACAGGGGTGCCTGAGCTGGATAAGCGTCAGCTGTATGTTCATATCACCACCGCACAAGAGCTTTTGGCCTCAGACAAAGTCAGTACCTTGTCGGTGTTCCTATTTGAAACCAACAAGACCTCGACTGTTCAACAGCGTATTCAAACTGCTTTAGATCGAAATAGCGCTAGCCAAAACGATCAAGGCACAGAGATCGAGATCACTCCGTGGCAAGATCGCGCGTTTTTCTACACCAAGGTTAAAGATCTTTACGACCGGATCTTCGGCATCATGGGTGCGGTGATGGCATTGGTGGTATTCGTGTCGCTGTTTAACACCATGACCATGTCGGTGACGGAACGCACTCGTGAAATCGGCACCTTGTCGGCACTGGGTAGTTACCCCTCTGAAATCGTCGCAGGCTTTTTAAAAGAGGCGGGGTTACTGGCACTGATTGGCAGTGCGATTGGCGCAATCGTGAGTGGCTTAGTGTCGCTGTTATTGCTGGTGGTTGATATACAAATGCCACCACCTCCGGGTCGAAGCGAAGGCTACCCACTCAACATTTACTTCTCATTAGAATTGGTTGGTTACGCCACCTTAGGTGTGCTGACGATATGTTTGCTGGCTGCTTATTTCTCTGCTCGCAAAGGCGTGAATAAGCCAATCACGGAGGCACTGGTTTATGTGTAAATTAACTCGTTCATTCAATACCTTGGGTTTGGCTTTCGCGTTGGGCTCTGTGTTGGTTTTGGCTCTAGCATCAACTCCAAGCTGGGCAGTCGATTCACAACAAGCCACTGATATGATCGCTAAGGCCGATAGCTACCGTTTGAACAGTGCACAAGCGTCTAAGGTGGTTTCTTTGGTGGCGCTGTATCAAGACGAACAGCTCGATAAAACCCGTGAGTACAACGTCTACACAAGACCAAACCGAGAGTCGTTGGTCGTGTTCAAATCGGCTGTCGAGGCAGGTCAGAAGATGCTGATGATTGAAGATAATTACTGGCTGTTGATGCCGAAATCGCGCCGACCAATTCGTATCACACCGATGCAAAAATTGTTGGGTGAAGCCTCGGTGGGCGATATCTCGACACTCACTTGGAGCGAAGACTACCAAGGTGAGTGGGTTGCCGAGCAACAAGTTGAGATGCCGACTGGCGAGACACTCGATACCCATCACTTAAAGCTCGCGGCGAAAACCAAGGGTGCTAGCTATCAATCGATTGATCTGTGGTTAACGGCAGACCGAGCGTTTCCAGTTAAAGCGGATCTGTATCTGCGCTCAGGAAAGCTAGCCAAGCAAGCTTGGTTTACTGAAGGCGAGCGTGATGGATTACCAACAGTGGTGTCGATGACCTTGCTCGATAAGATACAGCCAAGTAAGAAAACCGTGATTGAGTATCGCGAAGTGATTGAACAAAGCTTGGCTGATAAGTACTACAACCCTGCGTATCTATCTCGTAATAGTGTGTCTGGGCTGTAGGAGGGTGCCATGAAAGCTATCAACCGCAAGTATCACATCAAGTATTCAGTTGCTACCTTGCTTGCATTGTCTTGTGTGAGTAACACGATTCAAGCGGACGATCTGAGCTTGGCGTGGGACTGGCAACTGAGTGCAGAAGCCGTTGAATCGAGAGAGTCGCCATTCAGCCCTTTAGCGTCTGATAATCGTCAGTCATTCAATGGCTTGCTGGATCTTGAGGTTGGATATGGCAATTGGCTTGGTCTGTTCGCAGTGAAAGCCAACGATATTCTAAGCAACAACCCTCAGCAACAAGACGCGAGCTTTGAGTCTGAATTCATTGTGCGTGAGTTGTTTTGGCAAGGTGGTGTCGAGCTGTCGAATTCCGTCGTTGGTGATCACTACCTCGATGTCACGCTTGGCAAGGTTCGTTTGGATTGGGGCGTGGGTTATGGCTACCGACCGTTAGACATCATCAAGCCGTATCGACAAAACCCAGTGGGTATTGTCGCAGAAGAGGGCGCGGGTGTAGCTTCGGCGTCATTGTTCGATATGACGGGTGAGTGGACACTGCTTTACAGCGATTCATCATGGACTTCCCAAGATGTAAATGAATTCGAAAAGCAGAACCAGCAACAAGGATTTGGGTTACGTCGTTACAACCTTGTGGGTGACTATGAGTATCAATGGGTCGCTTATTATGACGATGTACGCCACGGCTTGCTTGGGGCGAGTTTAGTGTCGGTGTTGAACCTCGCTTGGGAGTTTCATGGTTCGATGGTTTATCAGCGACAAAGCCTTGGCTACAGTCAGCCGGATTTAATGCTTAAACCGGTTTATCTTGAAGAGCAGGGCGAAGCTTATCAAGCGTTAGCCGGATTAACATGGGCCAATGACACTGGCCACAATGTGGTGTTGGAATACTGGTTTGATAGCCGAGCGTGGAGTCATTCTGAGTGGCAAAGCGCAATAGAAAGTGCCGAGTCTTTGTCGGTTAATCCGATGACAGCATCACTGGCTAGTTCTTACGCTCAAGGGTACCAACACGCCAATTTGGTTCAGCACAACATCATGTTTCACTGGTCTCTGGATTCGACACATGGCTGGCTTGAAGATATCACGCCAACGTTTGATGTAATGTTGTCTCCACAAGATGGCGGTTTTATTGCAACTCAGTGGCTCAACTATCAGGCTTTAGATAATGGCAATTCATCGTTGGATTTGGAACTTGCTGCACGCTTTCTAGGTGGTAAAAGTGATTCTGCTTACGCCAACTTACCCGATAGTCATATGATTCTTTTAAATATCAAAGGACGATTTTAATGAACACTTCTCCAAACCGTCAGGCTTCATGGATCAAAAGCTTTACGCTGACCACTCTGTTTTGTTTCGTTATTGCCGTCACTACACAAACGATTTGGGGCGGCGACTTTGTGGTCAATCTCGCGATAAGTTTTGGTTTTGGTTATAGCGCAGTAGGTTCCTCTTTTATTCTGGTTAAGTTGTTTAAAACAGAATCCAGGGTATTTGAAGTGGGTATCTCAATGGTGATCGCGATGACCTTTGGTACCTTGAATGCGCACTACTGGTTAAACGGATATTTCGGAACCAATATTTCTGACCTTAAATCCGTAGTCTTGCTCGGTGTGATCTTCTGTTCGGTTTGTTATTACTATTTCTATACCCGAGAGCAACAACTACGCGCTGATAACGAATTGGAAGTGGCCAAGCGTCGTCAGGCCGATCAAGAGAAGGTAGTGGTGCTGAGTCAGCTTAAGCAACTGCAAAGCCAAATTGAACCGCACTTCTTGTTCAACACACTTGCGACCATCAATGTGTTGATAGAGAGTGATAGCGCGAAAGCCAAGTTGATGCTCGAAAAACTCACCGACTTGTTGCGTGTGACTTTGAAAAACAGCCGCACTGAGCAATCGACCATCGCACAAGAGGTCGACTTGTTAGACGCTTATCTTAATATCCAAAAGATACGTTTGGGTGAGCGCTTAGCGTTCTCGATTGAAACACACGAGATTAGCGATTTGCAGGTGATTCCCCCGTTCTTGATTCAACCTTTGGTCGAGAATGCACTCACGCACGGTATCGAACCCAAAGCGGCGGGTGGCCAAGTGAATATCCGTATTACTCAACAAGCTGAGCAGTTGAAGATTGAAGTGTCAGACAGTGGTTCAGGGCTGAAAACGCCTTCTGCGAATACGGGGCATGGTGTTGGGTTAAGCAATATTCGTCAAAGAATCGAAACCCTTTATGGCGATAAGGCGAGCCTAACGATTACTGAACAAGCTGAGGGCGGGGTAGTTTCTACGATCTTGTTACCACTGACTGACGCAGCCGCTTAGAATTACAGCCCCAAAAGCACAGAATAGTGACGAAAAACAGACGATTTACAGTGTGAATTTAAAGGACTAACCATGAACAACCCAGCAATACAGCCGAGCGTAACGGCGATTATCGCAGACGATGAAGCACTGTTAAGGCACCATCTCGACAAGAGTTTGGCTGAGGTTTGGCCGGAGTTAGAGATCGTCGGTAAGGCACAAAACGGTTTGGAGGCGATGCAGAGTATTCAGCAGCTTAAGCCAGACGTGGCTTTTCTCGATATTCGTATGCCTGAGCTGGATGGAATATCACTAGCGAAACAACTCAACAAGCTAGATTCGCCGCCATTGATTGTGTTCATTACGGCTTATGACGAATACGCAGTTAAAGCCTTTGAACACAATGCTATGGATTACCTGCTGAAGCCAATCAACGAAGAGCGTCTACTCGCTACCTGTCAGAAGGTTCAAGTACGTCTGTCGAGCAATCAAACACAATCAGGTATTACGCCAGAACAGCCCGATATCACGGCGTTAATGGCTCAGCTTCAACAGCTATCACAATCGTCTTCCCAGCAAACGCAGCCTCCTTATCTATCGCAGCCCCTTTATCAACAGCAGAAGAAACATCTAACGTGGCTCAAGGCTAGCGTTGGAGAAGACATTCACCTAATCGCCGTCGATGATGTGGCTTACTTCAAAGCGGAAGACAAGTACGTGTCTATATTTAAAAAGGGCCAAGGCGGTTTGCTAGAGGAATTTATTCTTCGCGTGTCTCTAAAAGAGCTGATCGCCCAGCTCAATCCTGATGAATTTTGGCAGATCCACCGCTCGGTGGTGGTTAAAGTGTCGGCCATTGATAAGGTGAAGAAAGGGCTGTCAGGCCAGATGTCGGCGTATGTGTCAGGCGAGAAGCTACCGATCAGTCGCGCTTCGCAAGCTCTTTTTAAAGGGATGTGAGAAACCTGTTTAAGGGAATTTAATAAATCAGTTTTAAGGGATGTGAAATCACCCGATCTATAACCTATGACTATCAGATTGTGTAATTTATAAAATTGACAGTTTCATGCATGTTTAGATTGTCTCTCAAAATTTAAATGACTGAATTTATATGAAATTATTATGCTATTGCGATCGGATATATTGGAGGAAAGCCCTTCAAAGAGATCGTTATGAAAGCATACTATTTAGTCGTCGTATTGAGCTCCACATTGCTAGGTTGCAGCTCTACTCCTCAACAACAAACGTTATTGAAATCTGATCCATACTGGGTCAAAGGAGAGTTAGATAACGGATTAACCTACCATGTCTACCCTGACCAAGAACAACCGGTCTCGGTACGCTTACTCGTGCATGCCGGATCTTTGCAAGAGAGCGAACAACAGAAAGGATACGCCCACTTTGTTGAGCATATGGCGTTTAATGGCAGCAAGAACTTTTCAGGAAATGAGGTGGTCGAGTTATTTGAGCAATCTGGTGCCAGTTTTGGTGCAGACTTAAATGCTTATACCTCTTACCAAGAAACCCTCTATAAATTAGATCTGCCCGACAATAAGAACCTAGACAAAGCGCTGGCTTGGTTTAGAGACATTGGCGATGGTTTACTGCTGTCCGAAGCTGAAATCGAAAAAGAGAAAGGTGTGATACTTGGAGAGTTTCGATACACGCGAGTTGAAGATAAACCTCTCTCGTTTAAGTTCTACGATCATCTGGTTGAAGGGACGACTTACCAAAGTAACGATCCTATTGGCAATAAAGAATCCGTTTCTAAAGCGAATGTTCAAGAATTAAAGAACTATTACCAAACCTGGTATCAACCTCAGTTAACCGAAGTGATTGTCTCTGGTGATATCACACTGGCAGAAGTGATCCCTTTGATTGAAGACACTTTCTCTGATTGGCAAAGAGGCACAACACCGGTTCCCGTGAAGAACACGTCAGTGGATTACAATACTCAAGATTTTGTGGCGTATGGATCTGCTGTCGAGCCACCGAGCATCGGGATAGTCATTGATCGTGGGGAAAGAGTGACACAGAGCCATGAGCAACAACATCAGCTTTGGTTAGATGATATTGCTCAACAACTTATCCAACAAAGGTTGAATTCTGACTTTGTTGACGCTGCGTTACCTGTGCAGTGGGTTTTTTCAACACCCTACTTATTAGAGTACCAAAGGTATTCGATTACTACGGTAAGTTTTCCTGTTGGTAGCCGAGAGCAAAGTCAGCAGCAGTTTGTTTCTACTCTCGCCTCTTTGCGTGATTATGGCGTAAGTGAATATGAGTTGGCGAGTGTGCTTCAGCAATACCAAGCGAACCTTGACGATATTCAACTAAACTGGGATCAAATGGATGCTGTGGCTCATGCTGATGGTAAATCGACAGCATTGGTGATTAACCAACCCGTTCAATCACAGCTTGATTATAAGTCGAGCTTGAAAACATTTCTTGCGAATACGGATCTCGAGGCCGTGAATGATAACTTAGATGATTTGCTTTCTAGCCCTTATATTTTGGGGTTAGGTTTATCTTCTAAGGAAGATCTTCAAGCCATGGAGAATGAGCTAAAAGATGTCAGAAAAGCCTATAAAAAGACGGGTAACAAACCACTGCTCGTTACCGCAAGTTCTGCGTTTAGCGTGCCAGAATCTCAAGGCGACATTGTGAAACAAATTCAGGTGAGTGAGGATCCTAACTTACAGCAATGGACATTGAGCAATGGTATCGAGGTTTGGTATTTACGAAACCCTGAGGTGGGTAATAATGTTGGCGTTTATTATGCCAGTGAAGGTGGAAAGTCAGCCCTAGATCCTTCTTTATTTGCTGCGCTAGAGGTGGTCACTCCAGCTTCGAATCGCAGTGGCGTTGGTAAATTCAGTGGCTCGGAATTAAATTCCCATTTGAAACGTAAAGACATCCAAATTTACCCCTTCATTAACTTCACTCATCACGGGTTGGAAATAAACACTAAGAAGAAGACGCTCGCAGAAGGCTTGGCTGCACTGTATACCATTGTGACCGAACCTAAAATCGACAGCGATCAGCTTGAGGCAGTGAAGTCTGAATTCACGCAAGGTCGTACTGCCTACCTAGAAACCCCATTGGGACAGTTTACCCAGATGGTGAATCGCAACAGCTATCAAGATAGCAGTCGTCATATCATGTTGGAAAGTGAAGATGTTGAAGCTGTTACACCTCAAGATATACTTGATATACAGCATCAACTCTTTCAGAAGTTAAGAGACAATACGCTTGTCATTGTTGCTGATATTAAGCCATCTGAAATTAAGCCCCTCGTACGCCAATATGTTGCTTCATTGCCACTAGAAGCGATTGAATCTCCTAATTATGAGGTGGCTTATAAAACGGATTCAGAAGAGCGAATAGATGTATCGATCAACAATGAAGACAGCAGTCAGTACTTGTTGCGTGTAATTTCCCAGCAAGCTCGGGATAAAACAGCAAAAGATGTGTTTATGGATGATATGCTGCAGCGCGTATTGTCGAGTCGCCTAACGGCTTATGTTCGTGAAGAGTTAGGCTTGGATTATGCACCTTACGTGTATTCGGTCGCTCAAGACAGTGAGCCAAGTTACGACTGGTTGGTGGGCTCCTTAACAGCCCCTGAAAACTTAGATCAGGTTGAACAGGCGATCGATAAAATTATTGCTGAAGCTGTCAAAGGGATCTCTGAAGAAGAGACTCGAACGGCAGCTAAACAGCTAGTGGCTGACCTCACGCCACTTCAATATAAGCCTACTCAACAAGCTTGGTTTATTTCACGTTACTTAATTCATGACTATGGTGTTGAGGCACTGTTTGACTTACAGGGAACGACAGATTCAATTTCTAGTAAAGATATGACTGAGTATGCTAAAGAAATTTTTGGAGATAACAGCTACCAGTTGAAGAACTTGTTAAGGCCACAAAGTTAAGCTGATTGAGTAAAGTGACTTTTTAGAAAAGTCGCTTTCCACCCCAAAATATATAATGTCGAACCTAAGCCAAATGCACCGTCATTTGGCTTTTTTCGCTGAGGCCAGTTGTAAATTTAATTGGTTACTCTGAAATGCCGCAACTACAACTACAACTACAACTACAACTACAACTACAACTACAATCGTTACCTTATAAACAAGATGGTGATTTATAAAATATAGCTTCAGATCACAAAGATACTCATTCAGTTCAGTATTAAATAATAATCATTAACTCAAGCTGTATATTGTCGATGAATGACATTAAGAGGTTGTTATGAAAACATATTATTTAGCGACGGCATTATGCCTTGCCTTAGTTGGCTGTAGCTCAACATCAAAAACGAATGAAACCTTCATCCAACCGGATCCGGCTTGGACTTCAGGCCAACTAGAGAATGGCTTTACCTACCATGTCTACCCTGATCATGAAGCGCCTGTTTCTGTTCGTTTAGTTGTGCATGCGGGTTCGATTCAAGAGACGTATCAACAAGAGGGTTATGCACACTTCGTTGAACACATGGCATTCAATGGCAGTAAGAATTTCTCTCAAAACGATGTGATTGCTCTATTTGAAGATGCTGGCGCTAGTTTTGGTGCTGATATCAATGCCTACACCTCTTATGAAGAGACGGTATATCAGCTAGACTTGCCCGATAACGTCCAATTACAGTCAGCCCTAACGTGGATGCGAGACATCGGTGATGGATTGGATCTCACCAGTTCAGAAGTTGAAAAAGAAAAAGGTGTGGTCCTTGGGGAGTTTCGCATGGCTCGCCTTGATGATAAGTCATTCCCAGAAGTGTTTTATGACCACTTTATTGAAGGTGGTCCGTATGAATCTCAAGATGCATTGGGAACGAAAGAGTCGGTTGTAAATGCCACTTCTCAAAGCCTAACTGATTTTTACCAGACTTGGTATCAACCTCAAATCGCAGAGCTTGTTGTTTCAGGTGATGTGGACATCGACACCGTGATCCCATTAATCGAAGCGAAGTTTTCTAGTTGGCAGCGTGGTGCAACGCCTAAACCCGTCAAACAGAAAGTCACTACTTTCAACGAAGGTGACTATGTTGAGTATACGAAGAGAGAAGCCCCAAGTATTTCACTGACGTTTAACCGAGGTTCAAACATCGTTGAAACTCACGCTCAACAGCACCAACGTTGGTTGGATGAAACCTCTCAATTACTGATTCAACAACGACTTGAGGCGGTATTTAATGATGCAGCATTGCCGACTCAATGGATAGCGTCAGACAGTCTTGAAATGGGTGCTCTGCTTTATTCATCAACCAGTATTGGGTTCCCTGTTGGAAGTCGTGAAGTGACTCAGCAAAAGCTGCTCTCTACGCTGGCGTCATTGCGTGATTACGGTGTTTCGGAAGCTGAAATTGTCGGTGAGCAACACTACTACCAAAACTTACTCAATAATATTGAGCATGACTGGGATAAAGAAGACGGTGTCGATCACGCGAACAACAAAGCAAGTGCTTTAGTGACTGGTCGAATCGTTCAATCACAGAAAGATTATCAGGCAAGTATGGGGGCTTTCATTGCCAACTTCAGTCTTGAAGCTATTAATGACAACATAAACAGCATACTTTCTGGTGATTATTTCATGATCATTGGCATGAATGAGACTGAAAACAGAGCCGCAATCAACAACTCGTTAGAGAGCTTAAAAGCCACTTATCGTCAGATGGGCAGCGCGCCGTTAACTGCAGCGACGGGGAGTGCCTTTGCAGTACCGAGTTCGCAAGGCGATATTGTGCTGGTTGAACAAACATCTGTCGACCCATACATCCAAAAATGGACGCTAAGTAATGGCATTGATATGTGGTACCTACGCGACTCACTGGCGAATGATGATGTTGGCGTAATGTACATGAGCTTGGGTGGAAAGGCCGCTTTGGATCCAAGCTTATACCCAGCGGTTGAGGTTGCATTACCTACTTTTGCTCGAAGTGGTGTGGGTGATTTGACCGGTTCTGAACTTCACGCGTATCTTGACCGTGAAAATATTCAAGCCGACTCTTTTATTGGCAACACTCGTCATGGTGTTGAATTTAATATCCCAAAAGATGGGCTTAAAGATGCGTTTGCTGCACTTTATACATTCATAACTGCGCCCAAAATTAATCCAGAGCAGTTAGAGGCGGTAAAGCAGGAATTTGTACAAGGTCAAGAGTCTTTCTTAAGAAGTCCGGCTGGCCAGTTTGAGCGTGCGATAAACCAAAATATTTATCGTCAAGAAAGCCGTCACCGCTTTGTCGATAAAGCGCGAGTTGAAGCAGTTTCTGTTGAAGATATCCGCACTGTTCACCAGCAATTGTTTGGTCAATTGAGACGCAATCAGTTGGTGGTCGTTGGTGATATTGATCCAAGTAAATTGAAGCCTTTGGTTCAGCAATATTTGGCTTCGATTCCGTTGGAAAAAGCTGCTGTGCCGGACTTTAAAATGGCTTATAAGGAACCCGCGCAAGCTCGTATTGATTTAGCCATCAACAATGTGAATAGCGCAGAGTACATCCTACGAGTTATCTCTGAGCCTAGCGTTGAAGTTAAAATGTCGGCAAAAGATGTTTTCATGGAAGACTTACTGCAACGCTTGTTGGCGACTCGTTTAGATACTTATATTCGTGAAGAGTTGAGTTTAGACTACTCGCCTTACGCGTATATAGCATCGCAAGATAGTGAGCTGTCGAGTGAATGGGTTATCGGTGCAATGATAGCGCCAGAAAGCATAGATGAAGTCGAAGTGGCGATTGATAAGGTGATTGTGGATCTTTTACAAGGTGTCTCGCAAGATGAAATGCGAGCGGTAGTAAAACAGTTTGAAGCGGATTTCACGCCTTTAGAGGTGAGTTCAATCGACCAAGCGTGGTATCTGTCTCGCTACCTACTTCATGGTTACGGTGTAGAAGCGTTATCTCAAGTTAAGGGCGTGGCGAGATCGATTTCCACTGAAGAGATGAATGATCTGATACAGCGTGTTTTTGGTGAAAATAGCCGCAAGGTTAAGAACATCATGCGTCCTAAAGCCTAACGTAGAGCGTGAAAACGATAGCCAAAAGTGCTTCGACAAATACCCCATTAAAGCCAAGCATTCATTGCTTGGCTTTTTTTTTTGACGACTTTGGATGCGTGAATACAGCGCTAGGAGGTCAGCAATTGTCAGCGTAGTGTCAAATGTGTTCGGTTGTGTTTCTAAATCAATTGTAACTTTCATAGCTGTTATATATTGTCGCAGTGTTTACCATTCAGGATTATTGTTAATTGCTTAAACTAGGTACCCGATTAGTCTTAATGTTGTTTTTACTGAGCTTTGGCTTAGTGAACTCTAACGGCTATTCGTTTCCTTCTAAGCCATTCCAAATTCAGTCGGCTCAAGAGCAATCTTCGCAGAATGAACAATCTTCCTCGATAAAACAGTGTAAACAAGCCACTACGGATAATCCGTCGGCCTATTTAGAGTGCGATAAGGCTCCGTTTGGCACCACGTCATTAGATGACAGTTCCAACTATCATGACACCGAGTCGAGCCTCCAGGCTGCAAACTTCAGACGTATGCTCAGCAACGAGCAAGAAAGCGTGGCCGATCTTGAGCCTGCTTATCATCTACTGATCGACTTCTCTCCCCCTTCATTACTGGCTTCTCTGCTTTTCAATACACCGCTGTTGGATTCCAAGCAGCACTGGACCAGCATTGTGAGTTCTCCGTCCTCCCGGCTTTCTGGGTGGAAAGAGGGCAATATTCAATACTCGCATTTCCGAGAACTTCTTAGCTAATCGTTTGACCTTAAATTGGTCGTATCGATGATCGCCTCGCGCTCGTTGAACTCGCCAATTAACCCAATATAGCGACACACAATTATTAGCCTCACTGTTACTCAATCAGCTTGTTTTGGTTGTGACTAGTTGTCGTTCGTGTTCGCAAAACATTAGTTATACCAATCGCAGTAAATAACTGGCCATCCTAGCTGGTTAAAACGCTCGATCACTGCTTTTTCCCGGCGCTATTTTTGAGCACGTGTTTACGGTGATTGGTAAAAAAAAGAGATCTTGACTGTGAAAAAACGCATTCCAAGAAAACAAATTAACCACTACTCAAAGTGGAAATACGTGGTTCTTATCGCCACCATCATCATCATGATCCTAAGCGCTCTACCTTCTTGGTATGGCGAAGATGCCTCGGTTCAAATCAGTAACCGTTCCGAGCAGACGATCGACGCTACTCAAGTGACGCAATACCTTGCGAGAGAAGGCATCCAAGCCAAATCTGCATTTCAAAAAGACAAACGTTTAGTCGTGATCTTAGAAGATGCGGAGCAACAAGCGAAAGCCAAAGAGGTGCTTAATGAGCGCTTCCTCGACAACGCGACGGTTGCGCTTGCTATGGAGCCTGCAGCACCTAAATGGCTGACTGACATGGGCTTTGCGCCGATTCAGTTAGGTCTTGATTTACGTGGTGGTGTGCAGTTCTTATTAGAAGTGGACATGGAACCGGTTTACCACGCACAAGCGCAAGCGATGGTCGATGAGGTGACCAGTCAGGTGCGTTATGCGCGCGGTAAAGTGGTCAACAACCAAGTTCAGTTTGATTTCCGTACCGACGCCGATTTCGAAAAAGCACAAAAGCTGATTCGTGAACAGTTCCCACATTGGCTACGTGATCGTTCAGATAAGTCACTGACGTTAACTCAGTCTGAAGAAGAGCAAAGAACGCTACGCAATCTAACCGTTCAACAAAACCTGCAAATCATGCGCAGCCGTATTGAAGAATTAGGCATCACAGAAGCATCGATTCAACGCCAAGGTGAAAGCCGTATCCGTATCGAGTTACCGGGTGTACAAGACCCTGCTGCAGCGAAAGACGTGATTGGTGCTACGGCTTCACTAGCGTTCTATTCGGTGTACGACAATGCAACTCGCAATACTCAAACGCTAAAAGATACAGATGGCAACCGTGTCGTTGTCGCTCGCAAAGCAGTATTGAGCGGTGAACACATTATCGATGCTCGTAGTGGCATTGGTGAGATGGGCAGCGCAGAAGTAAACATTACCCTAGATTCTTCTGGTGGTAAGAAAATGTCTGAGTTTTCACGCCATAACATCGGTAAGCCAATGGCAACCGTGTACAGCGAATACAGTCGTGATAGAGCGGGCAACAGCAAGCAAGACAGTGAAGTGATCAGTGTGGCAAATATCCAGTCTCAACTGAGTAGTCGTTTCAGAATTACTGGTGCTGGCAGTTTGGCTGAAGCGCAAGAGCTTGCGTTACTGCTGCGTGCGGGGTCATTGACTGCGCCAGTGACCATCATTGAAGAACGTACCATTGGCCCATCTTTGGGTGCGGAAAACGTAACTAACGGCTTTGCTGCTTTGGCACTTGGCCTTGGCCTTACGCTAACGTTTATGGCGCTATGGTACCGTCGCTTAGGTTGGGTTGCGAACTGTGCATTGGTGGTTAACATGACCACATTGTTTGGTTTGATTGCCTTGCTACCGGGTGCGGTTTTAACTCTACCAGGTATTGCGGGCTTAGTACTGACCGTCGGTATGGCGGTGGACACTAACGTGCTTATCTTCGAACGTATTCGAGACAAGATGAAAGAAGGCCGCAGCTTTGCTAGCTCCATCGATCGTGGTTTTGACAGTGCGTTCTCTTCTATTTTCGATGCTAACGTCACCACCATGATCGTTGCTGTGGCTCTATATACCATTGGTAATGGACCGATTCAGGGCTTCGCTCTGACACTGGGCTTAGGCCTTCTAACCAGTATGTTCACGGGCATTTTTGCTTCACGAGCGATCATCAATTTGGTTTGGGGGCGTGACCAACGCCACGATGTAAGAATTTAAGCATGAGTATTTCAAATATGACTATTTCAAACAGCAGCATGACTCGCCTTCGTAAGGTGATGTCTGTGATTTCTATTGTGCTGTTCATGAGCTCTGTGATGCTGGTGGCAGTGAAAGGTTTTAACTGGGGCTTGGACTTTACTGGCGGTGTGGTTGCCGAGGTTCAGCTCTCTGATCAAGTAACCAAAGATGCGTTAAAAACCAAACTTGATACGGCTTTCCAACAAGACGTACAAGTGGTTGGTATGGCAGAACAGGATCGCTGGACAATTCGTTACAGTCAACTGACAGACGCTCCACAGCCAAACTTAGTGGATGCTTTGTCATCTGTGAGTGACCAAGTAAAAGTGCTGAACAGCAGCGTGGTTGGCCCTCAAGTGGGTCAAGACATGGTTGACCAAGGTGGCTTGGCGGTATTGGTGTGTTTCCTAATGATCATGCTGTACCTGAGTGTACGATTTGAATGGCGTTTGGCGTTGGGTGCTCTTGCTGCGATCATCTATGACGTGACGCTTATCTTAGGTTTGTTCGCTTTTACTCAGTTTGAGTTCAACCTGACTGTATTAGCGGCCGTGCTAGCGATTCTCGGTTACTCATTGAATGACTCGATCATCATTGCTGACCGTGTTCGTGAAATGCTGCGCGGCAATCCAAACGGTGATACTGACAACCTGCTTAACGAATCAGTTAAAGCGACCTTCTCACGCACCATGGTGACTTCAGGAACAACGCTAATCACCGTATCTGCGCTTTGGCTACTGGGTGGCGCTGCGCTGCAAGGTTTTGCTATTGCACTCGTTGTGGGTATTGTCAGCGGTACGTGGTCCTCTATTTCAGTAGGCATCACCCTACCTAAATTACTTGGATTGCAGCCTTGTCACTATCAGGTGAAACCAGTAGTAGAAGTTGAGGGTGAGTATCCTTAGTTTCCTGATTGCTTAAGTCTTCTAATTAGATAGCGCTCAGCCTTAGTCCTCATTGACTAACGAGTGAGTTCAGCAAAGCCTTTCGTTTGTAGCAAGACGAAGGGCTTTATTTTTTATAAGAGTCAGTCAGTTAGTTAAAAGAGAGGCTATTTCAAAAAACAATGGATTGAGCAGGCAAGCCCTCATTATATGAAGTATGTTTATATGACGTCAGTAGAAATGAGGCAAGGGAATGGAATATCGACATCAATGTCATGTAGGCGACCACGGTGATGCACTGAAGCATCCAGTATTGAGTGCACTGGTTAAATCATTAATGCAGCAACACTCTCGCCTCAATGTTATCGACACGCACTCAGGAACAGGGTGCTACGACCTCACTACAGCGCCAAGCAATCACGCGGGTGAGTTCGCTGAAGGGGTCGGGTACTTGTGGCGAAACAAAGCTTATCTTCCTCCAGCATTCGCTTCTTTTATGTCGGTGCTGGAATACTACAATCCGAATCAACTTATCTCTCTCTATCCGGGCTCAGCAGCCATCACTTACCAACAAGGCCGCAGCCAAGACAGTTTCTATTTTTCAGACATTCAGCAAGATGAAGCTGATTTACTGCAAACTAATATTGAGACGTTACAACGTGACCTCGATGTCTCAAGCAAGCTGACTATTTCCGCGGGTGATGGGCTTAAAGCGTTGCCTGACGACGTTGCAAAACACGATAATCATCACCTGATTGTTATCGATCCTCCCTATGAAACCGATTCTGAATATCTCGCGGTGATCGATGCCTTGGTTAAGGCGTATCAACAATCTGAGAAGGTATCTGCACTAATTTGGTACCCGCTTTACACGGATGACAAGAGCTCACTGATTCTGAATCACTGTGTTACTGCAGTGAAAGATGGTTTGCTGCCAAGTCCGATTAAGTCGGAGCTTCGCCTTCGAGACCCTAAGGGTGATGATCGCCTAATCGGCAGTGGTTTGTTGTTATTCAACCCACCACAAGGCATTTCAGGAATAGTCGCAGATACGCTTGATTATTTACACCGCCAACTCTCGACTAGTGGTGAAGGCTACTGGCAAATGAGAAGCCTATAGATCTGATTTTTATGGGTTTTATGATGATTTTCGAGATGTAGATCGCTAAATCATTTCAATCTGTATGGTTTAAATTGACCAAACTCTAACTTTTATCGATTGATTTATCGCGATGAATCATATAAAAATAGTATATCAATGCGCACAGGTGCATACTGGCTCATAAGTTAAATAATTACCCAAATTAATATCAGATTGTGGTTTACCCCCTAAACTGCATAAGGCTCGCACTAGTCACGCGAGCCTTTCTTTTGCCTGAAAGAAAACTTAAGGCATTGTTAGCACTTCAAAATCCACTACAACGCTGGATAATCGGTATAGCCTTTTTCGTTGCCGCCGAACAGAGTGGCGCCGTCGAGATCGGATAGTTCGTTGCCGTTTTGTAGGCGTGATACGAGATCTGGGTTAGCTACGAATGGGCGACCAAATGCGACAAGGTCAGCGTAGCCTTTGCTTAATACTTCTTCGGCGCGTTTTGGTGTGTAACTGCCAGCGACGATGATGGTGTTAGAGAACAACTCTCTTAGCTCTATACGGAAGCTTTCAGGTATCACAGGTGCGTCATCCCAATCGGCTTCTGAAAGGTGTAAATAAGCGATGTCACGCGCTTGCAGTTCCTTTGACGCCTCTAAAATCGTTGGCACGATGTCTGGGCAGTTCATGTCTTTGAAGGTGATGAACGGGGCTAAACGAACACCCACCTTATCGGCACCAATTGCATCAATCACTGCATCCACCACTTCAATTAGAAAGCGAAGTCGGTTCTCGCGGCTACCACCGTAGCTGTCGGTGCGCTTGTTCGAATTGGTTCTTAGGAACTGGTCGATGAGGTAGCCATTACCACCGTGGATTTCCACGCCGTTGAACCCTGCCTCGACCGCTTTTTTCGCTGAGTTAGCAAAATCTTGAACCACACGATCGATATCGGTTTGGGTCATTTCTCTTGGTTGAATGCAATCCACCATGTTGCCGTTTCCATTCTCATCAGAGATCCAAACCTGAGTTTCTACCGGAGCCAGTGCCGAAGGCGCGATTGGTAGTTCACCTTTTTGGAAGGTTGGATGAGACACGCGACCCACATGCCATAGTTGGCAGAATATCGCTGCGCCTTGTTCTTTAGCAGCAGAGGTGACACCTTGCCAGCCTTTCACTTGTTCGCTTGTATAAACGCCGGGTGTGAATGAGTACCCTTGAGAGTCATCTGAGATTTGTGTCGCTTCAGTGATGATGAGCCCTGCACTGGCACGTTGTTGGTAGTAAGTTGCCATCATTTCGTTTGGCACGTTTCCAGGTTGGCTTGTACGAGCGCGTGTCATGGGAGCCATAACCACACGGTTTTGTAGTTCTAGATCTTTGAGTTCTGCTGTTTCGAATAATTTGCTCATGGTATTTACCTTGTGTCGGTCATGTATTGATTGATTTAGCGTGCGGTGGTCACTATTTTGATTCCGCAGGGCTGAAGATAGAGTCGTTTTGTGGCTTTTCAGCTCGGTTGGCTTTCGCAATAAGCAACAAACCAATCACTGGGACAACAACGGCTGCGAATGGAATCATTCCTGCGCCTAGTTGGCTGTCGAGTACCATGCCGCCTAGGAAACCACCGAAGGCATTGGCTAAGTTAAAGGCTGAGATATTCGCGGTTGCTGCTAGTTCTTGGCCTTCGCCACCGTGGTTCATTACTCTAAGCTGCATAGCAGGAACGTTCGCAAATGATGCAATACCAAAGACAAATGCAGCGGCAACGAATAGGATTTTGTTGTCGACAACAAGGCCAACCACTACCAATGAAACGATCATCGCGATAGCCCAAAACATCGATGCTTTGCCTAAATCTTTGTCAGAAGAGCGTCCGCCCAAGGTGTTACCGATGATTAAGCCGACACCTACAATCACTAAGATCCAAGTGACTGATTCTTGACCGTAACCCGTGATGTGCATGGCGATAGGCGCAAGGTAGCCGTAAAGCGTCATGAAGCCAGACCAAGCAAAAGCGGTGATCGCCAAGCTGATGAGAAGCATTGGGTTTTTGAAAGCCAACAGCTGAGTTTTGATGTCTTTCGCTTCGCTGTGGCCTGAAGATTTTATTGACGTTAAGATTGAAATCATGGCGATGGTGCCAAGTGCTGCCACGGTAAAGAAAGTGGTGTGCCAACCGAATTGCAAGCTCACCCAAGTTCCTGCGGGAACCCCAAGAACGTTAGCGAGCGTTAAGCCAGCGAACATCTGGCCAACAGCACGACCTGCCATTTTTTCAGACACTAAATTCGTCGCGACAACGGCACCTATGCCATAGAAAGGACCTTGCACTAAGCCTGCGATAACGCGGCTTGCAAGTAGAAGTGGGTAGCTAGGAGCTAAGGCTGACAAGATATTACCGATGATGAACAAAGCCATTAAGCCAATCAGTACCATCTTCTTGTTAAAACGTGCGAGGTAGATGGTTAAGATCGGGCCACCAATAACGATAGCCAATGCGTAAGCACTGATTAGGTATCCGGCTTGACCTTCGGTGATCGAAAGGGATGTGGCAATTTGTGGAAGGATGCCTGCAATAACAAACTCAGCGGTACCGATGGCAAAAGCTGCGAGTGTCAGTATCCAAACTTGGAATGGGATCTTTTCTTTATGGATCGCTTCTGGTTTCATAGTGAAGTACCTGTGTTAATTCTTGTTTGTTAGGACGTTTACATACACGCCCTAACGATGTTCTTTGCTTCTTTGTGTAGTGTTAGCCGAGTAGAGCACCGCCATCGATGTCGATGATTGACCCCGTTACGTATGGGTTGTTAATCGCGAATAGATAGCCCATTGCGATATCTTTAGCCTCTCCGACTTTACCTGCTGGTAGGTTGTTTTTCGCATTGTCGTACATGGTTGAGCGAGCTGAATCGTCCATGTTTTTGTAAGCCTCGGTCATCGTAAGGCCGGGGCTGACGGCGTTGACTCGAATCGGTGATAGCTCTTTGGCAAGCACCTTAGTTACGCTCTCTAGCGCGGCATTAATCGCGGTTTTTACGTAAGTACCAGCAACTACTTTGCGTGACAGCATGCCCGTGGTTAGCGTGATTGAGCCGTTTGGAGTCATGTAACGTGCGGCGTGCTTGGCTACGTTTAAGCTTCCCCAAAACTTGGTATCAAATGCTGCTTTTGCGTCTGCGATAGCAATGTCTGTCACTTTTCCTGCGGGAGCGTATGACCCCGCGGTTATCACCAAGTGATCAAATGCACCGATCGATTCGAAGTATTCACAAACCGATTTCTCATTGCTGATATCAACGCCGGTGTGTCGGCTGGCAATGTGTACTGTGTTGTTTTCGTTTCTCAATTGCATTGCTAATGCTTGGCCGATACCTGATGTTCCACCAATGATGACGAATGTGTGCTTTTCTTGGTTTGTAAGTTCGTTGTTCATGTTCTGAATTCCTGCGTGTTCTGCTGATGGTTGTCATTATATTTATTCGACTAAATTTGATAATTGGCTAAAATATAAAATAATTATTCGGATTAACTGAATAGTAGGAGAGGTGAATGGACAAGTTTTCAGATATGGCGATGTTCGTGAGCATTGTTAAGCATCACGGGTTAGCAGCGGCGGGGCGAGAGTTAGGGCTTTCTCCTGCGACCATGACAGCAAGGCTTCAGGCGTTGGAAGAGCGTTATGGTGTGAAGCTGCTGAACCGAAGCACAAGACATGTGTCTTTAACTGACTCTGGGGAGCTGTATCACAAGGCGTGTCTGGAGATATTGGATAACGTTAGCGAGGCTGAAAACCTGATTCAAAATGGCGTCAAAGAGGTTAAAGGCCCACTAAAGATTGCAGCACCTAAAGACATCGGAAAGCAGTACATCCTTCCTATTTTGTCGGAATTTTGTCAGCAGTATCCAGACGTGATCCCTTACCTGTATTTGAACGATCACCTATCGAATATCGCTGAATCAGGCATGGACATCGTGATCCGTTATGGGGAATTGGTCGACAGTAGCTTGATCTCAAGACGCTTATCACCAAGCCGACGAGTGCTGTGTGCTTCACCAGAATATCTTGCCAAGCATGGAACGCCGTTAACACCACAAGATTTGGTCGAGCACGACTGTTTGGCTATGCTGCGTAGCAATGAAGAGCTCAAGACATGGCACTTTCAAGATCATGATATGAAGAAGGCTGTGACGGTTGTGCCGAAGCGCTTTTCAGACGATGGTGAAGTGATTCGATACTGGGCATTGCAAGGAGAAGGGATTGCGTTGAAGTCGGTACTCGATGTGCAAGATGACATCAATAACCAACGCCTTGTGACGCTACTTAATGGCTACATGAAGAACTTCAACACCTCGACTTCAGTATCGAGCGCCGACTTGAATGTGGTGTATATCAGTAAGAAATATCAGCCGAAGCGTATCCGGCTGTTTTTGGATTTTCTGTTTGAGCGGTTTGGCGATTTGGTTAAAAATTCTAGTTAGATTAGCCGTGAATCCTCGCATGACAAAGCCCTCGAACTCAACGTCAGCTTAAGGACAGAGTTCTTTGAACTGGTTATGATGCGTGCAATACAAGGACGTGATGGAGAGAGAAATGAAAGTAGTCGGTAACACGGTTATCCAACCTTTTCACAAGGCAACCTGCCATTGTGGTGCAGTTGAGTTAGAACTCAGCCTACCTAACGGAATAGAAAAGCCGCGCCGTTGTGACTGTTCTATCTGCCGTCGCAGGGGAGCGGTTGTTGGCTCTGTGGCGCTGGATGGTATCAAGATCATCAAAGGTGCAGATTATCTTAAGCTTTATCAATTCAATACCAACACCGCGAAACATTACTTCTGTTCAAGCTGCGGTATCTATACCCATCACCAACGCCGTTCAAGCCCAAATGAATATGGTTTCAATATCGGTTGTTTGGAAGGGGTGAACCCTTTTGATATTGGTGATGTGGTGACCAACGATGGTGTCAATCACCCAGCTGATCGTTAATTTATTGGATAGTATAAAAGGAAGGGTTTATGTCTGAATATAGTGCGCTGATTTGTTGGGCTCGTGGTGACGATGAAGCCTTTAGTGACAACCAATACAGTCGCGGTCATACGTGGGAGTTCGATGGTGGTATCACTGTGCCCGCCTCGTCGTCACCTCATGTTGTGCCACTGCCGTTTTCAGTTGAGGCCAACGTTGATCCTGAAGAAGCCTTTATTGCGGCACTGTCTAGCTGCCATATGCTGACGTTTTTGGGCATTGCTGCAAAGCAGAAGTATGTGATCGACTCTTATGTGGATGATGCTGTTGGTGTGCTTGAGGAAGATGAATCAGGCCGCTCATCGGTCACTAAGGTGACTCTGCGACCTGACATTGTGTTTTCGGGCAATAAGATACCAACCGCCAAACAGCTCGAAAAACTGCATCACTTGGCGCACAAAAACTGCTTTATCGCTAACTCGGTCAAGACTGAAATTGTGGTCGAGATGCGAGACTAATTTTAATTAATCACAAGATTTCTTTGTAAGCTTCGTCTTTTGAGTCTTGTCATCGTCTTAAGGGTATTCATGCAATTTCGTTGATTGCAAAAGAACCAAACACACTACTTGAGGACTCCTCCATGACAGCGTTTAACAGTGCATCTAACTACGGCGAAAACGTGTTTATTAAAAGCAAACCACAAATGCTACAAGGTATCTACAACACCACCGATGTATTTCCTTACTGGGTAGCCGACATGGATTTTCAGGTAGCCGAACCGATCACTCAAGAGCTGAATCGTTTGGTTGAGCGTGGAGTGTACTCGTATGAGTTCAATGAACAGGTGGTGTTTGAGGCGCTATCTCAATGGTATTCAAAGCGTCATGGTTTAAGCCTGTCTTCTGACAAGTTCGTACAGGTTCCGGGAGTGTTACCAGGCATCGCGTTGTTACTGCGCCAGTTTACCAACGAGGGTGATGGTGTACTTATTCATACGCCGGCTTACCATCAGTTCGCTAATTTGGTGAATAAAACAGGTCGTCAGGTCGTGAATAGCCCGTTGATTAATGACGGACAGAGTTATCAGATTGATTTTGCTGGTATGGAGCAACAGATCATCGAACAGCAACTGAAGACGATGATTTTCTGCAATCCGCATAACCCGACTGGGCGAGTGTGGACACCTCAAGAGATTGAACAAGTCATCGAAATAGCTAAGCGCCACGATGTGCTGATCATCAGCGACGAAGTTCATTCCGACATTATTTTTGAAGGTCATTCTTTTACGAGCTTAACCAGCTTTGATTACGACAAGGTCATTGCCTTGATTGGCTCTCCGGCGAAAACCTTCGGCATGCACAGCATCTCGAATGGTTATGTCTATACCAACAACAATGAGCTATTTGAAGCGTTTAAAGCCAACGTGGCGGCGATGTATCTTGACCATGGTAATGCCTTGACGACGTTTGCGACTATTGCCGCCTTTGAGAAAGGTGAAGAGTGGCTAGACGGCATGCTGGCGTATCTGCAAGACACAGTTAAGTGGATTACCGAATTTGCAGAGCAGCGAATTCCTCAGTTAAAAGTCTTCCAACCGCAAGGCACTTACCAAGTGTGGTTTGATTTTTCAGGCTTGGATTTTTCGGAAGAAGAGCTAAAAAATGTGGTGTTTGAGCAGGCTAAAATGGGCTTAACCCCAGGTGGTTGGTTTGGTGCGCAAAGCGCTAACTTCATGCGAATGAACATCGCGACGTCACGTGACAATATCGAAAAGTCGTTTTTCACATTGGCAAACTCGATTGCTGGTGTTGAGTGAGATTAGCGCTAACTTTTATACGAGAGCGGTGCCTCAAAGGATAAACTGGTGCATGACTGGTAGTTTTGTGTCTGTATCGAGCAGACACAAGCTACAATTAGACTTGTAAGTATTGTGTTTACTGGACTTGAAATGTATACGGACGTACCAGAACCAATAGCAATTTTTTGGTAAAACGGTAGAATATGCCAGCTAATTTTATTTGAGTATTTTTGATGACAGCTAAAGCTATTGACCTATTTGCTGGTGCCGGTGGATTTTCACTTTCTGCTATTGAAGCAGGGGTAGATGTACTTGCAGCTATAGAATTTGATAAGGCCGCTGCAAAAACCTATGCCGAAAATTTCATAAAAGGCAAAGAGCTCAATATTGATCTTCGTGCTGGTGAAGTACAGGGCGATATAAACAATGTCGATCCCAAAGAACTTCGTCAAAGTCTTCACTTAGAACGAGGCGAACTAGACCTTATTTTAGGTGGACCGCCATGCCAAGGCTTTTCAACGCACCGCATTAATAATGCTGGCGTGAACGACCCTCGCAATCAATTATTATTACGTTATTTTGAATTCGTTAATGAATTTAACCCTAAAGCATTCTTAGTAGAAAATGTGTCTGGGCTGTTATGGAAACGTCATAAGCCTTTTTTAGATAAGTTTCTAGCGTTAGCCGAAACAGCAGGTTACGTAATTAAATTTTGCAATATCGTAAATGCAAAAGATTATGGTATCCCCCAAAACCGTAAACGTGTATTTATATTCGGAATTCGAAAAGACTTAGATGCTGAAGGAATGGTGTTCCCACCTGCGGCTACTCATTTCGCACCTACTTCAGGAAATCAGCCTATGTGGGTAGCTGCGTCCTCAGTATTTGAAAGAATCCCACACCATCTATATCAAAATTACTGGGATGACTTTTTTAGTAAGAAGGACAAGCGCGATAAAGAAGAAGTTTTCAAACTTTTAAATTCTCTTCCTTACGGAAAGCCTTTTAAAAAAAGTGACCCTTGTGATGTTCACATGAAGCCAAGTGACATGATGAAAATACGCTTTGCTGACACACCATTAAACGGTAGCCGTGAAGATGCTGGCGAGCAACACCGGCTAAAGTGTCATTCTAATGGCTACAAAGGTCACAAAGATGTATATGGCAGAATCTTTATTCATATACCGAGCAACACCATTACTACAGGTTGTAATAACCCATCTAAAGGGCGATTTGTTCACCCGTGGGAAGACCATGGTGTGACACTTCGTCATGCCGCACGTTTACAGTCATTCCCTGATTGGTTTGATTTTTATGGGAGTTCGACCGAGCAGGCTCGTCAAATTGGGAATGCTGTCCCACCTTTACTTGGTCAAACTCTCATTGCAGATATATGCAGTAGATTGATATAAAAAAAGTGCCTACAATGTTAGGCACTTTTTTATATCAAACATACTGAGATTTGGTTATATATGGCTCAAATGAATGTAAGCGCTAGAGCTGTAGACATGCTTGGTCGACAGCAAATAGCGGGTATCCCAACAGCGATACATGAACTATTCAAAAATGCGCACGATGCCTACGCCAGTAATGCAGAAATTGACTACTTCCAAGATCAGAACCTAGTTACTCTTCGTGACAACGGCGTTGGGATGACCGAGGAAGATTTTGTTAAAAAGTGGCTGACAATTGGGACTTCTAGCAAACTTGGGGCAAATCGGAAGTCGGTTTATATCCCAGATGGAATGGCTCCCCGCCCTTTAATGGGTGAAAAAGGTATTGGCCGACTCGCTATCGCTTCCATTGGGCGACAAGTTGTTGCATTAAGCCGTGCTGAGCGAGCAGATGGAATGCACGATATGGTCGTAGCATTAATCCACTGGAGCCAATTTGAAATTCCAGATATCGGAATTTCAGACATTGTAATCCCTACGCGAACCTTTCCTGAAGGAAAATTGCCAACAGCAGTAGATTTGGAGTCAATGGCGCAGGAACTGATTTCACATCTTCAAAGCTTAGGTGATGTTATTCCTGCCGATTACCTAGACCTCATTATTGCTGATGCCGAACTACTCTCTTTTTCACCAGAAGTCTTATTTAAAAATGTACAAAACAAAACTCAGGACGACTGGGAGAAAATTCCAACAGAGCTAAGAACGTCAGATTCAGCCCCTCAGCTAGATGGCATCAGTAAAGGCACTCATTTCATTATCATGCCTAATGATGAAACATTGGCACTCGATGTTAAAACCGATGTAAATGGTACGACCGATCTACAAAAGATCTTGGTTGGTTTTTCTAATACATTTGATACGGAAAAAAAAGAAAGGTTAAAAACAAAATTCCGGTTACATCAAGGTACTGCCGAAGCTCAAGAATTAATTGAAGAAGGGTTCTTTACTAAAAAAGATGCCGCTGATGGTGACCATATAGTAGAAGGTGAGTTTGATGAATATGGTCAGTTTAGAGGTAAGGTCACCGTTTATAAGGGAGAACCTCAACAGCACATCATAAACTGGAATAAAAGTTTTGGTGCAAAGACTCGGTGTGGCCCGTTTAAAATTAAGTTTACCTACCTTCAAGGAACGCCATCAGACAGCATGGTGTCCAGTGACCGGTATATAGAGCTTCAAACGAAGCTTAGAATGTACGGTGGCCTTTATTTGTACAAAGATGGGGTTCGCGTACTGCCTTACGGCAAGCAAGAATTTGATTTTTTAAGGTTTGAAGAGAAACGTTCTAAGAGAGCTGCACACGCATTTTTCTCGCATCGTTTGATGTTTGGTGCTATTGAAATTAAGCATGATGTGAGTACAAGGCTAGAAGAAAAAGCGGGACGAGAAGGTTTAATAGAAAACGTCGCTTATAAAGAATTTACTAACATATTAGAATATTTCTTTGACCAATTAGCCGCAGACTTTTTTAGGGACTCTTCAGTTAATGATCGATTTTCTGAGATTAAAAATAAATTTAAAGAACAGGCGAAGAAAGAAAGCGAAGCTGAGAGGAAACGGAAAAAATTAGGGCGTGTTGATCTTTGCTGTACATTTTGTGTTCAACAATACATCGGTAGCCACATTAACATGAATGCCAGCGATAACATGCTGGCATAATTCCTTTCTAGCTTGTCATATCTACTTGAAATAGCTCGATAATGCTTAATTCTCCCAAAGGCATTTTCGACCAAGTGACGATACTTGTATAGACACCAATCCATACTGTCTTTGTCTATATCTTGTCCGTAATTGCGTTTAGCAATTACCGTTTCTCCGCCACGTTCCTTAACAAAAGTACGGAAAGGTTCGCTGTCATATCCTTTATCACAAACGATAGTATTAACTTCATCGAGTTGTTCAACTAAGCTTTCGGCATGCACTATATCGTGGCGTTGTCCTTCTGATAAATCAAAGCAAATCGGCAGACCACCACTATCTACGGCTAAGTGAATTTTGGTTGAGTTGCCCCCGCGACTTTTTCCTATTTGCTCTGAGCTTTCAGTAGCTGCACCTGTACTATGCTGATGCGCTCGAACTATAGAGCCATCAAGAAAGACCCATTCAAAATCAGCCATGCTAGATAAGCTTTTGAAAAGTTTATCTAAAATCCCTTTCTTTGACCAAAGATTAAATCGTCTGTAAACGGTACTCCACTCTCCGAACTCAGAGGGTAGATCTCGCCAAGGAATACCTGTTCTCATTCGATAAAGTATTCCTTCAAATGTCATTCGATGTTCAGTTTTATCGTAAATACGACCTGTACTTTTCATAACTTGGAGTAGCAGTTCCCAGCGAATATCAGTTAGCATTGTTCTTGGCATGGTATTGGTTATGGTTTTACTTTTGGCGAAGCAAATTATAACTCTTTACCATGCTGTTCAAAAAACACTCACGAAAGATCAACACGCCCTAGTTAAAACTAAAAAAGAAACCTTCAGGGATCAACTAGCAGATTTTTTTGATACTTATGGTGATGGCTCATACCTAACTAAAGTCGAGGCAATAAAAAATCACGTTAAAGTTGAATTTGAAAAAGCGAGTGATACATGGAATGAGCAAGAAAAGTATCGCTTCATATCAAGCCTTCGCAGTGACATGTCCGCTAAATGGAAGTCTTTTGATAAAGAACTAAAGATAATCATGCCAAAAATTGGTTTGAGTAACGAAGATGAGCAGAATTGGACAACTTATTTGGCTACTCGTGAGAAGTTTTATGAGGATATGGTAAGCCCAGTTCAAAAGAACATAGAGCTACAAATTTCTGAGTATGTCACCTCGAATAGTTTGTCATTTACACTCAGAGATCGCGTCAGTGAATTTATCGAAGAAGAGAAGAAAACACTGACCAAGACAATATCGAGCTACCGTAACGAACTAAAAAGCAATGTCGGTGAAATAGATGCTGTTATTAAAGAAAAGGCTCGAAATAAGTCTGCCGAATATACTCAAGCGTTAGCTGAGGTTATGACATCCATAAACTCAACCGCTATAGATACTTATTCTGAGGAAGAGTCACTAGAGGTTGTCTCGTCTTGGGAAAAGCAGCTAGAAGAGATTAATGAGCAAACGGAACAATACTTCAAAAAAATGCGAGATACCATCGAGCTTGTTATTAATGACATCAACGATGATGAATCAAGTTCAGTAGACGTTATCGTTGCCTTGGAAAGTGAAAACGAACAAGTAAAAGAATCCCTCAACCAATACTATGAGTTTGCTCAACTAGGAATGTCACTGGGCATTATTCAGCATGAGTTTAGCAGTACTGCTCGTAACGTAAGAAGTTCAATTCGTTCCCTCAAACCTTGGGCAGATAAAAACCCTAAGCTAAATGGGCTATATAACAACATTAGCCACAGCTTTGCGCATTTAGATGGGTATTTGAAAATGTTTACCCCGTTAAATCGCCGGCTATATCGAAGCAAGATAGATCTGTCAGGTAAAGAAATAGACAGCTACCTAAAAGATATTTTCGATGAACGCTTAAAACGCCACAACATTGAATTAACGTCGACTAAAGCGTTTATGGTGAAAACGACCAATGTGTTTCCATCGTCATTTTTACCCGTGTTTATCAATGTGGTAGACAACGCTATTTACTGGCTTAACACCCAACTGGAAAGTGATAATGATAAGAAAGAAATCAAGTTGGATGTTGATGGTGATCAGTTAGTCATAAGCAATAATGGCCCTTCAATCCCGCTAATTGATAGAGATAGGATTTTTGAATTCACTTTCTCTAGAAAATCCAGCGGTCGTGGCATGGGTTTATTTATAAGTAAAGAATCCCTCAATCATGAAGGGCTTGATATTCAGTTAGCTAGTGGAAGTGCAGATGCCTCTCCATGTTTTGTTATTAGTGAAAAAATTATGGAGCAAGAGTAATGTCTGCATTTAATCAGTACTGCCGTGAGGTAGTTGATGAGTATGTCCAAACTGTTTTGATCATCGATGATGGGGCTGGCTTAACAAACGCTTCAACTATTATTGAACCTGCCGATGCTCTTGTTGAACCTAGTGGAGTTTTTGACCCTATGGTTGCACCCGTACCGCTCGAGGAGGTGCAAATAGGAGAACTAGTGGAGCCGAATGAGCAAATCACACATCCATTAAATACGTTATCTCTCACTAATGCATTCTATGATCGTGGAATTGTGGCTGGTTTGTATCAGCCACAGATTCAGGAAGGTGAGCCTGCTGTTGATTTCGCTTCAAAAGCGATGAAAGTATCAGCAACTGCAGATGTCATAATTCTCGATTGGATGCTAGTAGATCATGACGCTACCTATAGCCAAGAAATCGTAAAGCAGATACTTCAACACGATAAGGCAAATGGCGGAAGGTTACGTACCATAGTTGTATATACTGGGGAAACAGATCTTCAGAAGTTACGTGATGATCTATGGGAGTATTTAGGTGACGAAAATTTAGATAAACCTGGTGAATATCAGGTTAGTTCAGAGCAGCTAAACATTATTTTTTATCATAAGAAAAATACAATTGAAGGCCCTAGGGCAGTATACGAAGAAGAATTACCAGCTAAAGCGCTAGAAGAATTTGCCATACTTGTTGATGGTTTAATTCCTGCTTTTGCGATGAAAGCGACGACGACAGTAAGGCAACATACTGGAGCTTTATTAGCGAAATTCAGCTCTGATTTAGATTCAGGATATTTAGCTCACCGTGCTCTTTTACCAGACCCTGAAGACTCCGAAGTTCTAATGTTAGAAAATTACTCATCGTACTTGAGGAATGTGCTAGCGCTTGCTCAGATTGACCGTAAGACTCTTGGGTACGACACAATAAAAACATGGGTTGAAGCAAACTATGACAAGCGATATCAGAAAGCTGCTATAACAGATGATGGAACACCTACTGATGAGATTACTCTCAGTAGAAATGGATTCCTTCAATCTTTTGAATATGGTTTTACCCCAAAAAAGAAAGGGCTATTTAAGGCTGTTCAAGAAAATACTAGTGCTGCTAGAGCTAGTAAAATAGTGAAGGTAATCGCTAACCTTGAAAAAGTTGTCGGTGCATTTGGTAAAGCTGATGGGGAAACTCAAAAATCTTCTCAAGCTCTCGCCTGTATTACTGCTTTTCGCCGTACATTCCGTGATTTGATGGTTGGTTTTCCTTATTTGACCCAAGGAACAATAATCAAATCAATTGAAGATGGCTCTTATCTGCTATGTGTTATGCCAAAGTGTGATACTGCAAGAGTAAAGAGACCACGTAACTTCTTATTTGCGCAGTTAGTTATTAACGATGGTGTGTTTGATTTAGTTGCACCAGATATAAACAACGAGGGTGATTATGTTCACCTGCGAACTAATTTGAAATTTTATGAGTTAGAACATATTGAGTTTAAAGCCCATGGGGGGCCGAAGGTTGAAGCATTTGATGATCAAGATAGTATTGTATTTGAGTCAGAAGCAAATAAAAAATACCAGTGGATTGGAGACCTTGAAGACTTAGATGTCCAAACGAAAGTATCATCAATTGTGGGTGACTTTAATCGCGTCGGAGTTGATGAGGTTGAATGGGTAAGGCGACGAAAAGCTCAAGCTAACTAAGATAAGCGGCTATAAGCCGCTTTTTTACGTCTGAAGTATGTGTAATCCTAAGCATGATTTTATTGAGTTGTGATTGAGGTATTGAGTGGTAGTTCTAGATTTCTTGAATGGTAGGAATATATTGGTTAGCAGAGGGTTATGTTTAGCGTCCCACTGAATAGTTTTGTACATCGTGTGAGTGATAAAAGCCAAGTAATGGCGAATGCGGCTGAGTGTGGATGCCAGTTGAGGCGAGTTCGACGTTCACGCAACTGGCTGCTGGTGGCTCAAGATCATCAACTCGTTGAATTTAAAACCATGTTAACTCATGAAAAAGACGATTGGATAGCAACTGCAATAGGCAAAGTACTGCCTAAGCCTGTGGTGTGTTTGGCATCGTTGTTAGCCGCTACGCCCTCGATGACGGTCGCGCAGTTAGTGATGGAATCAGGATGCTCAATGGCAGAAGCAAGGCGTGCTATTGATGAGCATGAAGGGTTGTAAGCGCAAACGATAAGTGAATAGGTTAGTTGTGAAAAGAGAATCGCGAGCAGCAAAAAGCCCGTAACGATATTATGCTTTTTCAGCGGAATATCGTTACGGGCTTTATTATCTGAGCTTACGGTGAAGCTAGATAAAGAGACCAGTCATTTGATGATTGCTGTTAACGACCAATCTACTGTTAACTATCAATCTTAAGCTATAAGCTAACAACCAGCCTTTGCTAAGTGCTTGCTCTAATTAAGAGTTAGCCACTTTTACACGAATCGTATTTTTGCCAAGCTTTGACAAGTTCAGCTTGTTTAGTGCGGCTTTAGCTTCTTCGTGCTCTGGCATTTCAACAAAAGCAAAGCCTTTAGATTCGCCAGTCTCTTGGTCTAAAACTAGGCTGCACTCTTTTACTGAGCCGAACTCAGAAAATAGAACACGGATGTCTTGCTCTGCAGTAGAGCGTGATAGGTTACGAACTAGAAGTTTCATAATAAACCTTGAATATGAATTTACGCCGAGCATTGTCGCACACTTTCGTGCTCACCCTCACAAATAATTAGTGGAATAGCTCGGTTTACTTGTTCGCTGCTCTCATTAGCCGTTAACCGCGGTTTATCGTGATATCTGACACATATCCATGCTCGGTGCTGGTTAACGCCTGCTGCAGCATCTGAGCGGCTTCTTGCGCGGTCATAAAGCGTGAGGTATCCATGTCTTTACCGCTTGTATTCCAAAACTCGGTCGCCATTCCTCCAGGATAAACCGCCACGATTTTCATCGGGTGACCTTTGAGCTCTAACCTTACCGATTCGATAAAGCCTTTTACTGCCCATTTTGCTGCGCAGTAGGTGGACTCTTCTGCTTTAGCGCCTTGAGCCGCGGTCGACATCACGACCGCAATGGTGACGGGTTGCTCTTTGTAACGCTGAACCAGCTCGCGAATCAGAAATATCGAGGACTCAATATTGTTTTTTAGCATGTCACTGATCGCCGCTGGATCTTGCTGTTCTATCTTACCGAAGTATCCACTGCCAGCGCTGTGAACCACCAGTTTTGGTGTTTCTGGCAATGCATCAAGCAGTTCGCTCACGGAGTTCGGGTCACATAGATCACAGGTTTGGCTAACGGTATCTGCTGGCAGGTTTTTCGCTAATTCAGCTAAACGTTGTGAGCTGCGGCCAGTGATCATTAAGCGCTGACGGCTGTTTGATGCGTTCGCATATTGCTTAGCTAAAGCTGCGCCTAAACCGCTGCTTGATCCGGTGATTAAAATCATGGGGACTCGGGATTGTTGAATTGAATCGAGATAGTAAGGCTTTGAAAGCTTGTTTTCTGAGATCTAAGACCAAGATGCTGAGGCTCATGACTAAGATTGCTCGATAGAATTGAGGTTTGAGAAAGTGATGTAAGCCAGGAAGGAAAAAAGAAGGAGCACTAAAAAGTAAAAACGCCGGCATAGGGCCAGCGCTTTTGAAAATCAGATTACTCGTCGTCGAACTGTTTGGTCGTGAATGAGTCTTCGATTCTGTTGAGCTCTTCTTGATCTTTCACTCGCTGTTCTTCTTGGCGAATGACTTTTGCTTCATTGAAGCGTTTCTTTTCCGACTTAGTCAGGAATTTTACAGCTTTCTTGTTGGTCAGTGCGTAAGCAACTACGTCTTCGCCTTTTTCTCTGCGATCGTTTACACGTTGTGAGAAACGTTCATTGTCGCGAGCTTTACGCTCCGCTGAGGTCAACTTGCTCATGCTTTAAAGCCTTTTCAATTATTCATGGTAGGGAATCTACGCTTAGCGAAACCAATGGGGAAGTGCTCATAATTGGTGGAACTGTGTACCACGTTCGCTCAACTGAGTTTAGCCCATTTGTATGCTGGTGGCGCATCTTAGCACAAAGGCTTGAGCATACAGGTATGCTATTCGAGGGATTAAACAGAACAACCCACAATTTTCTGTTGTGGGTTGAGATTACATTGTGGGCTGAGATTGTTTTGCGGGCTGAGATTATATGGTGAGCTGAGATTGTCTTTTGAGGTAGAGGTTATTGCTGATGAAGCTGAGAATCAGAAACGACGTTTTTTAAAGTTTCTCGATATACAAAATCACTTCGCCAACTTTAAAGCCAAACTTAGACATCTCGGTTTTATTGAACAGGCGTTTGTCGTCCATCAAGAACATCCAATCATCAAGCACTACTTCATAGGTGCTACCGTCTACTTCGATTTCTAAATCATATTTCCAATAAAGCGCTGAACCTTGTGTCTCTCCATATGCCGTGCCAACGACATCGTTGGCAGTGCCTGTGTAGGTGTTGTCACCGGTTTTGATGAGGTTCCAAACTCGAGTTGAACGCTCACCATCAGCAAAGGAGAACCACTCTTTGATTTCTCCGTTGTCTCCGTCCCAAGTCGCGATGAGCTTGGCATCAAAGCGGCGCAGTAAGTTACCAGAACGGTCAAGCACGATGCCGTAGGCCATCAATTCACCGTCAAAGAAGGTTTCCAGCTTGAGCTCTGGCGTGGTGTCTGCGTGATTCTCTAAACTTGCAGAGCCACAACCTGTTAGCCAAGTGAGTGAAAACAGTGCCAAAGCAAATTTTATTATTGTTGTTTTTGGATTCATTTGTTCAAACCTAATAGTTGTTTGCGTAGACCGGGCTCAGAAGTGTTTTCAGATAACCAAATCGCTAAAAAAGCGTCACCAAACTGCTTGTCTTGGATGATACCGATAGGCTGTTCATCAAAGTAAAAACGACTCACGTTGTCTTCGGTTACGCGGATAGTGAGTGTGCTTCCTGCTTCTACGTTAGGCCACATCTCGTAAAGAGGCTTCAACCAACGTTGGATATTGTTGTTGGAGTAACCAAGTTTGCTCCATTGATCTTGGGTAGCATCAACGAGGTCTTTGCTGTCAATCGCGCGGTAATATTCAAGCTTTAAAGCGCGTTCAGAATTGGTTGGGGTCGCGTAGAATTCAGCGGAGTAGAGTGTCCAAAACAGATAGCTCATCTCACCTTGGCCGCGCTTGCTTAGATTGTCTACAGCGGAAGCTTTAACGCTTCCGGTGAACAGGAGTGCCGCGCAAATGAGGGTTAAGGTGACTAAGCTAAATAGTCGATTTCTTGATTGCTCGCTTGCTTGTGTGCGAACGCGACTATTATCTCTCTTAGAATTGAGCGCTTGCGTAGGGTTGCGTGGAAAAGCCATAAGTCACCTCGTTGTTGCCATTTTGGGTTGTACTAAGTTGGAGTAAGCGGCCACCAGTAAGGGCAACAAAATCCCCCAACTTATTGCAAGGGCAGCTAACACCGATGCGTCTGGCCAAGTTGTCAGAAGGGCGCCTGCTTTGATGCCTCCCCAATAACTACTAGTACCTGCTACGAACCCTATGATAAACAAGATCACTTTCGAGCATTTTAAAAGCCAATTTAGGCTGTGGTTAAAACTGATTAAGAACATGATCCACAGGCAAACAAGCCACACCGGGAACCACGATTGATTAGCAATTTCAGAGTCGACGGCAAACACGCCGAAGTGCAGTAAGAGGCTATCAAGCAATAGCCCCAATGGTAATAAAATGAGTATTTTCAGATCGCTACTGCGAGTAGGGGAGAGAAGGAAGTGAACGGCCACAATCAGTGGCGCCACGAACGGGGTTTGCGCGGTAAAGAACGCGCTGCAAACCCAGGTCGCTTGAAACAGAACGAGATTAATAATCCAAAACCGTTTCATCTTTTGCTCCAAAGTAACGAGGTTTTCTAGCAACTAAGTGATGAGTACTGATCACGCGCTCTTTGAATGCACCTTCACAGTAGCAGAAGTAGAAGATCCACAAGCGCTTAAACTCTTCTGAATAGCCGAGAGACTCTAACTCTTCCCAACTGTTTTCAAAGGCAACATTCCAATCATTAAGCGTTCGAGCGTAGTGCAGGCCAATGTCATCAATTTCTTGGACAACAAGGTCTGTACTGGTCGCGAGGTGTTGGGTCATCACTGAGACCGAAGGTAGGCAACCGCCCGGGAAAATGTACTTCTGAATAAAGTCGACGCCTTTGCGATATTTGTCGTAACGACTGTCGGCAATAGTGATCGCTTGAATCAGCATTTTGCCTGATGGTTTCAACAGTGAAGAACATTTCTCAAAGAAGGTCTGTAGATATTCATGTCCGACCGCCTCAATCATCTCGATAGAGACCAACTTGTCATACTCACCAGTGAGGTTGCGATAATCCTCTTTAAGCAGGGTGATTTTGTCGGTTAAGCCAAGCGCTTTTACTCTCTGTTCTGCAAGCGCGTGTTGGGCATCTGAGATTGTGGTTGTGGTGACATGGCATCCGTAGTGTTGCGCCATGAATATCGCTAAGCCACCCCAGCCGGTACCTATCTCGACCACGCTGTCTTTCTCTGACAACTCTAATCGCTCACAGATGGTTTTCATTTTGTTTTGCTGAGCTTTGGATAGGGTTTCTGCTTCTTCGCTGTAGATAGCGGAAGAGTATTGCATCGAGCTGTCTAAGAAGCGTTCATACAACTCATTGCCAATGTCGTAGTGCGCAAGAATATTACGTTTAGAGCCTTGCTCGGTATTGGCGTTCTTACGACGTAGCAGTAAATTTTTGATTCGTGAAATCCATTGCGTTTTATCGTCAAGCTCGTCGAGTTGAGATTGATTTCGAGCCATGATTTGAATCACTTTGGTGAGATCTGGGCTGGTCCATTTGCCGTCAATGTAGGCTTCGGAAGCTCCAATACTGCCGTCAATCACGACATCTCTAAAAAAGGTTGCATCGTGAATCACGATTCGACCTTTCAAGTCGGCTTCTCGATCGCCGAACACCGAATGCTGGTCGCGCTCAATAATCTCAAGCGTCGCGAATTGCAGGCTTTCTAGAACCTTAAAGATTAAAGCTCGATATTTACAGTTGCTTGAAACAGCAACGGCTTTAGCTTGTTGTTCAATGTTGTTGTTTTGTTTGGCAAGCTGTTCCATGTAAACCTCGCTGATAACTCATTCTAATATTTTGTGCCAACTAAGCTGGGTTGTGCCCCTTAGTTGGAGCGAACCCAAGCTTGGGTCGAGTTCTATTATTTAGTTGCTGTGAAGACACTTAAGATGTTGAGTCTGGATGCCCCACAAACGGTACTTTTTTCAGGAATAATTTGAGAGCCTGATAATAAATGCCCATCACGACTTTTATCGTCATCGCCGGAATCTTGAATACCGTTCGTCTAATGTTTGCCTTGGTTACTGACTGCTTCGTCAGGGCTAGTGTCGCATCGAAAAGCTTGTCGTCTCGGCGGCTTTCGATGTGGACTAACGTGCGTTTCGCTGGTGGCTTAATCTTCCAAAAGTAAGTCATGTTCAAATCCATGAACGGCGAAACGTGAAACTCTTTTTTTACCTTCAATTCTTGGCGCATGTCGATGAGATAGTAGTGTCTTTCTCGCCAAGGGGTGTTACTCACCTCAGCCAACATGTACTTACAATCTCCTGTTTCGTCGTAACAGAAGAAACAGTTGATTGGGCTGAAGTAGATGCCTAAACAGCGGCACTGAGCCAGCATCGTCACACGGTTTGAATCAGACCAAACCCCACCAAGTTGTTGCACTTTGGAAGCTATACGTTGCTTAAGTGATTTTGGTTCATCCGTGGTGAAATTTTCTTTTTTTTCAGCGAGATAATCCGATTCGACAAAGCGAATCGGGTTGAACCAACGAGTTCCGAACAGCGCACTGCGCGCTGTGGTTTGGGGCAGCTCATCAAGATCTAACCCCATCATATACAGTTGATAGCTGAACTCATGGGTGATGTCGCCAAAGCGGCGGTGTCTGACGTTGCCCCAATAGATCCCGCTGAGCTCTTCACTCTTTTCGGATGCGATCTCCATTTCGGATGTCAGGGTTTGACTGTTCATAGCGTTGAACTCGTACTCAAATCTAAACCGAAGCGTTTGGTCACATCGAGTGCACTGTGGACACCGTCTTCATGGAAGCCGTTGTACCAGTATGCGCCGGCGAAGTGCGTCTGTTTTTTGCCACAGATCTGTTCGCGCTTGTGCTGAGCTTCTACCGTGTTCGAATTAAGTACCGGGTGATGATAAACAAAGCTGCGAATGATTTTTTCTGGGTCGATGGCTTCGCTCTGATTCAAGGTGACGCAGAAGGTGTCCTGGCTTTCGATGCCTTGCAGAATGTTCATGTTGTATGTCACACAGGCAGGTCGTTTACTATCGCCATCCAACATGTAGTTCCAGCTTGCCCACGCCAGTTTACGGTCGGGTAACAGGTTGGTATCCGTATGCAGAACCACCTCATTTCGGCTGTAAGGGATCTCCCCTAGTACCTGTTGTTCTTGTTCAGTCGCGTCGCCCAGCAAGCGCAGGGCTTGGTCTGAGTGACACGCAAATATTACCTCGTCGAAGTCTTGTGTGTTGCCATCTTCGAATTCAATGGTAACCCCTGACTGTTGGCGAATGACTTGCTTAATCGAGGTGTTTAACGCGACTGGTTTATTCAAGCATGAAAGGATGATCTCGACGTAAGAACGCGAACCTTTAGGAATCACATACCATTGAGGACGATTAGCAATGTCTAACAGGCCGTGATTATAGAAGAACTGGATAAAGAACTTGAGTTCGAATTCTTCCATCTCTTCTAAGCTTGTCGACCAAATAGCCGCACCCATAGGTAGGATGTAATGCTGACTGAAAAAGTCGGAAAATTGATTCTCACGCAGGAAGCTGCCGAGGGTAACATCTGGCGTGAATTGGTTGCTTTCGAACTGGGCTTTACACAGCTTATTGAACTTGAGGATGTCAGACACTAAAGACCAGAATTGAGGCTTGAAAATATTCCTCCTCTGAGCGAATAACGAATTGATGCTGTGGCCGTTGTATTCGAATTTAGTTGTGGTGTTGTGTACGCTGAAGCTCATTTCGGTCGGTTGCCTTTCGACACCGAGTTGCTCAAGCAGTTGGTTGAAGTTTGGGTAGGTTCTGTCGTTGAAAACGATGAAGCCGGTATCAATTGAAAACGCCTTGCCTCGGTGTTCAATATCAACTGTAGCAGTGTGCCCGCCGACGTAGTCATTCTTCTCGAATACCGTAACGTCGTGGTGCTTATCTAGTACATGTGCGCAAGTCAGTCCAGAGATACCTGAACCTATAATGGCGATTTTTTTCATTGTTATACCATCCTTGAAGCGAGTTTTTGCCAAACTGGAGTCGGTAGCATTCTTAGTAATTTCATTATTAATATGAATCGTCTTGGGAAATCGATCTCGCTCTTTCCTTGAGCAATACCATTTACGATTCGTTGAGTGGCTGCCTCGCTACTAATAATCATAGGCATAGCGAAAGAGTTTCGCTCGGTTAATGGTGTTTCAACAAAGCCTGGGTGCACAATTGAGACATGAATATTGTGCTCGGCCAGATCAACCGACAGTGTTCTGCCTAAGTAGGTGAGGGCTGCCTTTGAAGCGCCATAAGCCTCGGCTCTTGGCAAAGGTAAAAAGCTGGCGCTGGAGCTTACTAAAACCAAACGGCCGCCGGGCTTGATGTTTTTTAGCCAGGCTTTAAGGGCGTAGCCAATTGAAATTAGATTGATGTTGATGACGCGCTCGAAAAGCTCAGCATCAAAATTCACGGGGTCGTTGATGTATTCACAATCACCCGCATTTAAAATCAGCAGATCGAGCGGCTTGTCTTGGTCGAGCTCTGGGAAGTTGTGGTAATCGGTTAAGTCGAAACAGAGCGGCGTAATGGATGAATGCGCGATGTCTTTCTCGTGAGAATCAACTAAGGCTTGCAGTTTGTCTTGATTACGGCCGCAAGCAATCACCTGATGCCCTTGTTGAGCGTAATCGATAGCGAGTGATTGGCCGATGCCTGAGGTCGCGCCTGTGATCATAATACGCATTATTGGCTCGCTCTCTTTTTGATGGATTTGATGGCGCAGCCCAGAACTGGAATGTGTTCGTACAACATAGAGCCGACATCAAGATAGTCTCTGTGATAAACCACTTGGCCGTCGAGCATCTTGAGGTGGCTGTGTCCTTGCACTTCGATCGGCTTTTGACCGTTCAGCTGCTTATGAGAAAATTGCATCGTCCAATACACCGAAGCTTCGTCGTTCACTTCGAAAGTGTGTTCGATATGGAAATAACAGCTCGTTACCTGGGTGTAGAGGTTCTCGAAGTAGTGCGTAAGCGCCGAAATACCGCTGACATGATGCAGCGGGTCTTGGAATTCAATATCAGGGTGATAAACCGTCTTAAGCACGTCGAAATTGTCGGTTCCGAGTTCTCGATACATGTTGAGAAAGTTATCAAGCCATAGAGAGTTATCCATAATATTCACTCTAATTATTTGAAGAAGGCTAAGGCTCTCAATCGTGCTTCTTTGTGCTCAACGATGGGTTGCCAGTATTCGCTGTCTATTCCGTTTTTAGCGATAAAGTCATGTGGGAAATGAACATGTTTATCTGGGATATTTTGCAGCTCTGGTATGTACTTACGAATAAAAATTCCTTTTGGATCAAACTTTTCACTCTGAGTGATTGGATTGAAAATTCGGAAGTAAGGTTGAGCATCACAGCCAGTACTTGAAGCCCATTGCCAACCGCCATTATTCGCGCTGAAATCACCATCGATAAGGTGCGACATAAAGAAACGTTCGCCCCAACGCCAATCGATCAGAAGGTGCTTGGTTAGGAAGCTTGCCACCACCATTCTTAGCCTGTTGTGCATCCAGCCTGTCTCAACTAATTGACGCATTGCTGCATCAACCAATGGATATCCGGTTTTTCCTTCGCACCACGCCTTGAAGCTAGGGTTGTCGTGATACCAATCTAAGCCGTTGTATTTCTGCTGAAAGTTCGCACCTTTAACCAGTATAGGATGATGGAACATCAAATGCTTATAAAAATCTCGCCAAATCAATTCATTAAGCCAAGAAAAGGCTGGCAACTGAGTATCAAATAACAAGTCAGGCTGTTGTTGAATCAATTGAATCGCTAACCAACGAGGGCTGACTGCACCAATAGCTAGGTAAGGAGATAGGCCTGATGTCCCCTTTACTGATGGAATATCCCTAAGGCGAGAATAGTCATTAACTTTATTGGCTAAGAAATTGGGGATCACGCTCTCAAGGACGTCTTGGCTTAGTGGCCAACGCTCTGAATCGGTACGCGGAAAGTCGAAATCGTACTCGCCAGAAAAACCACTTAACGACTGTTTCAGTTGTGATAGATTTTGAAGCGAATCCGTTTCAGATGAATCTGCTTGCGCTGATCCTGCTTGTGCCGATCCTTTTGAATGCACTGGAGCGTGGCTACAAATGATGCCTTTCGCTTGCACTTCTTTTAACCATGCGTTTTTGAACGGTGTGAAAACCTTGAACATCTCGCCTTGTTTATTCAGCACGCTACCTAATGGCAGAATCGTATCGCAGTCGGTTATTTTTAGCTTTATACCAGTAGCGATTAAGCGTTTATCTCTTAGCTGCTCATCCACTTCCGGCTCTGAATTGGCATACACACATGTCGCATCGACCTGTTTGCACAAGTTGATGAGTTGAGTGGCTTGATCGTTAAAGTCTGTGGCTTTGAGGTGCAAAAGATCGATCCCAAATTCAGCGAGTTGGGATTCAAGTTGCTGCAGGTGACGATAGATTAAATCGGCTTTGATTGGCGCAAGGTGGTGTTGCTGCCATTGCTGTGGCGTTGAAATGAAAACGGCGGTCGTCACACCGTTTTCAACTGCCGCGACGAGCGCAGGGTTATCGTGAATCCGCAGGTCTCGTCTTATCCATAGAATGTCGCTCAATATCCGTATCTCAGTTTAAGTTCTTGTGGATGAGGGTTCAGGTAAACCTGTGATTCTAGGTACTCGTTTGGGTATTCCATCAGATAGTGGTTGATCAGCGTTAGTGGCACTAACAGAGGAACTAGCCCTTCTCTGAATGATGAAATCTGATTGGTGAGCTCTTGTTTGTGAGCGCTGCTCAACTGCTTCTTAAAGTAGCCTTGCAAGTGATGCAAAGTATTGGCATGACTACCACGGTTCGCATGGTGAGATAATGCCGTCATCAAGCCTTCAATGTACTGACTTGCCAATTCGTCAATTTCAAGATCGTTGCTTGCCAACAGTTTGCCAAGGTTCTTATAACCTTGAATGTGATGACACATCACTAGGTACTTGTGCACACTGTGGAACTGGATGAGCTTGTGCTTGGTCACACCTTCGTCAACAAGGTCGAGCCATTTTTGGTATGTGAAAACTCGTGTCATGAAGTTTTCACGTAGAATTGGGTCGTTGAGGCGACCATTCTCTTCAACAGGAAGTAAAGGGTTACCATCCATGATTTGTTGGGTGAACATGCCGACACCTGTCGATTCAGAACCGCGACCGTGGTGGTGATAAATCTTTACTCGCTCCATACCGCAGGTAGGACTTTTTTGGCAAACAATGAAACCAGCAATGTGCTGATTGTTCTTTGAATAGTTTTGCCCAAACTCGATCAGTTCATCGGTGACATCGCCAGAACCATCAGGTCGAGAAACATGAATAATGTCGTCTAACATTCTTGTTTGGCGAATAGTAGGACGAGGCGTTGGAAGGCCGATTGCCATTTCTGGGCATACAGGTTCTAACTCAACATAATCTGCAAGATCATCTGTACAAAAACGAGAGCGTTTATGACCAGTATCGAAGCGTACTTTGTGTCCTGCAACACATGCGCTGATACCTATTTTAATTTTCTTTTCCATTGGCCAACTCCTTTGCTCTTGCTCTGAGCTATTTATTATATTTCAACATTGCTAATCGTACTTACTGAGCCAAGTTGTTTTCAAGTCTCAATATTGTCGATGTTTTAATCCAGTGATATTAACGATTTACAGGATGGCTTAATGCCATCCTGTATATTTATAGCGTGCAACTGGATTAATAGATATACCTGCCGAGTGGATTGAATAACTGGCTTACACCTTTTGTGAAGTAAAGCGCATCACTCGAAACAGTCAAACAAACACAACCTTCTTTGGTCGCTGGTTGATGAGTATGATTACCGTCCAACCAGATGAAATCACCTTTGTTGTAGACGCCCATTTCGTCTTCGAAACTGCCTTCTAAAAGAAGCGTAATCTCAAAGCCTTTGTGGGTGTGGCATGGCACTTGTCCATCTTTGTCGATGTGCAGCAAGCTGGTGTGATGAGCTTCGTCATCAAAATCGAGTCGCGCTCGCGAAATTTTGCCTAAGTTCATCCAGTCTTTTCTCGCCACTGAGTTCAACGCGCGAGGAATAGTGAACGTGGTGTCTGCAACCGTAACTTGCTGAACTTCGGGTGTCACTTCGATAGCTTGAGATGAATCAGCAGTGATTTGAGCAATCGCATCAAAATCAAACTCCCCATCATCGGATAGGAACGCATCCATTTCGCTGTCAGAAAGTTGAAGCCCTGAGGTATAACTTTCAAAGACAGATGTATCGCTTTCAAATACTGAGTCAGCAGCTTGCGCCGTCAACATGCTTACTTGTTTTTGACAGTGTTCGCAAAGCTCAACATGGCTAGAAACGATCAAAGAAACCGAATCCGCTAGATTGCCATCGACAAAATCTTTCAAGATTGCCGCATTTGGGTGATGTTTAATCATAGTCTTGTTCCCCCATGTGAACTTTTAGTTTGGCGAGTGCGAGTCTTAGACGTGATTTAACAGTTCCAAGCGGGACATCGAGTTGTTGGGCGAGCTGTTCTTGCGATAACTCTTGGAAGTAAACACCTTTCACAATGGTTTTTTGAGCGAGAGGCAGCTTTTCGATTTGAGTCATTACATGACGGCTCATTAGATGATCGCCAAACTGAAGCTGATCACTTTGTGATTCGGCGACCATGGCATCAATTGGCCAAATGTCATCAGCGATCGTTTGCTCTGCTTTCGCCTTCACCTTTCTTAACATATCAAAGGCGGCATTTCGCATAACGGTATAAACCCAAGTAGTCGCTGCGCCTTTCTCTTCATTGTAGAGATGCGCTTTCTTCCAAACGTTGGTCATCGTGTCTTGGACTAGCTCGTTGGCAGCGGCTTCACCGCCCAATTTACTGATGCCAAAACGCTTGATTTTGGGAGCAAAGAATTTAAACAAACAAGTAAATGCCTGCTTATCTCTGTCTGAACCAACCAAAATCAGCCAGCTTGATAGCTCTGTAGGTACCTTACTTTCGGTAGGTAGTTTGTTGTCGGGGATAATGACATGCTCCTTGCCGTTCCCTGTTCTTCTGCTTTCCACTTGCATAGTAATTAACCATCATGCGAATTTGATAGACACTACGTGGAGAGTGAGAGTAGGGATCACTTTAATTTAAATTAATTTCTACTATACAAAATTATAGTGAATAAAGTGCTTATTGCCCTGTAATGATTTGATTCAAAAAGGGAACTAAAGACGGAAAACTAGCGGGTTCTGTGAATTTGGTTTTCTTTTCCAATGGGATAGGCATCATTTCGAGGAGTCGAGCACAGATCCATTGAGGGCTTTCAAAGTCAGGAGTGGGGTAAAGTGCTCTGATTGAATCGTGTTCTCGAAACAACTCGACGAGAAACGCAGTCACCACGTTCGGCACCTTGTAGCTGTGTTGTGGCCAGTGAGGCAACGGGCGGAAATCACTTTTTATTAAATCATCTGTGTCGCGGAAGGACGAGTGAAGCTGCACCAACTGTTCGCCTTCAACATCGATTTCCAAGATTTGATCATCGGACATATTGAAATCGACAATAGACACTTTTGTCCCCCAAGAACTCAGACGTTTGGAGTTAGTGTCGTCCTGAGTCGCAATGATGAAGCCGTCTCCTTGCGCAGCATGAGCGACCATTTTCAAATACTTGGGTTCGAAAATACGCAGTCTTTGTCTGCCCCTTGGCAAAATGAATAACGGGAGAGGAAACACCGCAAGCTCTTGAGAAGTCTGTACGGGTGTTTCTGATTCGGTTTCTATCCGTGTGATCTTCTCAGCTGAATTCGGCACATAGCACTCCTTAGTTCATACATGATTGAGTCTGTACGGATTTGATTCGTACGTAATTCAGGGATGTATACGCGTGCTCGTTGAAGTTCGATCAATGTGGGGTGATGTATTGAACAGGAAGTTAGAGAGAGGGAGACATGGTTTTTTGTCGCGTTTATTCGCAATTTAATCGGTTTAACCTTTTTTAACTTACGGCATTAGGTAATATGGGTTAAGAATTAGTCAATGGGTAGATAACAAGCGACATGCTTATCTCTTAGTTCTTCTTTACCTGACATCACATCAAAGGAATGGTCATGATCGTTATTTATGGTATCAAAGAGTGCTTAAATCCGATTAAGTTACAGCTTTCTAATGTCTTACAACAATGTTTGAACAGTGAGATGGGGTTACCTGATGACAAACGAGCGCATCGGTTTGTACCATTAGAAAGAGATGATTTCTTTTATCCCGAAGGGCGAACAGAAGCTTATACCGTCATAGAAATCAATATGATGGAAGGGCGAGCGGTGAACACCAAAAAGCGCCTGATTAAGAAGATATTTTCTGAAATAGAAAAGCAGCTGGCCATCTCTCCCATTGATATCGAGATCACCATCAAGGAGCAGCCATCGCATTGCTGGGGCTTTCGAGGCATGACTGGTGATGAAGCCCAAGATCTTAAGTATAAAGTAAAGGTCTAGGGTTTAAGCTCCTAACTCCTAACTCCTAACTCCTAACTCCTAATACGTAAGACAGAAGGCTTAAGCTAACCTATCTAGTCGTGGTTTTGGAGTTTGATGCCAAAGCCGTTAGATGGGCTGAGTTTGGACATATGAATTTTAGGTAAATGATTCATGGACAATGCCCTAAAGGGACTAGTTTCTTTGTTTTCCGCTGTATGTCACTACAGTTCGTTTGCGACAGTGGCAAGTTTGTTTTAGAGTGCAACTCTTCTCAGCATTTTTAGATTAGTTATGGTTAGAATCAACACGAATTTAATTCAAAAGATACTCATTACACTGCCTTTGTTTTGGATTGTTACCGTTCAGGTGTGGTTAGGTCAGGGGAACAAGCCACTAGCAGCTATTACTTTATTCATTGCGGCCTGTTGCACTCTGTTGTATAAGAAAAACAAGGAGGTAAGACATAAGCATAACTGGTTCGAAGATGGCTGGATATGGATACTGCTCTTGCTCTCTGTTTTTGCTGTTGCCTCTTATGAGTTGCATGGTTTCAGCAGTCAAGAGCTGAGGGCAACTTTGATTGGCTTGGTATTTTTCCTTGTTTATCGAAATGGCTTTGTTAAGTTACCGGACATACAGAATCTATGTATCACGTCTGTTGTCAGCTCTACTATCCTCGTTATTTATCATATCTTCTTTCTCTCTGTGGATCGGATGAGTTTACCATCTAATGCTCTTGTAATTGCTTCGATTCAAGGCTTCTCTGTTATTTTGTTGCTCGCACTTAGTTGTATTTCGTATGAAGGAAAAAGGCCTAAAATAATGGCTATCTTGGCATTTATAGGTTTTCTATCAATGTTTTTGGTGGGTTCAAGAGGGCCTCTACTTGCTGTTATTATTATTGGTTTAGTTGTTCTATTCAAAATGATGATACAACATCGCCAGTACAAGGTACTATTTGGTGTTATTGCCATGGTTGTTTTTTCTGTTTTTTTGATGTCGAAATATGACGTGGTAAGTGAACGTATTGACTATAGCTTGCATGAGTACCATGAGATATCACAAGGCAACATGGATACTTCCATAGGCTTAAGATTACAAATGTATCAAGCAGGGTTCGATTTCTTTGTGGATAGCCCCTTGCTCGGCATTGGAGGCGATAAAGAAGCGCAATTAGATAAACTCTCATTCACGCCAACAAATTCGGGTAAGAGATTTATCGTTAATGCGCATCTTCATAACAACTATATTGATAAAGCGGCTTCATCCGGTTTGGTAGGCATTGCCCTTCTTATGCTTAGCTTGATGTACCCTTTGTTTAATTCAAGATACAAGCTATCGCCCATTGTATTGTTACCGGTCGTTTATTTTTCTTTGATGTGTCTATTCGATTCACCTTTTAGGAATGGTGATTTAGCTGTGATGTACTTTGTGTTTATTGGAGTACTACTAAAACTGCAAGTGCGAACAGAAGCGCAGTGAAGCTAGCATATTACGCTCATTTCATTGTGGGTAGTTTTAGTGCGTTTATTGATTTAAGGTTATAACGAACAAATAATGAATAAAAATTTCAGGTATGACATCAATGCATTACGTGCATTAGCTGTCTCAATCGTCGTCATTTTCCATTTTTTTCCGGGTTTTATCACTGGCGGCTTTTTAGGTGTGGATGTGTTTTTTGTCATTTCAGGTTTCCTGATGACAAAAATTATCATGTCGAGTTTGGAAACTAATACCTTCTCATTAAAGGACTTTTATTTAGCGAGAGCAAAACGCATTATTCCTGCCTTAGCGGTTATGTGCCTTGTTGTGTTACTCGTTGGCATTATTTACCTAGACCCTTGGGCGTTAAGAAAATTAGGTAAGCATATTCTCACCAGTGTCGGGTTTGTTTCTAACCATACCTATTTAAAAGAGTCGGGATACTTTGATGTGGCCGCGCAAAGCAAGTGGTTACTTCACACTTGGTCTTTATCCGTAGAATGGCAATTCTATGTATTATATCCTCTTGTTTTAATGGCGACCTACAAGTTATTCGGAGCTAAAGGTGCAGCCGTTGCTATTGGAACGACTCTAATCGGAAGTCTAGCTTATAACTATGCGTATTTAGGGAGCTCGGCTTCTTATTACACATTACCGTCCCGCGCATGGGAACTGCTCGCAGGTTCGGTGGTTGCTTTGAAAAGAGAGCCCATTGAATTAAAAAAGTCCAATGTTCAGTTATTGCTGTTAGTTGCTATTGCCTCACTGTTTATTTCACCTGTCTTGATAGACAGCAGCACACTGTGGCCGAGTCATGTGACGCTTATTCCGGTCATTGCTACCGCGATAATTCTGCTTTTGAATTTGGACCTCAATTTTACCTTTCATAAATCACGACTGATACAATGGGTTGGGTTGTGTTCCTACTCAATTTATCTCTGGCATTGGCCTATTAATGTTTTCATTAAGAACCTTACGAGCAACACTATTACTCACAATATAGTTGGAGTAATGGTTTCGGTCTTGATGGGGATCCTTTCATTTAAGTTCATTGAAAGTTACCGACCTAAGGAGAGACCCAAAGGCGGTAAATTCTTTTTGAACTATTACCCTCTAGTTCTTGCTTCCTTTATTGCCTTGATAGGGCAGGTTATTTATGAAAGTGAAGGATTACTTTGGCGCCTGGATAAAACACAGCTAGTCATTGCACAAAGTGTCTATGACCGGAATCCACGAAGCGGAGAGTGCCACGTCGAATTCGGACCGTCTCCTGAGTGTCACTATGGATCAGGACCAGTATCCGCGATTGTTTTAGGCGATAGTCATGGCGCATCGATAGTGAGAAGTGTTGAAGCGTCAGCGCCTAACGATACATCGGTCATCGACTGGACGAGAAGCGCATGTCCGACGATTTCAGGTATCAAAAGAGTGCTTTCAAGTGGTGAGTTATCAGAAGAGTGTGGGGATTTTGTCTCAGCATCGTTAATTAAAGCTAAAACTAATTACCCTAACGTTCCTGTTGTTGTCATTAACAGAATGGGTGGCTATCTATATGGTTCGAATGAAGATGGATGGCAAAGTGAGAACGAAAAGATCAGTTTAATCGCAGGAGATAAAAGGTTTCAGACCAGATCGGAAGAGTACCTGAACTCAATCTTATCCAGTTTTGAAAAGACCATGTGCGAGCTTAGTCAATCTAACCCTGTTTATTTGGTCAAGCCAATCCCTGAGCTTAAGAAAGATGTACCTAAAACTATGTATAAGTATTCGATTCTAAATCAATCTGATATTTCGGTTTCTATTCCTCTTGAAGAGTACCGACAAAGAACCGCATTGATTACGAAATCTTATGAAAAAATCAGCCAAAACTGTCGAGTTACTCTTATAGACCCTGAACCGATATTTTGTGATGATCAGCAGTGCCGAGGGGATATCAACAATCACCCAACATACGTTGATGACGATCACCTGAATGAATTTGGTGCTGGCCAACTTATTCCGCAATTTCGCGAAAAAATATGGGGTCAACCAGCTCCGTAGGAAATGCTCATTCGCCCTTATTGTTCACACGAAAGAATAAGGGCGTTTCTGTGTTTGGACCTATTGTGTTGGTCTTAAATGATGCGTTTAGATAGCGATGTTCAAGATAAATTTCGGTTCAAGTGAACCCTTGTGCTATACTCCGCGCCCCAATCCGAATTGGCTTGTTAAATCTTAGGAAATTATTATGAGTGTTAAAAACGAACTTCAACAAATTAACAACCGTCTAGACAAGTGTCGCAACAAGTTAGCGGCTGCTAAAACTCGTAATGATCGTCCTGTTGTTCGTCAATTTGAAGATGAGATTAAGAAGCTAACCAAGAAAATCGCCCAGCTGAAACACAAAGAAAGCTACGATGTAAACCAAGAGCGTAAGTCTCTGGTTGATATGCCATTCAAGCGTGAGATTACTAAGGCTGAGCAAGCGGATATGGGTAAACTCAAAAAGTCTGTTAAAGGATTAGTAATTGTTCACCCAATGACGAAGATTGGTAAAGAACTTCGCATTGAGGTTATGACTGGTTACGCGCCGAAAAAATTCTAATTACCAGTAATGGTGATGAAAGAGGAGCTAGCAATAGCTCCTTTTTGCTTTTTTAGGTATTAAAAAAGCAGAGTTAGCAGCAAAAATACTCACGCTGTTTTCAACTTTTTAGAGGTGATTGTTGTCACAAATCCTTTTATCTCCTATGAAAGTTAACGTGCTACTAACATGGCACCAAGTGAACGCAGTAATGTGTTCACTTTTCGAATCTACAATTTCTCTCCAGTTTGTATAAATATAGGTAGAGCAGCACAGATAATTACAGATAAAACTAGACTCATTAAGGAAGATGAGAACGTAAAAAAATAGAGGTTATATGAATCAATTAATTTCAATTGGACCACTAGAATCCTTCCTAATCGCGATTAGTGTTTTGTTTCTAGGTCATTTCGTCAATGCAAAGCTTCCGGTTCTCAAAAAGTACAATATTCCAGAGCCCATTGTCGGCGGCTTGATTGTCGCTTTTGCTATTACAGCCCTGCACTTTAACGGCCTTGATCTTGAGTTTTCCTTGCCTCTGCAGAACACGTTTATGTTGATGTTCTTTGCAACGGTCGGCCTTGCGGCTAACTACACGCAGCTGATAAAAGGTGGTGCTAAGGTATTCCTATTCTTAGGGGTGGCTTCGGTTTACATCATTATCCAAAACGGTGTAGGTGTAACACTTGCGACGGCATTAGGCCTTGAACCCTTGATGGGTTTGATTGCTGGATCTATCACGCTTTCGGGTGGTCACGGTACGGGCGCAGCTTGGTCTCAAACTTTTTCAGACACGTTTGGCATTGCCAATACTCTAGAAATCGCGATGGCTTCAGCGACGTTTGGTTTGATTATCGGTGGTATTATCGGTAGCCCAGTCGCTCAAAAGTTGATTGATAAAAACCAGCTTGAATCTGAGTACGGCACTGGCACACAAACCCACGAGCGTTTTCCTGAGCTTGTTACTTACAACGAGTATGAAGAAGACAAAGTAACAGCGAAGAAGGTGATTGAAGTATTGTTCATTCTTCTTATCTGTATCTCGGGGGCGAAATACCTAGAAGAGTGGGTGGCGACTTTTGAAATTTCTTGGTTGATGATTCCTGACTTCGTTTACGCGTTGTTTATCGGTGTGTTCATCACTAACGTTTTTGAAGTGACTAAGCTGCATAAAACCGACAGTGAAACGGTCGATATTCTTGGTACGGTGTCATTGTCGCTATTCCTAGCCATGGCGCTAATGAGCCTTAAGCTTTGGAACATCTTTGACCTTGCGATTCCGTTCTTGGTTATTCTTGCGGTTCAGGCTGTGGTGTTAGGTATCTTCTCTTACTTTGTGACGTTCAAAGTAATGGGTTCTAACTACGATGCAGCGGTTATGGCGGGTGGTCACTGTGGTTTCGGCCTAGGTGCAACACCAACAGCAGTAATGAACATGGGCTCTTTAGTGAACCGTTTTGGTCCTTCACCACAGGCGTTTATGGTAGTGCCAATCGTGGGTGCCTTCTTCATTGATATCGTTAACCTGATTATCCTACAAGGTTACATCTCGTTTATTGGATAGTGCGAACGCGCCAATAAAGAAGTATGCAGACACAAGAAAGCCAGTCGATTGACTGGCTTTTTTGTTTTAGCGAACACCGCTTATTTTATTCAACGTATATTCTTGAGCGTATCTTACTGAGCTTATGCGGGTGAGCTTGCCTGTAGCTCTTTAAGCAGAGGGAACGCGGCTTTGGTATGTTCTCCCGTGACAATGAATCCAACCAACTGGTTATCCTCGTTGAAGCCCTTAGCTATAAGTCCGTTAAGCTCGAAGCGTGTTTCCCAGCTCTGAGCAGTGTGAATATCACGACCTGCCAGTTGAATCGGGTAACTCGGCGTTTTCACCTTGGTGATCATATGAGGCAAGCTGAGTTTTGCTTCGCCCACTTTGATGCCGCCTCTATCCTTAGTTAGCTGCTTCGCCAACACGTTTGCCGACAAGATTGCTGGCTGTAGATAAGCCATCACACGCCCTTCAATTTCAGCGCAATCACCAATCGCATACACATTGTTGGCGCTGGTTTTCAGGGTGTCATCGACCACAATACCTCTGTTGACCTCGATTCCCGCTTGCGTGGCTAAAGCCGTATTTGGCCTTAACCCTGCTGCGGCAATCACGATATCTGCTCGTATTAATCGAGAAGCGGTAGTTTGTAGCCTGACTCCATCATGAAGATAAGTCGCTCGACAAATCGCAGAGTCGGTTTCGACGGTAGCCCCTGCTTTTGCCAGCTCCCGTTCCAACTCAAGAGAAACGAAAGGCGGTACTAGGTTATTCAACAGATAACTTGCGGGTTCGATAATCGTGACATTTTTGCCCGCAGTTTGAAGGTCGAATGCAAGCTCGACTCCAATCAAGCCTCCACCCATCACAGTGATGCGTTGAGCGCCATCGATCTGAGCTTTGTGTTTATCAAACTCTTCCAAACTATTTAACGTAATGGTTGCGCTGCGTTTAAGCCCTTCCGTTGGTGGTATAAAAGGCGTCGCGCCCGTCGCTAATACCAACTTTGAATAGTGGATAGATTGGCCATCAACATGAACACACTGCTGCTCAGTATCTATCTCGCTCACAAGTGCTTTGGTTTTGATGACCACGTTGTACTGCTCTGCCAATTGTTGAGCGTTATGTACTGCCAGTGTTTCCGGCGTTTGTTCCTGACTGAACGCGTGCGAAAGATTCGGCTTACTGTACTCAACCCCGGCATCGGCGGTGATCATAGTAATCGCGATATCTTGGTCAAGCTTACGTACCATCTTGATGGTTTGTAGGGCGGCGAAACCACCGCCCACAATCACAATGTTCGACATGTTACTTCTCCACAAACACTTCTTTACCTAAATGGCATTCAGGGCAAAGGAAATCATCTGGCACTTGTGCCCAAGGTGTTCCCGGTTCAACGCCTTGGTAGGGTTCACCTAACTGTGGGTCGTACACCCATTCACACACAGTACAGCGCCAGCAAGTGCAATCTGCGCTATGTACAGGCTTATCTTGCGCTTCTTCTGACTTCTGCTCTGTCGTGTCTTTTAGCTCTGTTGGGGTGCTTGTCGGTGCTGATTCAATACGTTGAACGTTGCGCTCAACTTGTTTAGGCTCACTAACCTCGTCCGCATCGGTGCGCCAAACCTCGGCCAGTGTCATCCCGTAATCAATACATTGACGAAGTGCGTCTGTATCTGGTTTCCAGTGGATGTGCTGAGGTGCGCTCACCTCGAAGTTGGCTTCACGTAAGCGAGCATCGATGCGCTTTACTGCGCCGCCAGTCCAACCTGAAGATCCAAATGCTGCGGCTCTTTTTCCTGCAAAGCGCAGGCCGTGTATTTCTTCAAGTAGCGCGGCGATTTGCGGCATCATCACGTTGTTCATGGTCGATGACCCAACAAGCACACCCTTTGAACGGAAGATATTGGCAAGGATGTCATTCTTGTCGTGCTTAGAAATATTGAAGACCTTGATTGCCGTTTCTGGGCTGCCTTTACGGATACCCTTTGCGATCGCGTCAGCCATCATGCGAGTGTTGTTGGACATGGTGTCGTAGACAATCGTGATACGATCTTCTTTGTAGGCTTTCGACCACTCGTAATATTGCTCAACGATTTGAGTCGCGTTGTCGCGCCAAATACAGCCGTGAGAGGTTGCAATGACATCGATCGGCACGCCTAAGCTCAGTACTTCTTCAATCTTTGCTTTAACCAGCGGCGCAAACGGTGTCAGGATGTTCGAGAAGTAACGCAGACATTGTTCATGTAGTTCAACTTGGTCTAGCTGGTCATTGAATAGGTTTTCGTCGCAGTAGTGTTGGCCGAAAGCGTCGTTACTAAACAGGACTTCATCACCGGTTAAGTAAGTCGCCATTGAGTCTGGCCAATGCAGCATTTTCATCTCAACGAAGATAAGTTGCTTGCCGTTACCCACATCGAGCGTATCGCCAGTTTTGACGGTTCTGAAATTCCAGTCTGGTTGGTGGTGGTGACCAACAATGGAGGTCACTCCAGCTTCAGTACAATAAACCGGAGTGTTGGGAATTTTAGCAAGCAGAGCAGAGAGCGCGCCTGAGTGGTCTTCTTCGGCGTGCTGGCAAATGATGTAGTCGATCTCATTGATATCGATTTCCATCTCTAGGTTTGCAAGGAATTGCTCAGTAAAGCGATGATCGACAGTATCGACAAGCACAGTCTTCTCTTCACGGATCAGGTACGAGTTATAACTCGTACCTTTGTTCATGTGGTATTCCTTACCGTGGAAGTGCTCGGTTTCCCAATCGTGGATACCGACCCAATGAACATTTGATTTAACGTGAATAGTCATAATGATAATACCTTATTGAAATATCTAAGGCTCTCATTGCACTAGTTGTGCCATGTTTTTAAGTTTCTGTTTTAGTTGACTTTGTTTACTTTTTAAATTCATCGTTGAGTCTAAATGACCTAGTGATATTTGTAACTAAAATGAATCATTGGTGTCAATTAGACATTGTGGTGCTTACAGCCTCTTACAGTCTGTATCTAAACAGCATGATAGTTTTAGCTTGTTTAAATAATGTCTGAATAGGAAAAGAAATGTTGAAGAAATTACTTACCTTCGCTGCTTTATTGCCAAGCATGGTTTTTGCTGAGTCAACGGTATATCTAGGTGGTGACTTTCTCACGAATGGCTCAAAATACGCCTTTCAATATGGCTTCTATTTTCCCGCAAGTTCTGAGCTTGATTTTGGCTACGAGCTTGAATACGCAAAGTACAGTGATGACGTGCATTCGTTTGGTGTGAACATCAAACCACAGTTCCCATATGGCAATTTTTACTTCGCGCCAATTGGTGGTGTTCATTACTTCAATGACGATATTGATACGGCTTTTGTGTATGGAGCAGAGCTTGGTTACACACGAGGCGCGATGACATTTAAGACGGGTTATAAAGAAACAAGTGAGGACTTTGAGTACAACGATAATGTGTACGTGGGTCTCGCGGTAAATTTTTAGTTGCTGATTGGTTAGGTTGGTCGGCTTCAGATGCAAAAAAGGCCAGACGAGCGTCTGGCCAAATAAAGCAGTGCGATTTGTTTGTGTCAGCTATTGCAGATCAGTGTCTGTTATAGCGTAGTAACGACTTCATCAAGAGCTAGGCGCGCTTTTGGTTTGCCGTAGTTGTAGTCTTCGCCGTCTTTGTGGTAGCCGATAGCTAGCGCTACATCAACAACGTGACCTTCTAGTTCGTCAGCAAACTCTTCGCTGATCATAGCTGCATCTACACCTTCCATAGGTGTTGAAGCGATACCTAGACGAGCTAGTGTGTGCAGTGTGTTACCTAGTGCGATGTACACTTGAGACTTAGTCCAGTTTCCGTTGAAACCAGTTTCGTCTGTGTTCATTTCTGCGAATGCGTAAGCCCCTAAGAACTGCTCGTACATTTCAGCGGGTAGGTGACCAGAGCTTACTTCTGTGTCAGCACGCTTTGCGAATTTTTCTTTAGTGTACTTAGGATCGTGAGCAAACAGGATCGTATGTGACGCTTCTTTCGCATGCGGTTGGTTAAACTGGAACATGTTCTCGAAAGTATTGTGGAAGCGTTGTTTTGCTGCGTCACTCTCAATGATGATGAATTTCCAAGGCTGAGAGTTGATAGAAGAAGCTGACAAACGAAGTGCTTCTTTGATTACTTCCATGTCTTCCGCAGAGATGCGCTTTTCTGCATCGTATTTTTTAGCTGTGTAGCGAGTGTTTAGATCTGAAATGATTGGATGAGTCATGTTGAATCCTAATATCTATCAATATAAATGTTGTAGGGTTTATGTTCGGTAACGTCAACAATAAACGGATAACGCATTTAGGCTATATCTCTATAGAAGTCGTTTCTAGAACAGCCAGCCTCTAAAGGCTGAACGCTTAAATGGCTATCGAACATGCCCCAATAAATCGAGTATCTGCGGTAGCTCAAGTCGATGGGTGTAAGATAATAGAAGATTGGCTTGGGAAAAATAGCGAACACATCAAATCACTATGGTTAATAATGTCCATAATGATTTGATTAGTGTGATCTGGATGTGTGTTGGTTTTCGAAAATCAGCCAGTTAGTACGCTTTGATTCCATATTGGCGTAATAAAGAGGGAAGTACACTGTCGAGGTTTGGGATATCTTCAGGGTTAAGTTCAATCAAGCTAAAACCGTGCTCTTGGTAAACTTTCTTGGTCGCATTTCGTTTGTCTTCTTCTATAGGGCCTGAATCTGTTCCCCAGAACTGAATGTATACCTTGCCGCTTGGCAGGTAGAAATCGCTCATTACTTCTTTTGATATCGGGAGCGGACGTTCATAGGCATGAACCACTCCCGCCATATAAAGCCAGTTATCGATGATCAGCTCTCCCTTTGAACGTACATAATGTCCGTCTAAGGTTCGGTGTTTCGCCTCAAATTTCTGACGAAAGCTAGAAAACGAGACATCAGTAGAGTGGCTTTCAGCATCATGCCCTAGAAATTCGACAACAGACTGCTTCAAACGTTTATTGCGAACCAATGAATCGTGCCATACCACAAATAGGTTTTGAGTCGCTTTATCTTCCCTTTGCTCACCGCCTGCTTTTAAGCCTGTTGAGGTGACATGCCAACCATCTTCTTCACGTGTTATCCAACCAAGCTCGCTGAGCAACAGGTTAATTTTTTTTGCGCTAAGTTGAAAGGCACTGCCTAGTTGAGTTGCCGTTAGCGTTTTTCCAGAGAAAGAATCTAGGTCGATGAGTAGTTTTTCTGGCCAGACAATAAATACACCAAACTTCTTGTGTTCGACATACTCCCCACCAAAGCTCTCGCCTCGTTCTGTGAGTACCCAACGCTCCTGTGAACGCACGATATAGCCAGCTGTTTTCAAATCACTGAATAGAGCCTTTGCTTCTATCCCTTTTTGTTTGGCTAGTGCTGATGTGGAAATCTTGTCTGGCATAGTCTGTTTCTCAATTAGCAGTAGAACTGCTGATTAATGTTGAGGGGCTGTTGTATAGAATAGGGAAATACAATAACACAACTGTTGATACTAACTGCAGTTCACTGGTCCATGTTTTTAGTGAGTATTCGCTCTCATTTTGAATGTTAAGCAAAATGCCGCCTAATTTGTAATTAAATTACAGTTTTAGGGTTTTTACCCATCTTGGTGCATATTTTATATACGTGACACGATGTTCTTTTATACGGGTTATATAGATCTCAGATGCTATATTTTATTAAGTGTGATTTATGTCACTATTTATTTTTAAGTATTACAAAATAAAGTGTGATCTAGATCTTGTGTTAATGATATCAATTCTCATTAATTTGGCTTTGTAATTTAAATTCATGGTGTTTTTGTGATCTAAGGTGTGCTCGTTAACCCGAAGGTGTTTTTTGTGTGTGATGATTATCACGAAAGTTGGGCTGAGGTGCATTTTGAAAATGTTGTGATACATTTTAATCGACTTTTGAGTACACACTTTCGGTCATTTGACCAACCAATACATTACGGGGTTCTACCTATGTTATCACCAGAAGCAAAGATTAAGGTTCAAAACTTTGGTCGTTTCTTATCCAATATGGTAATGCCAAACATCGGCGCATTTATTGCGTGGGGTTTCATTACTGCACTATTCATTCCAACAGGTTGGTGGCCTAACGAAACGTTAGCATCAATGGTTGGTCCTATGATTACATACCTACTGCCACTATTGATTGGTTACACCGGTGGTAAAATGGTTGGTGGTGACCGCGGTGCGGTAGTGGGCGCTATCACAACAATGGGTGTTATCGTTGGTACTGATATCCCAATGTTCATGGGTGCAATGATTGTGGGTCCACTAGGTGGTATCGCAATTAAGAAATTCGATGAAGCTGTTCACGGTAAAGTGAAGAGTGGTTTCGAAATGCTAGTGAACAACTTCTCTGCGGGTATCATCGGCATGATCTGTGCGATCATCGCGTTCATCGTGATTGGTCCTGCGGTTAAGATTCTGTCTGGCGGACTTGCGGCTGGTGTAAACGCAATGGTAGAAGCGGGGGCACTACCTCTAGCATCTATCTTTGTTGAACCTGCGAAAATCCTATTCCTAAATAACGCAATCAACCACGGTATCTTCTCTCCACTAGGTATTCAGCAATCTGAAGAGATGGGTCGCTCTATCTTCTTCCTAATCGAAGCAAACCCAGGTCCTGGTTTTGGTCTTCTACTTGCTTACATGGTGTTTGGTAAAGGTAGCGCGAAGCAATCTGCTGCTGGTGCATCTATCATCCACTTCCTAGGTGGTATCCACGAAATTTACTTCCCTTACGTTCTAATGAACCCACGTCTAATTCTTGCGGTAATCGCTGGTGGTATGGCGGGTGTATTCACTAACGTAATGTTCGATTCTGGCCTTATCTCTCCAGCATCTCCAGGTTCTATCTTCGCAGTTTTACTGATGACGCCAAAAGGCTCTTACATCGGCGTGATTCTATCGGTTATCGCAGCAACGGCAGTATCGTTTGTTGTAGCGTCAATCCTTCTTAAAACATCAGCGCAAGATGATGAGGAAGATTCACTAGAGAAAGCTTCAGCACAAATGAAAGACATGAAAGCGTCTTCTAAAGGTGCAGCAGCAGAAGCAAACGTAAACCTAGCGGATGTAAAAGCAGTTTATGTAGCGTGTGATGCGGGTATGGGTTCAAGTGCAATGGGTGCAGGTCTACTTCGTAAAAAAGTAGCAGCAGCAGGCCTAGACATTGAAGTCACTAATTACGCAATCAACAATCTACCGGCTGATTCGCAAATTGTTATTACGCATAAAGACTTAACAGATCGTGCTAGTAACACAGTACCAGGTGCATTACACATGTCTCTGAGTAACTTCCTAGACGGTAGTGTCTATGACCAGCTAGTTGCAGAACTGACAAATGCGCAAAGTGGTGAAGCGAAAGTAGCTCCTTCAGCAGCTCCAGCACGAGAAGACAACAAGCTTGAACTGACTAACGACAGCATCTTCCTTGGTCTTAAAGCGACTCAGAAAGAAGACGCTATTAAGTTTGCTGGCGACCAATTAGTAAAACTTGGCAACGTATTACCTGAATACGTAGACGGTATGTTTGCTCGTGAAGAGCTCGTGTCTACTTACTTAGGTGAGTCTATCGCGGTACCACACGGCACAATCGAAGCAAAACAATACGTACAAAAAACAGGCATTGTTTTCTGCCAATACCCTGAAGGTATTCAGTGGGGCGAAGATGAAGATGATATCGCGAAGATGGTTATCGGTATTGCAGCACAAGGCGATGAACACAACATGGTGTTGATGGCTATTACCAATTCACTTGATGACGAAGAAGCAGTGGAATGCTTACAGAACACAACTAACCCTGCTGATGTTCTACGTATTCTAAACGGAAACTAAAAAGCTCTAGTCAAGCTCCTGAGTGAAGGAGGCCAGTACCCCCCTACTGGCCTCATTTCCGGTCTCAATCTTTATCTGTAGATAAAGGTTCGGTCTGAATAGGTCACTGCTTAATGCCTAGGACGTGCTTGAAAGCGGCATGTGTTTGAGTGGTTAGCTATTTAGATTCAAATATTTATAAGGTCAAAATTATGAAAGCGTTACATTTTGGTGCAGGTAATATCGGTCGTGGTTTCATTGGTAAGCTTCTTTCTGATGCTGGTATGAAGGTTACGTTTGCTGACGTAAATGAAACGGTTGTAAATGCGTTAATTGAACGCCAAGAATACCCAGTTAAGATTGTTGGCGAAGAGTGTGTTGTCGAAGTTGTTAAGAACGTGTCAGCAGTAAACTCAGCGACAAGCGCAGTAGTAGATTGCATTGCTGAGTCTGATCTTGTGACGACAGCAGTGGGCCCTACGGTTCTTAAAATCATCTCTAAGTCTATCGCTCAAGGCATTGAAAAGCGTGCAGCTGCAAACAACACTGCACCAATGAACATCATCGCGGCAGAGAACATGGTTCGCGGTACTAGCCAATTAAAAGCAGCCGTGTTAGAGCACCTTTCTGATGAAATGAAAGCGTTCACTGAAGAGCACATTGGCTTTGTTGATTCAGCGGTTGACCGTATTGTTCCACCAGCAGAAGCGGGCGAAACAGACCCTCTAGCGGTAACGGTTGAAACGTTCAGCGAGTGGATCGTAGACCAAACACAATTCAAAGGTGAGATTCCAAATATCCCAGGTATGGAATGCACTGACAACCTAATGGCTTTCGTTGAGCGTAAACTGTTTACGCTCAACACAGGTCACTTAGTAACGGCATACCTTGGTGTGCTTGCCGGTCATGAGACTATTAAAGATTCTATCGAAGATGACGTAATCCGTGCTGAAGTAACAGCGACGATGGAAGAGAGTGGTGCGGTTCTGATTAAGCGTTACGGCTTTGATCCAGAAGCTCACGCTGCCTACATCCAAAAGATTCTAGGTCGTTTTGCTAACCCGTTCCTACGTGATGAAGTGGATCGCGTTGGTCGTCAACCTATTCGTAAGCTGAGCCCACAAGATCGCCTAGTTAAGCCTCTAAACGGTACATTAGAGTACGGCCTACCGAATGCTCACCTAGTAAAAGCAATCGCTGCTGCGTTCCATTACAAGAACGAAGACGACCCTCAAGCGGTTGAACTTCAAGCAATGTTCGCAGAAAAAGGCTTTGCTGAGACATTAGCGCATTATTCTGAGCTGAATAGTGACTCAGAAGTTGTTAAACTAGCGGAAGAAGCTTATCTAGCATTGAAATGATAAACCATCAAAGTGCCACACCAGTGGCACTTTATTCTTTTAGAGCAACCATGCCCATACATACAACACACGAATCAGAGTTACTTGAAGAACTAGCCGAATCAGCTGATGCTGCGGAGTGCCTGTTGTGCGCCTACGATGTCTTAGAAGACATGCTGGACGCTTTGTTGAAAAGTATCTTCTATAAAGATGACTACGCAGTAAAATTTGTTGTTGACCCTCTCCTCACCACCGATGGCCCTTTAGGGGAAATTCTGGTTCGAACAAAATTATTGTTAGGGTTAGGCGTGATCAGTAAAGAGGTGTATGACGATATTGAAGTTTTCGTTACTCTAAAAGAGTGGGTAAATATTCAAGAAGGTCAGGTGAATTTCTGGGACCAAGATGTCGTTTTTGAACTTAATCGTATCAATGCTATTCAAAAAATGATGCCAATCGACTACGCCCCGGAGTTGGTCGAAGGCATGTCTGATGATATGAAGCGGATGTTTTTAGAGCGCCATTTTCAAAAAGTGCGCTCTACGATAGTGCTAGCGGTTAATGATATACATCAGCAGTTAGCGAAAGAGAATGTGCTGACCTCTTAAGCTATCTCTAGGTAGTGAAAGTAAGCTCGGTGCTATTTATGATCTACTTTTGTCAACCACAGATCACACTGATCGATGAGCTCTTGCAAAAATTGTGTTGGGTTCGCAAGTTTCTCATTTCCTTTTACACTTGTTGTCGTTACCTGCCAAAAACTCAGTGAGACTAGGTTTCTTTTGTATAGGAACTCATTTAACTCTGCTGATGAAAGCGCAAGGGTCTCCCCAAACACATCATATAACTGTTGTATAACTGGCTTTAGCTCTGTGATAGTGCCTTTCAGAAACTGCTCTGAAGTCAGGTTTTCAATGGCTTGGGTATCACTAGAACTGTTTTGTTTACAAAGTGCTCTAATCGACTGGTAGAGTGAGTTTTCCAATCTTTGTACTGAAAGCAGAGCTTTTCCAAGTAGAGATAGTTGTTCATTGCTTAGGTTAGTTGTGTCTGTCATTTAAGTCAGTTCCTAATAAATTGAAGTCTGTTTTACCTGAATTTTGAGCTAGCTTGTTCGGGCGTATAGGTGTCTGCATTGAAAATAATATAGTCACCGCTTATCAATTTTTCACATTGAATTTGTCCTTTAAAGCCAATGCTGCACAGTTTTTTTAGCAAGTGTGGCTTGGCGTTATCGTAGACAATATTTAAAAAAGGAAGGTGGTTAGAGTGAACTACGTTATGTAGATTAAACTCTTCTAATGCCTCTGAGAGGTAATCACTGTCAGTCAGTTCGATGACCTCGACAATTTCATTCAACAACATGTCTATTTCCATATTTTTTAGTTGATAGCGATTGTGACATAAAAAAAAAACCACTTCCGATAGAAGAAGTGGTTTTAATTCTACAATCAAGATCTACATCAAATTATAGGTCTTGAATGTTCTCAGCTTCTAGCTCTTGGAAGTAGCGAAGAGTCTTAACTTTTAGCTCTTGTTGAGCTGGCTCATCAGCAACGATGATAGCTTTACGGTGCATCTGTAGAGCGGTAACAGTCCACATGTGGTTTACAGAACCTTCGATAGCCATTTGAAGCGCTTGCGCTTTGTTGTGGCCTAGAGAAAGGATCATTACTTCTTCAGAATCTAGAAGAGTAGCAACACCGATAGTTAGTGCGTATTTAGGCACTTGGTTGATGTCGCCATCGAAGAAACGAGAGTTCGCGATACGAGTGTCTTCAGTCAACGTTTTGATACGAGTGCGTGAAGATAGAGAAGAACCTGGCTCATTGAATGCGATGTGACCGTCGATGCCTACGCCGCCCATGAACAGGTTGATTTTGCCGTATGAACGGATTTTCTCTTCGTATGCTGCACAGTGAGCATCGATGTCTTCAGCTTTGCCGTCTAGCAGGTTGATGTTTTCTGCTTGGATATCAACGTGGTTGAAAAAGTTCTCGTGCATGAATGTGCGGTAAGACTCTGGGTGGTTAGGGTCGATACCAACGTACTCATCCATGTTGAATGTTACAACGTGCTTGAAGCTTACTTCGCCAGCTTTGTAAAGTTCAATTAGCTCAGCGTAAGTAGTTAGAGGTGTGCTACCAGTAGGAAGACCTAGTACAAATGGACGCTCAGCAGTTGGAGCGAATTTGTTGATCGAATCTGCGATATGACGAGCAGCCCATTTACCTACTTTTGCTTTGTTGCTTAATGGAATAAGTCTCATTGATTTTGCCCCTAGAAATTAAATATTATAGTGTTCTGAAACATTAATTCGCATTATAAAATAAGTTATCAGATTCCGCTATTGTTTTAGGTCAAGTTTTTGCCTTTTTGATCATATCTGTGATTGGAATTCTCAAAATTGCACAATTATTGTATGGATATTTGGTGGCGTTAAACAAGATTAATACGTTTGTCATATATCGTCGGATGGATTTGATTCAGGGGCTGAAGGATCAACAAACTTTATTGGATGAAGAGTAAGGGGGCAATGAAAATGCGATCAAAGTATGGTGGCTATGTGGCACTGCCGTACAAAAAATAAGGAAGTTTCGCCGACAGGCGTGAATTATCTTGGGTATATTTAAGAATAGTGATTATTCAAAGGTATCACTAGGAATTTTATATAAATATTGGTAAAACTGGACAGGTTGGCTAAACTTATTAATTACGAAGAAGATGCGAGTTTATTTTAAGTTCCCGCTAATCCGAGATGAACCCAAAAAAAGCTCAAAGTGATGAGGTATCACTTTGAGCTGTTTTACTAATCTTCTAACACTAACTCTCTTTCGTATTCTTCCCGAGAAACTTCGCTGCGTTTGCAGCCGTTTAGGGTATGAAAGCGACGGCGTCCACGAGCCAGTTGAATGTACTTCAACCAAACACGCTCTAACTTGGACTTCGCCTTATGAGGGTGAGACAACACTTTGATGAAATGTTTTTCTTCTGAGTTGCTTGGCGAAAGTTCGCCAGTCTCAAGTGCAAGCATAGTGTCACCAAACAAGGTTAGGATTTCCTCTTCTGAAAGAGTAAAATCACCCGACTTAGCAAACCCTCGTGGGAATTTAATGGTGTCATAAAAACGTTTTTTTCCGTGTCGGAATTCGGTCTCAGACATATCAGCCTCAGTAATGTGGTTAGATAGAAATTAGTGTTTATTGCTCACGCGAAAATATTGTTAAAAGGCTAAAATAGGAAACAAAACGTTTTTGCCTTTACGATAAACAATCCTAGATCGGCTAGTTAGCAGATTTATTACAGAGATGTATTTTTGATGGATGTGAAAGTATTTAGAACCTTTCTTGAGGTTGCAAGGGTGCGCCACTTTGGGCGTGCAGCTGAAAACTTGTATTTAACACAAGCAGCGGTGAGTGCGCGGATTAAACAGCTTGAAGGCTATTTTGATACTCAGCTCTTCATTCGTGACCGCAATAACATCAAGCTGACCTCTTCTGGTGAGCGTTTGATTGGTTATGCTGAAGTGATGGTATCCACCTTACAACAAGCCAAATTTGAGCTGTCGTTAGAGAGTGGAAAAGCGTTGCAGTTAACACTGGGTGGCACACCGAATATCTGGGATGCGTATCTACAAAACTGCTTAAGTGTGGTGACCGACTCTTTCGGTGGCTACGGCTTTATGGCCGAGGTGATGGGTCGCGAACAACTGAACCGTAATTTGCTAGAACGAACCTTAGACATGGCTTTTGCTTTCGATCAGATCAAAGCGGAAGAGCTGAACTGTAAAAAAGTCGCTGACTTGGTTTTGGTGTTGGTATCAACGGAGCAAGATGATCTGGAATCTGTATTCCAACATAAATACGTTTATGTCGACTGGGGAACGCGTTTTGGTTCTGAACACGCCGAGCGTCACCCCAAAGTGCCTGCGCCGTATCTACGTACCTCAACAGCTCGTATCGCTTTAGATTTTATCTTAGAGAAAGGTGGCAGTGCGTATTTACCTGTTTCTATGGTTGAACCTTTTATCGAGTCGGGTCAATTGCACAAGGTCAAAGGGGTTGAAGACTGGTATCGTCCAATTTACCTGAGCTACCGTAAAAGCAGTACTTCGGTTGATGCGATCATTCAGGTTGAGAAGTTGGTTAATGAAATTGACCCATCGACTGCCTACACGTTGCAACAAGCCGCTGAACAAACACCAGAGTAACAGCTGTTTCTGTAACCAATATGCTTTGTTGACTAAATAAAAATGGCTCCTAACTAGTTATATAGTTGGGAGCCATTTTTGTTTTTAAACCAGAGATGATTTTCTTTTCCAAATCAGAGATAACCCTAACTCGGATAAAACCGTTTAAGCCTGGTATGCGTAACCTTTTTTAAAAGCCCTATCACTTCAAAGCACTATTCTTCGAAAATTCTAGAGATTCATTAGATTCTCGATAGACTCTTCAAGAGAGTGTGACATGTAAGAATGGATTTGATTGCCATCCGTTGCGTCAATCTCAATCTTAGAAATCCCCTTATCCGCTTCGTCTTCAAGAAAGCTTAGAGACTGTTCGACTGATTGACTGGTGAGAACCTGTTGGTTTGATAAAACAATACGACATGTGTGAAGAACCATAGCCTTTTCCTTATTATTCGATAGGTCTCTGCATCTTAATGTGCTGAGTACCGTTCGTTGACGTTGTGAGAATAATCCTTTCTCAAGATTAAATTTAGTCGAATTGAGCGAAAAGAAAACCCTTTTTTGTGATTTATCTAACCTTCAGTTCCGAAAATGGCTAGCGACAATGACAGTTCACGGTAAACTTTTAGGTATCGGAGTAAAAATTATGGCAAATGGGAAGAGCACAGCATGTCGAGAAATATTCATCACAACAGTACGTTAACGAGTGAGCAGTGTCATTTAGCTCGATACGCGCGAGATGCTCGCTTTGATGGAATGTTTTTCACAGCGGTGAAAACCACTGGGATTTTTTGTCGACCTATTTGCCCTGCAAGCCCACCTAAAGAAGAAAATGTCGAATATTTTTCTCATCAAGCTCAGGCATTGAAAGCGGGTTATCGCCCTTGTTTACGTTGTCGTCCAGACAGCGCGCCTTTTTCTCCGGCTTGGAAAGGGGTTGAAACCACTTTCTTGCGTGCTTTACAGTTGATTGATCATGGTGCGCTGAACTCAGGGTCAATCGTCGACCTTGCCACTCGATTAGGTATTTCAGACCGCTATTTACGAACCTTATTCGATAATTACATCGGCGTGTCACCAAAGCAATATAGCCTTTATAGCCAATTGATGTTTGCCAAGCAGTTACTTCACACCAGTAGTATGAGCATTACCGATGTCGGCTTTGCGAGTGGCTTCAATAGCACGCGTCGTTTCAACGATGCCTTTCTAAAAGAGCTGCAGCTTTCGCCAAGTCAAATCCGAAGAGCTAAGCCAAGTAACAACTTAAGCAATCATATCCAACTCAGTTTCCATGGCCCGTTGGACTGGGATCATTTGCTGGGCTTTTATCGACGACGAATGATCGAAGGCTTAGAAGAGGTGGGCGACGGTTATTACCAACGCACAGTGAACGTGAACGGCTCGAAGGGCTGGTTCAAGGCCACTTTAGCCAAAGAGAGCAGCTTGGATATTGAGTTTGAGTTGGATGATATGAGCCAATTAAGAAGTTTGATCGCCAATATTCGACGTATGTTCGACCTTGATGTTGATATCAGCAAAGTTGAAGATTTCTTTAGCACCATTGAGCCCAACTTGGTTGCTAAGAGTGGTATTCGTATCCCTGGTGTGTGGAGTGTTTGGGAAGCCGGGGTAAGAGCGATTCTCGGGCAGCAAGTCTCGGTAACAGCGGCCATTGGTCAGCTCAACCTATTGGTGAAAGAGCTTTCTGGTGAGCATGAGAAAGCTAGCTTCCCAACACCTAAACAAATAGCTGATGCTGATGTGAGCTTTCTAAGAATGCCTGGAAGTCGTAAGGAAACCTTAAAGCGTTTTGCCCAATACATGGTCGATAACGAAGCTGAGCACCCTTCTAAGTGGATTGATCTCAAAGGTATTGGTCCTTGGACGATTCAATATGCGCTGCTGCGCGGGCTCAGTGAACCTAACCACTTGCTAGTAGGCGATTTGGTGGTGAAGAAATTCATCGAGCATCGCCCTACCATTAATACAGAGAGTGTTTCGCCTTGGGGAAGTTACGCCACGTTCCATTGTTGGAATCAGTCTTAAACGATGTTTCAAGTGGAATAGAGATACCTCTCTGATATAGAAGCAATGAATAAACATCGGAATTACCAAGCTAGGAGAGATTATGACTAACCGTTTTACTTACTACGAGAGCCCTCTGGGCACCGTGACTTTACAGGCGAGCGATGAGGGGCTGTTAGGCCTTTGGTTTGAAACTCACACTACCAAGCCTGAACAGCTAGGTGTTCAAGATGATTGCTTTCCGATCTTTGCGTTGGCTATCAAACAGCTCAATCGTTATTTTGCTGGAGAAGCTATCCAGTTTTCTTTGCCTATCGCAGCCAAGGGCACTCCGTTTCAGCAGTCGGTTTGGCAGGCTCTTACTACCATTCCTTATGGAGAAACATGGAGCTATGCACAATTAGCTGATGCGATTGGTAACCCAAAAGCGGTGCGTGCAGTGGGTTTGGCGAATGGCAAAAATCCGGTGTCTGTGATTGTGCCGTGTCATCGTGTGATAGGTAAAAATGGAAAGCTGACGGGTTATGCGGGTGGCGTAGAACGTAAACAGCGTTTGTTAGTGATTGAGGGAAGAAAACAAACTTAGAAAGCTACTGAGCTAGCAACTTGAAACGCTGTTCTATCGGTTAAGGTTGAAAGTTTGTACGACTCAGGAGGAACATTAAGAGATCCCAAGCGTGATTCTGCAATAAAAACGTGACTTTGCAATAAATTCGCTACTTTCTGGAAAATAATGATTTGGTTGCATATTATTTAGCCATGTTTTTAGGCAAGGATGCCCAAATGAATAACCATCATTTTCTGATAATAGCTTTCACTAGTGTGTTATTGCTGACCGGTTGTTTAACTGATACTAGTCGCCCCTTTGAAGTACCGCAGCTTGTTTTGTTCAAAGGGATGTATGAGAACGCGGACGATAACAGCTATCTACTTTTTGAGTCAGGACAAATGACCTATCAAACAATCGGTAACACGGTCACTAGAACTTATCGTATTGAAAATGATTTGATTAACATCGAGTTGAATTCAGGAAATAGCCGAGTGGATTCTGGACTGATGATGCGTATTCAACAAGAAGGAGCAGTGTTAACCTGCAACCAGTGTCCAGCAGTGCAGTTAAGCAACGTCTGGACACGTGTTGATAAGCCTTTAGTTGATATGCCTTAGACTAGAACATATCGCCGTTCAGCCATAGGTGAGCGGCGATACTGACCCCATAACCAATCATGATTACTGGCATCCATTTTAAGTGGCCAAAGAAGGTGTACTTACCATGTGCAGCCCCCATTAATGCCACACCAGCGGCACTACCAATAGACAATAAGCTGCCGCCAACGCCCGCGGTTAGGGTGATCAGTAGCCAGTTGCCCATCGACATTTGGGGCTCCATGGATAACACGGCAAACATCACCGGAATGTTATCGACAATAGCCGATAAAATCCCCACCATGACGTTGGCCCAAATTGGATCCCACTGGCTATACATCACGCCCGAAGCTAATTCCAAGTAACCAAGTAGACTCAAGCCACCGACACACATTACCACGCCGTAGAAGAACAAAAGCGTGTCCCATTCGGCATGAGACACTCTTCGAAATACATCGAACGGCACAACAGAACCGAGTCGTTTCAGGGCGCCTTCATCGTTATTGGCGATCGCCACCGCCTTTTTCTTGGCGAGTGAGTTGGGCAAAGTCTTGCGTAAGTAATAGCCAAAGAACTGCAGATAGGCGAGCCCCATCATCATGCCCATGACTGGAGGGAAGTGGAGTACGGCATGGAAAGCAACAGCGGTCGCTATTGTCATAATAAACAAGAATACGATGCGCCTCGCACCACGTTTTAATTCAACGTGTTGATGGACTGTGTCGGGCTGAGTGGTGGGTACAAAGTAAGACATGATCAACGCAGGGACGAGGTAATTCATCACCGAAGGAATAAACAAAGGAATGAACTCACTAAAACTCACATAACCAGCCTGCCACACCATGAGCGTTGTGATGTCTCCGAATGGACTGAATGCACCGCCAGCATTGGCGGCTATCACGATATTCACGCAGGCTAGGTTGACGAATTTAGGGTTAGAACCTGCCACTTTAAGAACCACAGCGCACATCAGTAGAGCTGTCGTGAGGTTGTCGGCGATAGGTGAGATAAAGAAGGCCAGAATACCGGTTATCCAGAACAAAGAGCGAAAGTTAAAGCCTTTGCCTACCATCCACGCTTGCAGCGCATCAAACAGTCTCCTCTCTTCCATGGCGCTAATGTATGTCATGGCGACGAGTAGAAAGAGTAATAGCTCGGCATATTCCAGCAGGTTGTGTTCGAGCGCTTGTTTAGCGACTTCAACAAGGTTGTGTTCTTGGTAAGTGAAACCAATGATTATCCAGATCAGGCCTGCGGCAAGCAGAACTGGCTTGGATTTTCGGAGTTTTAGGTATTCTTCCATCATCACCACGATGTAGGCGACAACGAAAATGGTCAGCGATAGGTAGCCAGCAAATGAACTGGTTAGTTTGAGCGGCTCTCCCAACTGAGAAGTGGCAGCGCCTGCTACCGTGGAAAAAAATAACAAAGAGAGAACAGCAGAAAGCTGGATACCTAACATGGATTACGCTCCGAAGTTAATAAGTTATTAACACGGGTAAAAGCGTAGACCTAAATAACCCTGTGCAGTGTGATAGATATCTTAATAATTCAATAGATTATATAGAAAACAGTAGATTGGGTGAAAACGTGAGATCACGATGAAAGATTTCTTTGAGCTTTCTATTCGAAGCCTGATTATTGTGGCGATTATGTGCGTTTTTGGTTGCGGTGTTGAAGCTAGGTTTGTTTAGTTTTGTATGAGAAATATTCTAATTTTTTTAGCGTATACGTCTGCTTTAAAATTTGAATCACAGTTTTATATGTTGCTTTGGTTCTTTTATTTAAACCGATGCACTATTTGATTTTGGTCATTAACCTTTTGCTCATTAGTTTGCACTATCTATACGTGTTCTGTTCCACATAAACGAGATGTATAGAGGTCCTTATGACTAATCCAACCAAAACCGATCGTAAAGTCACGATCGGCAGCTATATCGCACTCGCGTTCGCGATTGTGTTCTTTTCAGGCTTAATGCAGTCCAATGAATGGTATGGAGTGCTCGATTTTACGACGCTCAACGGTTCATTTGGTAAGGTCGCTTACGATGTGAGTGAGTCGGCTGATGGTATCCAAGCGGCAACGACGTCACTGCGTGGTAAAGGTGGTAGTGGTGCGCGTGACGGTTTCATTTTTGCATTGACACTTATTCCGACCGTGATGTTTGCACTGGGTATGATCAACGTACTTGAGCACTACGGTGCACTGGACGCGGCTCGTAAACTACTCACTCCACTACTTCGTCCTTTAATGGGTATTCCGGGCAACTCAGGCTTGGCACTGATTGCTTCTCTGCAAAGTACCGATGCGGGTGCTGCGATGACACGTCAGCTCAAAGATGAAGGGCATTTGACTAAGCGTGAAACCGATGTGTTCACCATGTTCCAGTTTACTGCGGGTGCGGCGATCGTTAACTTTTTCTCTTCAGGTGCGGTGTTGTTCACTCTAACGGCGATGGACGGTTCTTTGGCAGTGACATCGTCAATTGGTCTTGCTGTTGCGGTGATGTTTATCTTCAAGTTTGTTGGTGCGAACTTATTCCGCCTCTACCTCAATATTACTGAAGGTAAAGAAGACAAAACAAAATCAGACAAAGAACAAAAACTGGAAGAGGAAGTAGCATAATGAGCGAAGTTAAAGCAAAGAAACCAATGGTTACTGATATTTTCGTTGAAGGTGCTAAGAAAGGCTGGGTCATTGCGACAACCTCTACAGTACCTAATGTTCTGATGGCGTTTGTGATTATTAAGGCGTTGCAGATTACTGGTGCACTGGATCTGATGGGTAGTGTGTTTGCACCTATCATGGCGGTATTTGGTTTACCGGGCGAAGCGGCAGCAGTATTGATTGGCGCGTGGATGTCGATGGGTGGTGCAGTCGGTGTGGTTATCACGCTGTTTGACCAAGGCATTCTGAACGGCAACCATATTGCTATCTTGGCGCCAGCTATCTACTTGATGGGTTCTCAGGTGCAATATATGGGACGCATCATGGGACCAATTGGTACTGAAGGTCGTTATATCCCTGTGATGATCGCGATTTCAGTATTGAATGCGTTTGGTGCTATGTTTTTGATGAACATTATTTTGTAACGTGGCTTTGAACGATTAGCTACTATTTGAACGATCAGTTACTAATAGCTTTTTGATGTTGAAAAAAGAAACCCCGTTTGGCTTTCACCAAACGGGGTTTATTCTTTTTCGTAGCCATCCTGCTACTGACGTTGTTACTTATTTTTTAATAAGGTCACGTATGCTCCTTGCATCGTTCCTTGATTTGGCTAAATCCTTTAACCTATCCAATCCATCGCCTTCCTAGCGGTGTCCATGCTAACTCATCATCCTGACAAGTGACTCTATCCTAGAGTAAAACTTCCTTGCTGATCACTCATCCTAAGCCATCAAATCTTCATCCTGAAGATACCTAATCCGTTAGGCTTTTTCCTGTTCCTGCCAACTCCCTGTCGACATGAGTATTAAACACTTTGGAGGCTTTATTCGCAATTAGCCTTAGGAAATAAATATCCTCGCTAACTAAAATAAATATGCGTGGATTCATATAAAACAAGGGGTTGGGTTTGTAATTTTTCTTTTTTCTGCGAAGCTTGACTGTGATCTCTTACGTTCGGTGTGAGAGATCTCTTACAAATGTTCGGGCGCGAATATCATTCGTTGTTGAACTCATCCGTCGATAGGTGAGCGAAATACGCTCAACAAACTCAAAGTAATAGGAAAATATAATGGTTACAGCACTTTACGCAGCCTTGCTGACGGTCGTAATGATTTGGTTGGCGATAGAAGTCATTAAGCAAAGACGAATCAATCTGGTTGCTCATGCAGATGGCGGTGTTGAGTCGCTACAGATAGCACGTTCCGCACAAAGTAATGCAATGGATTACATCCCAATAACGGTTATTTTGATGGGCTTTTTAGAGATGAATGGTGCCAGTGTGTGGCTTATTCATGCCATTGGTGTTGCATTTATTCTGGGGCGTGTGATTCATGCAAAAGGTATTCTGGCAAAAAACTTAAAGGGTAGAAAAGTGGGCATGGTGTTGACGCTTATCTGCATGATCTCTTTGATTGTCCTAAACTTAGCTTACCTACCTTTTGATAAAATGTTCTAGGGAGCATTATGGCATTGCGCCTTCCCCCTGCTTGGGCGATTGTCCTTGCGGGGTTAATACTCAACATCATGGCGATTGTCATGTCGAGCTTGGTGCTCGACAAAATTGAAGCGGAAAAATCGGAATACAACGATCGTAAATACGGCAATGTGTACTCTATACAATTGGCGTGGAATACGATCGAAACCCTAGAGCGTAAGCGTGAAGCTATTCTTATTCACCTTGATAAATCATCAGCAGAAAGGGCCCAACTCGCCACTATTCTTGATGAAGCGCTGCGCGGCCAACTTCGGAGTTGGGTGAGTGATGAGGTGCCGACGATCTCTCTGGATAACTTATCTAAGCTGATGACGTTGATAAACAGCGCCCAAGAATCGCAGCGAACTCGAATCGATGATTACTATTTGGATAACCTGACTTTGGTTGAGTTAATCCAAAGGCTTGATGAGAAAATGGCTTTTTATAAGAATATTGCGCTGTTTCTTCAGGTGTTTGGTTTGGCGCTTATCTTGGCTCGCGACCTCGCTAGAAGGCCTTAGTATTTATTTACCTATTTATCTACTTCGCTACCTAGTTATCTACCCATAGACTGGTACCGCTAGCGAGATTCACTTGGCAGGTTAGGGTGCTGCTGGCCTTGGTACTTCTGTAATTGTTCTTTCAGCCCTTTAAACGTGCTCAGTGCACTATCAATCGATAATTTGTTCATTAACCAATTTGGCAGGATGCCACCTGCGTTCGCGTAAGCGGTATAGGTGATATAGGTATTACCATTGGTGAGCGGTTGCAGAGTCCATAAGGCATCTACATCATAAATTCGAATGTATCCCGACTCTTTCGCCAAATAATCAGACGCATCCTTGATCGACAAGACAAACTGCCCATCCTCGACGCTGTATTTTGAGTAGGTCACCATATCGCGGTCTCTGGCAGGCCAAGGCGCTTTGAACTGGGTATAGACGATATTTTCATCCTCAGATATCTGCATCAAAACACGACTTTCCGATACGTTATCTATCCAGTTTGGCACGTTCGCGCTGTCTTCCAATAACAGCAAAAAACCAGAATAAGTGGTGGGCGTTTGCATTTGTGCTCGTATTTCTACCAAGCCTTCAGTGTGAGGTCTCTTATCAATTATGATGCCATCTTCACTTTTCACGAACTGCCATGGAGCAGCGTAAGTCAGTGTTGATAAAGCATAGAGTCCGATTGCTAAAATCCTAGGTAATATCATTATTCTTCCATGAAAAGAAAAGCTTATCTTTAGGAGTATAGAATAAAAATGGTTTTGATTCGTGCTGAAATCGCACTGATTTCTCTCTGATTTGAGCGTTACATCGCTGTTTATCTTGGTGTTATCAATAATTGGCTGCTTATTTGTATTTGAGCCGTGAAAATAAAAACGGAAGCGTTCGGTCGCTTCCGTTTTGTTAGTGGGCAATGGATAAACGTTGAAGGCTAGAACCTAGCACCTAGAACTTAAAGCTTGTAGGCTTCCACGGTTTTTATAGTGGTCCAATTGCTGTTGGCGTCTTGGATGAATTCTTGCGTATTCTCCAGCCAACGCTTTTGAACTGACTTATCTAAGTTTAAGTACAGCTTCCCACCTTCTACTTTCCAAGCTAGTGGGTCCGTTTCAAATTTCTTACCCATTGCCACACCAAAGGCACAATAGCCACCATATTGAGGTGCATAAGCCGATGGGTTAGATCGGAATTCATCTCGGTTTTCACTGCTCACAAAGTTATAAATCGCATTCTTATAAGTCGCTGTGAATTCAGATGTGCCTTTAACTGGCCCCTCATTGGCAAAGTAAGCAACAGGGTCATAACCTTTAATGGCGAGATCATTGTTGTCGACACTCATATCAAGGTCTGCTGCCATTAACGAAAAGCTGGTTCCTAGTAACGCGGCCAATAGAGTGATTTTTTGACTGGTCGATTTCATGTGTGACATATCAAGTTCCTTGTCAGTGTTGGTTATTTTGTTTGAAGTAATTTAGCCCACTTGTCCGGTCTATAGAGGGACGAAAGAACTAAAAACTAAGCGAATCGTTCGGAGGGTGCATGGATCTGCTGTCACAATTAATGGAACACTTCTCGATACGCACTGGCGTTTTCTATTCTGGAAACCTGTGTGGGGTGTCGTCATTTAACGCGCAACAAGGCAAAGAAGGGCACCTTCATGTATTAAGCTCGGGGGAGTTGACCTTGTCTGGTGCTCATACGGAATGCCGGCAGCTTTCTCAGCCCTGTATTATTTACCTGCCGAATAGCACACCACATGCAATTGAAGGTGTGGGAGAGGGTGCAGAGCTTGTGTGTGCGAACGTGGAGTATCGTTCAGGGCAGATGAATCCTTTATTATCGGTTCTGCCCGACATGATAGTGATTCCGTTTGAAGATGCACCGAACTTAATGCCTGTGATTGAGGTTCTGTTTCGAGAGTCGGGGCAAGCATCTTCAGGACAACAATCGTCAGGGAAGCAATACCTAATGGACAAGTTGAGTGATGCGTTGATGGCGTTGATTTTTCGTCATCTCATTGAACAACAAAAAATCGATAGCGGCGTTTTCTCTGCTCTTGCACACCCAAGGCTTGCTGCTGTGGTGACGGCTATTCACCGGTTGCCTGCTCGTCACTTTTCGGTTGCAGAAATGGCGTCATTGGCCGCGATGTCTCGAACTCAGTTTATAGAAGCGTTCAAGCGTGAGGTGGGTGAAACGCCGGGAGATTACGTGCAAAAGTGGCGTGTTTCCGTTGCTCAATCTCTGTTACTGCAAAATAAGCCCATCAACTGGGTTGCCGATGAAGTCGGTTACAACAGTTATTCAGGTTTCTCACGCGCATTTCAGCATGTATCGGGTGTGTCGCCACGTCAGTGGTTAAAAGAGAGTAACGCATAAGAGGGAAAGGGATGTTGAAGTTTAAAGTTGCCAGTGAAAGCGAGTTAGTGCTTTCACTGGCAAGGCGAACCTCGTTGCAGAAAAGAATGTTGCATCAAGGCAAATTACAGACTGAGGATTGTCACTAGGCCTGTAATACGTCGTTGGCTAGATGAGCACTAACGAAGTAACCAGTGGCGCAGTGGCGTTTTTTCTATACCAGCGATCAATATAAAGCTCAGGGTAAAGGTGCCGAAGAACACGGTAATGTCTTTAGCGAGTTCAGTGATGCCCAATACTCCGCAGACATTGAATAGCAAAATAATGATCAACAGATGGCAAACGTAGATACCCAGCATACGATTCGAGATAGCGTGAAGCCATGCGTAATCGCCGATGTTTGGATTAGCTAAAAGCCACATGAACACACCAATCCCCCACAAAGCTGTACCAAACAAGAAATCGTGAATATTAAAGGCGATATCAAATTGGGTTAGCCATGCCGCTTCGGCAAAGTGGATGACCATGCCTAACGCCAATAACCCTAATGCTTTGGCTGAGGACACTTTCCATTGATGCTGACGAATGAGGAAACCTAAGGTCACCATTAACGTGCTGAAGAACGGACCGTTACGCGTGAAGAAAGGGGCACTAAGGTCGGTTAAGCTTGTGTAGCTGCCCGCCAATACACCATAGACGTAAAGCAGAATGGCCACCGGTAGTAGAAGCTTATCGAGTTTCATCTCTACCATTAAGGCGATGATCAAAACCGCGCACACAAGGGCGGGAATGAACCATAAATGTACCAACCCACCCTCTAAGAAAGAGTTGAGTGGGGTATTCATTAAGAAACCCCAATAGCCTTCACGTTCGCCTAGATAGCCAAACTCTTCTACTTTCGCGAGATTGAATGGCATCACTAAGCAAATGATGCTCCATGCCAACCAAACTTTGAGTAGTGGTTTGGAGTAGTTGATGAAGGCTGTCCAAGGTGATGCTGTGAGCTTAGGTTGAATCAGATAGCCTGAAATAAGGAAGAACAGAGGCACGGCAAAACGAGCGGTTTGGTTGAGCACATAACCGATCCAAGGCACCTCATCTATTTGCCAATAAGTGAGTGCCATTTGGCCGTGCAAACCAATGATCGCCAAGATAGCAATCACTCTGCCTAACTCGATACTGGCGATGTGTTGTGAAGGCGTATGTTGAACGGAAGACATATCAGATCTCTCAGTAAAATTTTTACGAAATCTAGCAGCCTTTATGCCCAACCAGTTAGTCCTAAATCAAGGCTTATGACCTTTGTTTCAAGGCTTGTGTCGGTTTTTTGAAGCTTGTCGCAGCTATATTAAATCCATTGCAGTGAGTGCAAATATACCTAGTGTACAAGTGATAAGAGAAACAACAGTAGTAAGAGCGATGATGTTAGCCGCGAGTGTTGAGTTTCCTCCCATCGCACGCGCCATAACATAGCTTGCCGCTGCCGTTGGTGCTGCGCTCATCAAGAAGATAAGTCCGAGATCGAGCCCTTCAAACCCTAAGTACCAACCAGCCAGTGTAGTCAGTAAAGGTGAGGCGATTAACTTGTAACTAGAGGCGAACCACGTAGACAACTTTTCTTGTTTAAGCGAACTAATATCTAGAGAACCACCAGTACAAAGTAGAGCCAAAGGCAAAGTCATGTTGGCAAAGTATTGCCCAGCATCAGTCACCATTTTTGGAATCGGAATTGAAAGTGCATAGAAGACGACTGCTAAGAAAATAGCGATGATTAACGGGTTTTTGGTGATGGACTTGGCGATCACTTTAATGGCTTTAGCGCCGGTGTCTTTGCCTTTGGGTGTCAGTGCTATCACGGCTTGAATGTTATACAGTACGGTCAGAGATGCGACATAGATAGCAGCCAATGCCACGCCTTGGTTGCCATAAATATTAGCCACGTAGGCGAGGCCGATGATCGCGGTATTAGCGCGGAATCCACCTTGGATGATCACACCTTGATCTTTAGAGCTTTTGAATACCAACTTGGTTGAGAAAATCGTGAACAAGAAAAAGACAAAGTTAGCGATGACGCCAAACGCAACTAACGCGCTACTGGCTGAAAAGTTGTGATTCGATTGAACAATACTCAGAAATAGCATCGCGGGTAGGGTGACTTGAAACACCACTTTGGACGCGACATCAATGAAATTATCATTGATCAAACCGATTCGCTTGAGCATCACACCAAGAAACAGCATTAAACAGATAGGGCCTGTTACTGACGCCGAAAACGCAAACTGTTCCCAAAGTGTGTTCATTGTTTTTCCTTTGTTAGTCGATTTCAATTTCCTTTGAATACTGTCGCATTTTTCCACAGTTATTAGGGCATGTGGACCTTTCGAGCTAATTTTTGCAGCGAATTGCTGGGTATGTCTACAAGGCAGAGGCTTTGATGTGTAGCTAGCCTACATGAAAGGGCGATAACGCAGTAGAAATGACCAGCAAACGCTGCCCGAAGGGTTCGGCTAAAAGCGTTTTACTCTTTGTTGAGGGGGATTTGCTTAGAATGACTAGGCTACTTCCCCCTCGCCGCGATTAAAACGCTTTTATCTCGAACAAAATTTTACCGCGAAAGGTCAACACGCCCTAGATAAGACAAAATGAATACCAAGGGTTAAGTAAAAAACTTGAAAAAAAGTACGAACGTGCTAAAAATAAAGCATCAGATTTATTATTGGTGAATAATGAGCAAAGGAAAGATAACCAAAGAGTATATTTTGAGCCATGCATTTGCACTTGCGAGTGAGAATGGTCTCGAGAGTTTGACGATTGGCGAATTAGCCAAGCAGTGTGGTATGTCTAAGAGTGGATTGTTTGCGCACTTCAACTCTAAAGAGAACCTGCAACTCTCTGTACTCGAATATTCCAACGCCATATTCACTGAAAGAGTCATCATTCCGGCGAGAGAGTTGGGCGACGGTGATATTGAAGCCAAGCTTAAACAACTGCTCGATAACTGGCTTGGCTGGAACCATTCGTTCCAAGGCAGCTGCATGTTTATTGATGCTTGGAAAGATGCAGGCAGCGAAACCTCTGTGATTCAGAAGGCACTGCAGAAAACCATTTCAGTGTGGATTGATTACTTGACGATTCAGGTAGCAAAAGCGGTTGAGAGCAAACAATTCAGAGCCGATTTAGACCCGAAACAGGCAACCTTCGAGTTGTACGGTCTCTATTTAAGCGCGAACTTGTTCTACTCATTACGAGGCCAACAAGCCAGCCACACTCATTTTTGGAGTGGTGTCGAGCGCTTGGTAGCCAGTTGGAAAGCGGTTTAATACATACAGCAGGTTAACTCGCAAATCATGTGAGTCTTGTTGAAGTAAGGTTTACAACAAAATTTTAGAGAAGTGGTGGTAAGCGATGATAAATCGCAGTAGCGCCATTTTTTATATCAATAAATAGCACGGTCGTTCGATTTTTAGGGCCGAGCTCGATCCGCCAATAATGATGGCGATACAAGGAACGGTCATGAGTGACAAAATCTATTTCAATACATCGAACAAATTCAGCTTCAAGCGTAGCTTGATTGGCGCTACAACCAATCTGCACTACATTTTAGCGCCGAGTCATGCAAAGAAAACGGCACGTAAACTGCTGCTCACTCCGATGCGTACCGAGCAGAAAAATGCCGATCCGCAAGGGCTTATCAAGAGTGAAATCAAAGGTCGTGATGGCGTCTTAAAAACGTATTCTTTGGGTACCGGTCCAGTTTGGGTGCTGACTCATGGTTGGTCTGGCACCGCGAGTCAGTTTTTCCCTTTAATGGAACATATTGCAGCCAAAGGTTTTACGGCTCTAGCTTACGATCATCCTGCTCATGGTGGTAGCGATGGGGTACATGGTCATATCCCTGCATTTGTGAACGGTCTTGAAGCCATTCTCGATTCAGTGGGAGAGGTAGCAGGTTTGGTCGGTCACAGCATGGGTACGGCTTCTGCATTGGAATGTAAGCACGTTAAATTGGAAAACAAGCCGCTGTTGCTGATTGCACCTGTATTGGATTATCTAGAAAACCTATTTGGCAGTGTTGCTCGTTCTGGTTACTCAATGAAACTGTTTGAGGCGGTAGTCGGAGAAGTAGAAGAGCAATTTAACTACCCGATTCAATCTGTTGATCCTTATGGAAAGCTAGCGCTTCGTGAGTCTCAAACTATCATTGTTCATGATGAGCAAGATAAGTTTACTAAGTTTGATGTGTCGAAGCGTGCAGCCTATGAAATGGATCGTGTCACCTTAATCGCGACTCAAGGTCAAGGCCACGGACGAGTGATGAAGTGCCCGCAAGTGTTTGAGAGTTTTGATAACTTGATTGGCTAAGTTTAACGAATCAAGCAAGTAGAACGCCAATTAAGAAAACAAACTCTAAAAAGGCCAACCAGAGGTTATCTGGTTGGCCTTTACTTTTAGGTGTTTAGTTGAACGCTTAGTTGGTGTTTAGCTAAACCCTACTTTTAGTTTGCACAGTTTGCTGGGCCGATCTCTTTCCACACGCCCCATTGGCCAGTCGTTGTTGGATCTTCACCTGTTGTCCACCATTTCGCTTCCCAAACGTTACCACCTTGAGTCACTTGATCACCGCCATTGTAGATCGCACTTGAATCCCAAGCGTTAGTACACGTGCCACCGCCTGTGGTTTTCTTAAGCACTTTCACTGAAGTAGCTGCTACTGATGTCTCTGTACCATCACTGACTGTCACTGAGAAATTCAGTGTCGTATCTTGCGTGTATTCAGCCGCGACAAAGCTTACTGAAGCGCCTTGAACAGTAGCATCAATACCTGCAGGTACATCCCACGTGAAGGTCAGCGTGTCTTGATCCGCATCGCTCGAAGCCGAAGCATCAACGACAACTACATCACCTGCACTCACTTCAGCCGGAGCAGAAACAACTGCGATCGGAGCTGTGTTTACTGGACCTGTGTCTTTAGGGTTTACTGTCACAACAACTGTGTCTGTTGACGTTGCGCCTTCGTTATCTGTTACGGTTAGGCTGAATGTCAGAGTCTCTTGTTGTGCGACTTCCACTACATCGAAACTCGCAACAGCCGCATTCGAGTTGGCCAGAGTTACCGCCGTTCCGCTTACTTGTGACCAAGCGTAGCTCGCAATCGTACCGTCACTGTCTTTTGAAGCGCTACCGTCTAGAGAGACAGACGCTGGGCCTTCAACTGATTGGTCCGCACCTGCAGCTGCCGTTGGTTTACGGTTGACAGGGTCAGTAGTTCCACCTGCTAGACCTTCATGCATCGCATTCAGAATATCGCCGTTATCCGCATCAATTTCCCAAGAAAATAGACCCGCAAGGCCAAGGCTACGAACGTATGCGCCTTTTGCTTTCACTGAGCGGTCATCATCAAATGTGATCAACTTGCCTGAAGTACGGTTCCAAACGTAAGGCGCTTCTGCCATTTCGTCGTAACCATATTCAAAGCCGTTGATGCCTTGGTTGTTTGCACCAAGCATGTTCGCTTTTATGCCTTTGTAGTCAATAACGCCATCTTCCCATACACCCTGAGCAGAGCTGCCGGTCAGTTTGCCATTACCTACGCCAGTCATTGGGTCGCTAGGATCTGAAAGTGATGACGGTAATACGCCCTCCCAACCACGACCGTACATTGCTGTACCAACCACAAGTTTGTTCGCTGGAACGCCTTGCGCAAGAAGCAATTGGATGCCGTTGTCTGTAGTGTAGGCTGGGCCTGTGTACTGTTCGCCATTTTCATCTAGCCCGGTACCATCACATTGACCAGGGCGCATGAAGTTACCGCAGTTCAGTGCTGTTTGGTGACCTAAAACGTTGTTCCAACCGCCGTAGAAGTCGTAAGTCATTGCAAAGATGTAATCCATGTACTGGATAGCCTCGCCGTAGTTCACGTCTTCAATCTTATCGTGACCAACACCGATCGCTGATGTTAGCTCGTAAGTACGACCGTTTTCCGCTTCTAGTTGATCAAGCATAGTGCGCAGCTCTGCCATCAGTGCAATGTAAGCTGGGCCATCATTCATAGGGTCACCAAGGTCTGGCGCCGCACCGCCTCCACCAGGGAATTCCCAGTCAATATCTACACCATCGTAGAATTTCCACGTGTTAAGGAATTTCTTAACCGATGCAATGAAGGTGTCTCGGTTAGCTTTGGTTGTGAAATCGAAGAATGGGTCAGACAGCGTCCAACCACCAATCGATGGGATGATCTTCAAATCAGGGTTACGCTGTTTTAGCGCCATCATCATCGCGTAGTTACCCTTGATAGGTGAGCTGTATTCGTGTCCTGCTTGAGGGAAACTCTTCTGGAAAGCCGCCCATGGGTCATGAATCACCACTTCGTAATCGTTAACGCCCTGACACGCTGTCATGAGTGCGTTGTAGCTGTTACCGCCTACTGATTTCACTGATTCGTTAGGACCACAAATTGGGATGAAACCGTAAAGGATATGGGTCAAATTGTCAGCAGGTAGGTTATCGACTGTGTAATCACGGCCATAGATGCCCCACTCAACAAAGTAAGTACCTACTACCGTGTTTGGATCTGTGTTGTATGACTTGTTGTTTGGATCCACATTCATCGCAAGTGGTGCTAGGTGTGATCCATCGGTATCAGCGATGGTGATCTGAGCGGGTGCACTCTTGGCACAGCCTGTTTCATCACACGCTTCAATTTCCATATCGAATAAGCCGCCTTGGCCGTATTCGAATGAAGCCGTGGTTTGGCTTCCAGTGATTGGGCCCGTCGCTACTTTAACGCCATCAAAGTAGATGTTGTACGTGTTTCCTGACGTTCCGCTCCATTGGTTGAACTTAACGTCGACTTTTGCTTTATCGTGATATTTAACCATCTGGTTGTAGCCAGAGGTCGTTTCCATCGCGAGTTCAATTTTAGAAAACTGTAGGTTGTTGGAACCGTACATATCAATGCTAGGTGCTGTTGGCGCGGCCAATGCTGTACCAGATAGCGCTAGAGCAATACTCGCAGCACAGGTGTTTATACGAATCATACTATTTCTCTCATTCCTTGAAGGTTTAGAACCAAGTGGTCCTAGAATCGGCTCCCGTCAGTTTTGAAGGAGCTTCCCCGTCAGTATTCGAGAGAGTTTTAATTTCATGACTGAAAATAAATCTGTTTTCGATGGACAACTAAAAAATTGTATCTTGTTACAATTCTGTTGCTTAATGGATGAGAGGCTGAGTCCATGTTTTATAAAATAAAACCTCACTCAGAAGGAAAGTCTCATAAGTGAAATTACACGACATGAAGTTATGAAAAAGTGCGGCAAGCTATTATTAAATATCGTGAACTGAAGCAGTATCACAATCTGAAGCACGTCATATCGGTGCTTGTAAGGGGCAGGGAGTATTGATGTAAGAGGGGTTACTAAACAAAGCGCTGTTGAAAGTATTATTTTTTGAATTGCTCAGCTAATACTGAGCGTCGTTGCTGCATGAGTCCTTGAGTCTCACCCGCTACAGTATCTTCATACCCTTCTTTTATGAATTGTTTGGATGGTGTGTTCGGCACTAGCCGCTTTAAACGAGGTGAATTGTAGGTACCGCTAATGGTATAAATCGTTGGGCCTGAACCTGTATTGATCGTGACATCGTTACCATCAAAATCAAACGAGGTACTGATGAAACGATAGTTCATCATCACACCATCATCGGAAAGTGTAAGAATATCTGTTTTGTAAGGTGGAGCACCAATCTCGATCCATGTGCCATGGACGTTACTTGGGCTTACAGATTTTTGGTAGGCTTGGTAGCCAAAATAGCCGACGGAGAGGGCAATCATAAAGCCAGCCATTAAGAAGGCGTAGAGTAACGAATTGGCCAATATATCGCTGCTTTTCGTGGTATTTTTAGCCATTATCTCTTCATTTTAGTTACTCATACTGGTGATGATTCTATAAAATAAAACGATAGGTTGCAAAGGTTCTTATAAGAGTTAGAAGCAGGATCGAATGTTCTTTTGAATCAAACTGCCTCAGTGATTTTTTACCCACACATTCAGTCTTCATGCTTTGTTAAGGAATATTTACTTAGAATGATTAGGTTGTATACCCAATGCCACGCCTAAAATGATTTCATCTCGAACGAAATTTAACTTCGAAAGGTCAACAGATCCTAAGCTATATTCATTTATTTCTTGTAGGACAGTCTCGAATTGGTTAAAACAATTAGCACCTAAATTTACGCATAGGCTTATTCGTTGAGCCTAGTAATGCAATTTTGAGATAACAAGGAAGTACAATGATTAAAGAAAATACATACTTTGAAGGCGGTGTTAAGTCGTTAGCGTTTAACCAGTCTGGTGCTGATGTGAGTGTTGGTGTGATGGCCGCTGGTGAATACACATTCGGTACTGCAGCTCCGGAAAAGATGACTGTTGTTAAAGGTGCTTTAATTGTAAAGCGTGTTGGCGATGACGATTGGACGACATTCCAATCTGGTGAGTCTTTTGACGTTGCGGGTGACTCTTCATTCGATTTACAGGTTAAAGAAGCGACAGCTTACCTGTGTGAATACTTGTAGGAAGGCCTGAGTTCGTTCATCTCTGGCTTAATAGAAAAAAACCACGCTCTAGGAGCGTGGTTAAATAAGTGATAATAACCGGCAGTGGATAGTGTCACTTGTTTTTACAGTCATCAAATGGATGACCAAATTGTTGTTCGTTGCAAAATCTCTTCAATCTTCAATCTTCAATCTTCAATCTTTAACTTCATTTCAAAGCTAAAAGCGCAAAGACGTCGTCAATTAGTAAGTCTCAAAAACGCCATTGTTGTAGTCCTGAATCGTCTGTTCAATTTCTTCCATCGAGTTCATGACAAACGGACCATAGTGCGCAACAGGTTCATTAATCGGCTCACCAGAAAAAATCAGTACACCTGAATCTTCTAAACTACTCAGAGACAGCAAGTCAGCTTTAGTGAGTAACGCAAGTTGACCTTGGTTGATGACTTTATCACTGATCTTAATACTGCCTCGGTACACGTAAGTCATGGCATTGTGATTAACATTTGTCCCTAATGTTATTTTTTGCCCAGAATGAGATCGCCAATCCGCTACGCTTAACGGCACACCAGTTTGTTGCAGTGGGCCTTGCGTTCGTAAAGCCTCTATATCATGGTCAGCTAGGTTATGCAGTTCGAATACACCAGCAATAACTCTCAATAAACCATTTTGTTCACTTTGATGCTCCGCGATGCTTTCATTTTGGAAGTCGTGATATTGCGCTGGTTGCATTTTGTGTGTTGCAGGTTGGTTTATCCAAATCTGAAATCCATGCAGTGCACCTTCTTCCATCATTGGCATTTCGCTGTGAATCACACCACGACCCGCGGCCATCCACTGTGCACCACCGCTGCGAAGCTCTCCAACATTCCCCATGTGGTCTTTGTGCTGGAAGTGACCTTGCAGCATGTAAGTGAGCGTTTCTATCCCACGGTGAGGATGTGGAGGAAAGCCGCCAACATAATCTTTGCTTTCATCCGACTTAAGTTCATCAATCATCAAAAATGGAGAGAAACGCGTGTTATTGAAACCAGCGAGTCTTTGTATTTTTACGCCATCACCATCGGAGGTAGCGTGTGCTGCAATCACATGATCTACTGCTCTTACACTCGTCATTTTGAAATCCTCATAAACTTGAATAGCTGTAGTTTATGTAATTTGATTTAAAAAGAAGATGGCACAGTGTTGAGTGACTTATTCGAAAATTTTGAACAGGTAAGAATATGAAATTATGTCTATACTTGAATAGAGAGCAGACCGCCAAGGAGGCCGCTATGGCAGTACAGCAAAAACATGGCGAAAGGCAAGGTCGGATGGGCTTTGATAACGATTTTACAACGGAGCAAGGTCAGCGTTTTACAGAGGTTGCGAATAAAGCGGTTAAGCGCCGTGTTAGAAAGCACCAAGCAGATGGGCCTTTTATACACTCGGCCAAGCAAGCCGCTTTTAAAACCGTTGCTAAATCTAAGAACGAAAACCGAAATTTAGTACGACAAGTCGTATGGATTATTGTTATTGGCTTAGTGAGTTTATGGGCCATGTATATGGCAGGCTAGCGTGGACGCGTTTTTAATAACGTAACATTGTTCCCTTCGACCTTCGCTTCAAGACAACCTTCAAGCTCAGATGATTCCGATTCTGAGAAGGCGAGGTTCGTTGGTAGCTCTTCTATCAAGGTTGATACGGGATTATCGTGATAATAAGCGTATCGATTTTTTCCTGAATGTTTGGCAACATACATCGCTTTATCAGCACATCTCGTCAGCTCATGTAATTCTTGAGCATCTTGCGGGTACAACGAAACCCCAACACTGAGTGTCAATTCTTTGATTCTCTCGTTTGTCTGGCAACCACTTTCGAATAGCCCACAAATCCGATCTAAAATACCGTCTAGATCTTTGCGAGTTGGTACATCGTAGAGCATCAAAACAAACTCATCTCCAGCAAAGCGCGCAATCGAATAATCGTATTCATGACTTACCCTGTCTCTGGTTCGGATGTTGTTGCTTAAACGATTCGCAAAATGCTGCAAAACACTGTCTCCGACGTCGTGCCCGTAGCTATCATTAATGCCTTTGAAGTCATCAATGTCCAAAAAAACTAATGCAGTCAGTGAGCGTTCACTATCCACTGTCGCAAGTTTTTCTGTCGCCCAACGTTCAAAGCTCCAACGGTTTGCCAAGCCGGTTAGGGCCAGGTCTTCAATCCCCTCTTTATATAGACGTTGAATATAACTGACGGCTTTTGTGTAGTAATAAGCTGATGTGTGACATACCAAGCTCATTGTAAATAAGCTAAGAATAAACCGGTGTGAGCTGCTAAAAGGTAAAGAAAAGCTGCTAGGCATCGCTGTAATCAAGGTGCTGATAAATACACAAAATGAGGTACTGAAGATAATGCCAATTCTGAAATCGTTTATGAAAATGACGGCAGCCAAAATCGGGTAGAGCCAGAGTGTCCGCTCGGGAATGGCGTGACTGTACAAGAATAGGATGACTCCTTGAACGAGCAGAACACCACTTAGAATCAATTCTGAATACTCAGCGGCAGTGACTTTTTTCACGTAAAATGCATTGGAGATAGCGATAAGTGCAAAACACAGTTCGAAAATTGACAGCGTGTAATGCTGACCTTGGAAGTAAGCCCAAGTGTAGAATGTGAATAACGCAGCGGCAGCCAGTGAAAAGGAGTGGACAATTTTTTGCTTGCGAGTGGATCGTATGTCCGCCATTTCTTCTAGGTGTCTGCCGACGAGCCTTTTCATGTGATTTGTGCCAAAGATTTTGATAATTGATGTTAATAGTAGATGAAATAAAAGTCATAGCAGAGTGTTAGTGACCTTTTTAGTGTGACTACTATCAAGGTTTCATATTTAAATGATGAGTGACTCACAATAAATAGTGATGCGCGTCACTAACGGTGCGGATGTATCCGAGAGTGAAACAATCAAGGTTCTAGTTACAGGAAGTTACTTGGCTATTATCTACTTGCTTTCCAATACGTTACTCAACATAGTTTGTAGATAGCTAATGTTTATAGATACCTAAATTTGATAGAGGCTCATAATGTTAATTACCTTTAGTTGCAAAGCTCATGCTAGCGTCACGATGTTTGGTGAAGTCGGTCTTCAGTTCATTAAGATGCTTGGACATAGTGGCACTATCCCCGGAGCAATTGATGCTTCAGAGGTTTCTCAAGCGTTAAACAATTTGCGTGCTGCGATCGCCGTTGAGCAGAGCAAGCAGGTAGAACAAGAAAATACCGGTGATGACAGTGAAGAAGCGGTTGTTGAAGCGCCTGTTAATATCGGTAGCCGAGCTTTCCCGTTAGTTGAACTATTGAAAGCGGCCATTAAAGACGAATGCGAAGTGATGTGGGAAGACGGTAGCGGTAAGCGATTGTAAGAGTATTCGAGCTCTTCGAATCAGAAAACAAACGTTTTCATAGGTTGACTAATAAATGCAAACTGAAACAATACGCTGCATTTATAGAAGTGTGTTGATCTAAAGGAAATTTGATGAGCTCTTATTCTCACGTTCGCAGTTACGCCAGTTTATTCAGTGCCTTATCGTTGGCGCTTGCATCAGCTCCGAGTGCCGCTGATATATCAACAACGCCCGTCATTGGTGGCGTGTTTAGCTCCAGTGAAGTGTTGAAAAATCAGGTGCTTTCAAGCCTAAGTTATTCTGCTAAACTCACTCGTGATGCAGCTCTTTTCACCATTGGTGGCGTTACATTAGATGCGTACATTCTCGCTCTCCCTTTAGATGTCAAAACCAAAGCTCGAGTCGTTGCTCAGTTATCCAATCCGACGTACTCAATTCCTTTGGGTTATTTTCTCTATAGTTATTACGACCGCTATTCAGGCTTGGGCAGTGAAGATGTGTTCAAATCTTACTTGTCGACGGTTTATGATAAGCAGGCGCTAAAGGGCTTTGAACATAGCCTCTATCATGTTGGAGATAAGCCAACCTCAGAGCATCACGAGCCAGATACCTCGACTGAAGCAACGGGACATCATGAAGGTATTCGTATCGATGAACAGTTCATTGCCAACATGGTGGTTATTTACGATGCGTTATTCGAAATTGGTGTCTGGCAGGATATGGACACGCTCCCTGCGAATTACACATACTTAACCAATAGCCCTGAAGATCTAGCGATCATCGCTCAGATTCAACCGATCATCGTTGATTTGATCGGTAAAGCGGCATTGGGAATGGATGACGGCGATATGAAGTCTGCAATGCTGGCGATTGCAGAAGATGGCAAACCAGAAAACGCTGAGAAGCCGAATAACAAAGCACAAGCTCTTACCATCACTCTCATTGATTTTGTGCGCTTAAACTTGCTTAAAGCTTATCGACAATTTGTGTTTAAAGAAGAGCGTGCAGAAGCGCTCGATGATTGGATGCAACAAGCGTTCAGTGACCAGCCTGATGCGCTCATTCAATTCTTAGAATCCCAACAGCAAAAACGTTTTGCGGTCCAAGTGACTGTCGATGGTTTACAGCAAGGATTGATCGAAGGTTTGGTCGATGAGAATGCGCCTTTCATCTCAGTTGCTTACCAAAATCATAAAAACCGAGCGCAATACAAACCTCAGCTAGAAACGGTGATTGAGCCTGAACACCAACAACAGGTGCGGTTCATGGAAGTTCTGTCTGAACAAACCTACCGTGATCCGAATTATCTTCCGTTCTTCAAAAATCTCTATCAAGAGCATCGAGACAATATTAGCCGAGTGGGTATTTCTTCAACTCCCACAATCAGCGTACGCAATCTACCGATCATTAAAACGGGCGCAAAAGTGTCTGGTAACGGTGGTACGGGCATCCCTAATTTCCACTTTGTCGACCGAGAGATCGACCGAGCGTATTACTTCTTTGGTAATGATGCCCTGCAGTTAGATGTGTTGATGGCAGACAACAAGGTTCAAACCATGTTTGACCGCCTTGATTACCTTAAAACGCTGAACTGCAACGCTCAATATGATTGGAATGCTCACACCACTTACGATGGGTTAGTAAACCTAGGTTTGGGTGAGTCACTGCGTGATTATGGTGAGAAACGTTGCGTGAAAGAGCTTCAAGAACGTTCAGAAGTCGAAGTGGTTTTGCAAGAAAAGCGTCAAGCCTTGATTGAAGATATTGAAGCGTATCAGTCTATATCTGGCTTTGATTTTTTCACTAAGTTTTCAAAGAGAGCTCTGGTTAAACAGTCTATCACTCAGTTTGCCGAGTTAGATGGAAAAGGGATGCCAGACTACACCTTGGTTTATAACCCATGGCCGGATCACTTCGCACACTTTACCGGCCCTTTTAGTGACGAAATTCTGATGCCGACTGGAGAGCTCAATCGACTGGACTATTGGATTCGCCAGATTGAAGCGACCTATCGCAGTGCCGGCGTTTACGATAAAACGCTGTGGGGCATGGCAGGTGATCATGGTTTAACGCCGGTGTTCTACGCGCTCAATCCCGAAAAGCAGGTATTTGAAGGCTTACAAGCAGAGCTAGCGTATCCAGTTATGGTTAAGAAGATATCTTCAGACGAGGGTGAAGGGCCTAAAATTACCAATGCTCTAAGTTACCCAAGCTCGAAAGAATTGGATGTAGTGGTCGCCTCGACTGCTGGTGGTAACTTCATGATGGACTTCTTTAATTCGACTCAAGGGTGGCAGGTTCAACCGGTTTACCAAGAACTCACGCAGTGGTCTCCGATTGCAGCGCTAGATGGTCAGAATATCGACATCATTAATCAGATAGCGCAACGCTTGCCTGAAAGTCTTGATTATATGGTCGTAAGAGAAAGCACATGTGATCAACAACGTTGCGCTGTTCGTGTGATTGGCAATCGTGATTTAAAACGGGTCGATGAATTGATCACACGTGAAGGTGACAAGCTTTTCTATGAGTCATTGGAAGACAATCGAGCGCCTATTTTGCTCAATACGCAAAGGTTAAATCCATACCTAGCATCACCAAGCGAAGCTGATTTTGCACAGTATTCTCAATTAGTAGAAAAGTGCCTTAACCGAGCGGTTAAGGCGGATGTGACAACGTGGTGTAGCAGTGCTGAGTGGACTTCATTGACGCAACCAACACCTCGACCAGATTCAGTGAATCAACTGGCTAATATTTACCTTGAAGATAGGGCTGGCACGGTTAACTTGTTCCCTAAAGCGGGAATTGGTTACAACACTAAGGTGCCGGGTCGTCATGCTGGTGAGGATTACTTAGAGAAAGATGCCTTTATCGGATTCTGGGGAGCGCCAATTGGCGATAACTCTCAGCAATTGAAAATCGAAGCTAATGGCTCTTTGGCTCCAACGCTGTTTGAGTATTTGACCGGAGAACCTGTGGTCGAAGGCGAGAACGGTTGGGGTTTTCCGTCGTTGCTGAATAAGTTGGATGTGTCTAAGAATAATTAAACTCTATTATTTATCGTTTAGGTTACGATACCGTAAAGCGAATCTAATGTGGCTTTTATTAGCCACTTTAGACTTCAATCAACTGCTCAATACAATCGATGTTTAGTTTGCTTGGGGCACCTATTAAATACCTTAACTAACGACACCTTTCCAATACCTCTTCACGACATAACACATTTTAAATAAAGTGATGCTGTTCACGCTTTCTTGACTCCCAATTCTGAACTAAGAATTTTTCCTAGTTATTCTAAGACCCTCTCTCATGCGGTCGCTTTTTAGACTCCTTATTATTTCATCATCGAATTGCAAAGAGTGCATGGTCAGTAATGTTCCGTGCAGACCTCATCAATAATAAGAGAGTTCACAATGTTAAAGTTCCTAGATCAGGTTAGAAAACCGACGCTGGATCTTCCGGTCGAAACTAGAAGAAAAATGTGGTTTAAACCATTCCTACAATCGTACCTAGTCGTATTCATTGGCTATTTGACCATGTATTTAATCCGTAAGAACTTCAATGTCGCGCAAAACGACATGATTTCTACTTATGGATTATCAATGACCGATCTAGGTCTTATTGGTCTTGGCTTCTCAATTACTTATGGTATTGGTAAAACGGTTGTTTCCTACTACGCGGATGGCAAAAACACCAAGCAGTTCCTGCCATTCATGCTTATCCTATCTGGCCTTGCCATGTTGGGCTTTAGCTTCAGCTTGGGTGGAGGCAGCGCTAGCTTATTCATGATGGTTGCCTTCTACGCATTGAGTGGTTTCTTTCAAAGTACCGGTGGTCCTTCAAGTTATTCGACTATTACTAAATGGACGCCTCGTAATAAGCGTGGGTCGTATTTAGGTCTTTGGAACATGTCACACAACGTAGGTGGTGCAGGTGCTGCTGGTGTAGCGCTGTTTGGCGCTAACTACTTTTTTGATGGCAACGTAATTGGTATGTTCGTGTTCCCATCGATCATCGCGATTGTGGTTGGTTTTATTGGGATGCGTTTTGGTAACGACTCTCCAGAAGCATACGGTTTAGGTACAGTTGAAGAGTTGTTTGACGAAGAAATCAGCGAAGAAGATACTATTGCTGAAGAAAATCAAATGACTAAGAAAGAGATCTTTGTTGAATATATCCTTAAAAACAAAGTGATCTGGTTACTCTGCTTCGCGAATATCTTTTTGTACATTGTTCGTATCGGTATCGATCAATGGTCTACCGTTTATGCATATCAAGAGTTAGGTCTATCAAAAGAAACGGCTATTTCAGGCTTTACTCTGTTTGAAGTTGGCGCTCTGGTCGGTACATTAATGTGGGGTTATTTATCAGACCTTGCTAACGGACGTCGTGCTTTAGTTGCTTGTGTATCGCTTGGACTGATTATTGTATCTCTAGAGTTTTATCAGCATGCAACGAGCGAGTTCATGTACCTAGCATCACTATTCGTACTTGGCTTCCTAGTATTCGGTCCTCAGCTGTTGATTGGTGTTGCTGCGGTAGGCTTTGTTCCTAAGAAAGCAATCAGTGTGGCTGATGGCGTGAAAGGCACATTTGCTTACTTAATTGGTGACAGTTTTGCCAAACTTGGCCTAGGCATGATTGCAGACGGAACGCCTATTTTCGGCTTAACAGGTTGGAAAGGGACATTTGCAGCACTCGATACTTCTGCTGCCATTTGTATTGTGTTATTGCTATTCGTTGCGGTTGCGGAAGAGAAGAAAATTCGTCACGCGAAGAAGATGCACCTAGCGGCTCAAAACGCCTAGCGAGTCTGGTGTGCTTTTTTTGCAGACTTGTTTTCGCAGACTTGTTTTCGCAGACTTGCTCTCGTAAATAGAGTTTCGGGTAGACAGTCTCGCGTACTTGTTTTCGCAAACACAGTTTCGGGTAGATAGTCTCACGTACTTTATCGGATTAAAGCACGTGAGATCATACCAATCGCTAGTTCGATTCAGTATCATCTCTATCAATAAACTTAATATTAAATAGCTCCTGTCGGGGCTATTTTTCTTTCTTACTCTTAATTCTGGTTAATATCATGATTAATGTTGCGCTTGTTGATGACCACGTCATTGTTCGTTCGGGCTTTGCTCAATTACTCAGTCTTGAAACTGATATTACGGTCGTGGGTGAATTTAACTCTGCGGCAGAAGCGCGCCTCGGATTGCCAAGTTGTCACCCTGATGTCGTTATCTTGGATATTTCAATGCAGGATGAAAGTGGCTTGAGCTTATTGGAAGAAATTCCATCAGGCATTGCCAGTATCATGCTGAGCGTACATGACTCTCCGGCAATGGTTGAGAAGTCATTAGAGTTAGGAGCTAAAGGCTACCTCAGTAAGCGCTGTAGCCCAGATGAGTTAATCCAAGCCGTACATACGAGTGCAAATGGTGGCTGTTATCTCACGCCCGATATCGCTATAAAGCTTGCGACACCAATGAAGAATAAAGCCTCTTTAAACCAACTCACCCGCCGAGAAAGCGAAGTGTGTCAGTTATTGGCAACAGGGCTCGATGTGAAATCTATCGCCGTTGAGCTAGGGGTTAGCCATAAAACGGTGCATGTACACCGTGCCAATGCGATGGACAAACTCAATGTTAAGAACAACGTTGAGTTAGCTAAATTGTTCACTCAAGATCAGTACTAATGCGCTCCTATCTAGCCACTTCACTATGTGGGGTTTTTATGGCTGGCTGTGCATGGTTTTGTTTATGGGTTATTGCCTTCTATTTTATTAATGACCCTGAGTTAGCCATTCTGCTTTTCCCATTCTCACTTCGATTGGGAATGACGCTGCACACTCGCACTCACTATTGGCCTGCTATCTATATTGCAGAGTGGGGACTTGCGATCGCGTTAGCGTTATTGCTTGATGAACCCCAATGGCTGACCATACTAGTCGCCAGTGGATTAAGTATTCCTGCCACTCTATTTGCCAAGCGTTATTACTATGGTGATCAAAATCGTCACTTGTTAGTGATGGCGAGCTTAATCATGGTTACCGCATTAATTAACGTTGCCGTGGTGGGTTCTCATGTTCCAGCCGTTTACATGGTGTGGTTAGCGAGTATCACGGGTGGATTGATGCTGGTACCTATGTGTTATCTGGTCTGGAACTATCTATTCCAAAATAAGTGGGCGCCACTGAGCTCTTACTTAATCCATAATGTTGTAGAGTTCAAAATCCGTCACATCGCTTTATACAGTGTGTTGCTGGTGGCCAGTATTTTGATACAAACCAGCTTGCCTGATGAACTAAGGCGCTTCGCCCCATTTTGTATGGCGATCCCTATTATCTTGCTGGCCGTACGTTACGGATGGCAAGGCGCTTTACTGGCGACCCTGTTAAACAGTGTTGCGCTGATTGCTGCTCATAGCGGAACGTCCAAACTCGAAATTACCGACTTACTCTTGTCTCTATCGGCTCAAACTATTACCGGTATATTGCTGGGCCTTGCGGTTCAAAAGCAGAAAGATCTCAACTCCAAATTGCGAAGCGAGCTTTCCAGAAACCAAAACCTTTCACGCCAGCTAATAACAGCTGAAGAGTCGGTTCGTCGTGATATTGCGCGTGAGCTGCATGATGAAATTGGCCAAAACATCACGGCAATTCGTACGCAGGCAAGCATTATTAAACGTGTCGATGCGGCTGAGATGAGCGTTCGCTGTGCGGGGACGATTGAGTCATTGTCTTTGAATGTTTATGACACCACCAAACGCCTACTTACAAAACTAAGACCTAAGATGTTGGACGATCTTGACCTAAAAGATTCCGTGGAACAGCTTATTCGAGAGATGGAGTTTTCGGATCACGGCGTTGATATCCAGTTAAATTGGCAAGGTGATTACTCGTGTTTGAGTGACACGCTCAAGGTCACTATCTTCCGGCTGTGCCAAGAATCTCTAAACAATGCCTCTAAATACGCCAACGCGAGCGAAATCAGAATTGAACTGATTCTAGATGATCAGGCTTATCTTCGGATCTCAGACAATGGCGTTGGTTTTACAGCGCAAGACCTTCTCAAAGGAATGGGTGTTCGTGGTATGCAAGAGCGTGTTCAGGCGCTCGGTGGCAAGATGATAATCAACGCTAATGGTTCCTCTTCGGGCACTAATATCAGCGTTACATTACCTAAAGTGTGAGAACGAGTATGTTTGGATTTCTGCGCTCAACAACGTCAAATCGTCATACTCTAAGTGATGATGAGGTCAATCAGAGTTACCGCTACTGGCGCCTCCACATCATGATAGGAATGTATGTTGGTTATGCCGGTTTTTACTTCACTCGTAAAACTTTCAATTATGCCGCGCCAGCAATGATCACCGATCTTGGCTTAGATAAAGGTGATATTGGCTTAATTGGTACGCTCTTTTATCTCTCTTACGGCTTATCGAAATTTATCTCAGGAACAATATCAGACCGTTCAAACCCCCGCTACTTCATGGGACTTGGCCTAATCGCGACTGGTTTGATAAACATCGCGTTTGGCTTTTCGAGTTCGTTAGCGGCTTTCATCTCGCTGTGGGTACTGAATGCGTGGTTCCAAGGTTGGGGCTGGCCATCGTGTTCCAAGTTATTGACGACTTGGTATTCTCGCTCCGAAAGAGGCTTTCGCTGGGCTATATGGAATACAGCACACAACGTTGGTGGGGCGCTAATTCCTATTCTCGTGGGTTATCTAACGCTGCAATTCAGTTGGCGAGCTGGGTTTATCTGGCCGGGGGTGATTGGTGTATTTATCGGTCTTATCGTTTGCTGCCGCTTACGTGACAAGCCCACCACCATGGGACTCCCGACGGTAGGGAAGTGGCGCAGTGACCACCTAGAGTTGGCGCAAGAGAGCCATGGGCAAGGGTTAAGTTATCGAGAGATATTGAAAACTTACGTATTTAGTAACAAGTACATTTGGTTGCTCGCTTTTAGTTATGTGTTGGTTTACATCGTAAGAACGGCCGTCAACGATTGGGGTAATTTATATCTCACCGAAGAACACCATTACAGTTTGATCAATGCCAATGCTGCTTTGTCTCTGTTCGAGATTGGCGGTTTTGTTGGTTCACTTGTTGCTGGCTGGGGATCGGATAGATTGTTTGGTGGCAACCGTGGTCCGATGAATATTTTGTTTGCCATCGGCATATTTCTTTCAGTTTCTGCATTGTGGTTGATGCCTTTAACCAATTTTGTGTTTCAAGCGGCTGGGCTGTTTTGTGTCGGCTTTTTTGTTTTTGGTCCTCAAATGCTTATTGGCATGGCGGCGGCCGAATGTTCGCACAAAGATTCGGCCGGTGCAGCAACAGGCTTTGTTGGCTTGTTTGCTTACATGGGTGCAGCACTTTCGGGTTATCCATTAGCGCTCGTTCTAGAAACTTATGGTTGGAGTGGGTTCTTCATTACCATCTCTACTTGTGCGGCGGTTATTGGCTTGCTGCTACTGCCTTTCCTACAAGCTCAATCACCTCAGAAAAGTGCAGAGGCTCGATCTGGTTTTTAAGGGGTTTCTTCGTAAATAAGATAGCTGCTAATGGTCCTCTGGTTATTGTGCAGCTATCTTATCTTCAGCGTTTTTTATACGTAGCATTCAAATGTGACTCTTTTCACGCTTTTCATGGTTCTCACCTGTTTCTAAGAATTTTTCCTATTGCGTCTAAGACCTCATCTCATGTGGGTTCTAGCTGCTCTCTGTAGTCTTTCTAATTATTTACGTTATTAGAAACCAGCTCTCTGAATAGTGTTCAAAGGGCTCACTACGGAAAACGCCATGTCATTCAGCCACTTCTCAGAACACTCATTTTTCCCAATGGAAAACACCATCCAAAATTATGCATGGGGGAGCATTTCTTCGATACGTGAACTGTTTGGCTTTAAGAATGAGTCACAAGAACCGCAAGCGGAAGTTTGGATGGGAGCGCATCCGAAAGGTTGTTCAATGGTTAAGCTTGACCAACATTTGGTGCCTCTCTCTGAGTTGATTAACAAGAATAAACCGGCCTATCTATCAAATGATATTGCGCAGGAGTTCGGTGAACTGCCGTTCTTGTTTAAGATCTTGGCGGCAGAAAAAGCGCTGTCTGTTCAGGTCCATCCAAACAAGCACCAAGCTGAAATTGGCTTTGCGAGAGAAGAGCAAGCAAGCATTCCTTTGACCGCAGGGCACCGTAATTACAAAGACTCGAACCATAAACCAGAATTGGTTTACGCGATCACTGAATATCAAGCGATGAATGGCTTTCGAGAATTCGATGAAATATTAAGTCTGTTCAGAAAGTTGGATTCGAGCGAGCTGGCTAGTTTGGTTGAAGAGTTTGGTAACAATCTTGATTCTCTAGGCTTAGAAGCGCTTTTCCGCGATCTGCTAACGCTGAATGACCAACGTAAACACCGAGCATTAGAGCAACTTCTGAATTACGCAGCGTCTCATCAAGACCAAGCAGAGTTTACTTTGGTTACTGAGCTTAGCCATCAGTACCCGAACGATATCGGTTTGTTTTGTGTTCTGCTGCTTAACTTGATCACATTGAAGCCGGGTGAAGCGATGTATTTGAATGCGAACACTCCGCACGCTTACATTAAGGGAACTGGGCTCGAGATCATGGCAAATTCAGACAACGTGCTACGAGCAGGTTTAACGCCAAAACACATTGATGTCGCTGAATTAGTCGCCTGCACAAAATTCACGCCAATTCCGTTCGAAGGCTTGTTGTTAGAGCCATCAAAACTGGGTAAATGTGATTGTTATGATATCCCGGTCAGTGACTTCAATTTCAATATCTTTCATCGTCCTCATCAAGAAGAAGTTATCACAAGTGGCGCTGAAATTTTAATGGCAATAGATGATGACCTAGTGCTAATGAGTCAGAAAGGCGAGCACTTAACCCTCACCAAAGGGCAATCGGTATTTATCCCAGCTTATATTGGCCATTACGAATTGAGCAGCAAAGGGCGAGTGGCGAGAGCGTTTAATTAGCGAAGTCGCTTCTAGTTTAAATAGAGAGTCATCCCCACGAAATTAGTATCACTATCATCAACAATTTGGTAGTCAAGCGCCTGATAAAAACTGATGGCGCGGGTGTTACTTCTAAAGCTCGACAGAGTGACTTGGTTTCGTTGCTCTTGATGGGCTTTTTCGTGGATGCGTGACATGACTTTTTTACCAATAGACTGATCTTGGTATTGATGGGAAATGATCAGAAGGTGAACATGGTATGCGTTGTCATAAGGCTTAAAACACACAAGTCCAACCCTTTGTTTTCCTAGGTATACCCAATGAAACCAAGAGGGATTGTACTCGTTTAAAAGTCGTTGACGTTGGAAGTCGTCATCCCATCCGAAAACGCTATCAACGTGTATGAAAAGCCCTTGCTTAACACACGCAAACAGTTCTTCGAATTCGAGATTTGAAACGAGCTGGAATTGTATGTTCTCTTCTTCTATTGTCACTCTGCTCACTTCCTTATCAAACGCTTTCGAATAAGCAAACAGTAACATAATTGAAGAAGCCGAATTAGCTTAGATTTGCGCTGTTATGAAACCAAAAAGCCATGCGTAGTGCATGGCTTAGAATAAAGTATTGGATTGATTTTTCTATACGATCTTAAGCGCGTGATGGCGCGTGAGCTGTTTGTGTAGCGAGTCTTTTAGCTCCATGCGTTCTACTTTGAGGTTGTGCATGCTGTCGTCATCGATAGGGCTGCCAGAGATTTCTAGCTGACGGATGTCGTAGTCGAGTTGGTGGTATTTCTGCATGTCTGCTTTGAATTTTTCGTCGTCGTGGTTGAGCTGAACAATGTCTAATTTAAGATCTGGGAAATCTAAGATAAAGGCATGGTTTTCATTGAGCATTGGCACTTCCTCTCTAGTCGGATTTTTAGGGCGTGTTGATCTTTCGAGCTTGTTTTTGCGGCGAATTGCTGGGTATTTCTACAAGGCAGAGGCTTTGATGTGTAGCTAGCCTACATGAGAGGCCGATAACGTAGTAGAAATAACCAGCAAACGCTGCCCGAAGGGTTCGGCTAAAAGCGTTTTACTCTTTGTTAAGGGAGATTTGCTTAGAATGACTAGGCTACTTCTCCCTCGCCGCGATTAAAACGCTTTTATCTCGAACAAAATCCAACCGCGGAAGGTCAACACGCCCTGACAGTATAGAAGTAATTTTTCGAAAGAAATGTGGTTCAAAACACAAAGCCGTAAAGCGATCAAAAAAGGGCACAAACTCGAGGAATCATCTTCGAACTTGCGCCCTTTTGTATGTATATAGCTAACTATTTATAGTTATATGTTTAGAATCCTAAGAGTTTAAAGCAGAGCGTTTACTTCGCTTTCTTGCCAGAACGTTGCTGCTCTTTGTGTGCAAGCTTCTCTTTCTTACGTTGATCGATAAGGTGAGCAGCATCGCCGCCTACGTGGGTTTCGCCACGAGCATTCGACAATTGAACTTGCTTTTCACGTTCGCGGAAACGCGCTTTCTGCTCATCGCTGTGTTTATCAACACACTTAGGGCAGCTTACGCCTTTCTCAAAGTGCTCAGACGCTTTGTCTTCGTCTGTGATTGGCAGGCGACAAGCGTTACACACGTCGTAGCCGCTCTTCTCTAGCTGGTGGTTAACTGCAACACGACCATCAAATACGTAGCAGTCGCCTTCCCACATGCTCTCTTCTTCTGGTACTTCTTCTAGGTACTTAAGAATGCCGCCTTCAAGGTGGTAAACCTCATCAAAGCCTTGCTCTTTCATGTAGGCTGTTGATTTTTCGCAACGAATACCGCCAGTACAGAACATCGCGACTTTCTTGTGCTTCTTAGGATCAAGATTTTCTTCAACGTACTGAGGGAATTCACGGAAGGTTTCTGTGTTTGGGTTTACAGCATTTTTGAATGTGCCGATGTCCACTTCGTAGTCGTTACGGGTATCAACCAGAATTACATCAGGATCAGAAATCAGAGCGTTCCACTCGTTTGGTTTCACGTAAGTGCCGACAACGTGGCGTGGGTCGATACCCTCAACGCCCATGGTTACGATCTCTTTCTTGAGCTTAACCTTGGTGCGGTTGAATGGTTGTTCTTCGTTGAACGACTCCTTGTAAACAACATCTGCCAAACGAGAATCTTGTTTGAACCATTTAAGAAGAGCGTCGATAGATTCGCGCTTACCTGCAACGGTGCCGTTGATACCTTCACTCGCAAGTAGCAAAGTACCGCGGATTTGGTTAGCTTCTAACACGTCAGTGAGTGGCTGGCGAATTTCTTGGTAATCATCAAGTGCTACGAATTTATACAAAGCACATACAACATATTGAGACATGGTTTTTCCTTTCTGCGAGCTGGAACGTAAATCCAGAGCGTTGCCTTTTATGATACAAGCTGAGTTTCATTCACTCAGGTTTGCCCATATTGGCTTATTAAAATCCGCCGCAGTATAACCAAGCCAATGTAGGACAAAAACCAACCAAAAGTAGGGCTATTTATCATTTCAGCTTGTGTGGTTTATGGGCTAGGAAGTTCAATGAAACTGTTTTATCAGGTTCGAATTACAACAGCGTATTCCCAAACCAAAAGGCCCTGCTGTAAAAACAGCAGGGCCTTGGTATTGAATCTGTCTGACTTAATCAGCGATTACGCTTGGTTAAGTACTTCCGCTAAGCGTTTTACCGCTTCTGTTAATTCTTCTGGGTTGGCGTTGGTGAAGTTTAAGCGCAGTGCAGCTTTAGCTTCATCGGCCTTTGGATAAAATACTGGGCTTGGTACAACTGCCACACCATTCGATAATAGAGTTTTAGCCAATTCGAAGGTGTCGCACTCTGGGATTTCAACCCAAATGAACATTCCGCCATCAACGGCTTTTAATACACAGTCAGCAGGCAGCTGTTTTTCTAGCTCTGAAAACAACATTTCATAACGAGACTTGTACAGTGTGCGAATGTTTTCCATATGTACGTTGAAGTCTTCATGTTTTAGAAGACCAACAAGCAGCGCTTGCATCGGTACACTTGAGTGTAAGTCCGCGCCTTGCTTCACTTTGATTAGTGGCTCAAGGTAGCTGCGTTTACCTGTTACCGCGCCAATACGTAGACCTGGCGATGCAATCTTAGAGAATGAACGAAGAACGATAGAGTTATCAGGGCAGAACGAAGAAACCATTGGCAGCTCTGTGCCTGTAAAGCGTAGCTCTCGGTATGGTGCATCTTCAATGAATGCCACGTTGTATTTGATACACAGTTCAGCCACTTTTTGACGAGTTTCTGTTGCCCAGCACACACCTGTTGGGTTGTGAAAATCAGGCACGGCGTAGAACATTTTCGGTGATTGCTCTGCAAAGCACGTTTCTAGTTCGTCTAGATTTGGGCCAAATTCTGTTTGAGACACAGTCACAATGTTCGCTTGAACTAGACCAAACACTTGCATCGCACCCAAGTAGCTTGGCGCTTCCATCACAACCACATCATTCGGATCAACATACGCTCGTGCAATCAAATCCAAACCTTGCTGAGAACCGGTACAGATCATTGCTGTGTGAGTCTCTGGCAATTGGTAGCTTTGCGTAAGGTGATCAAGCAGCGGGCCGTAACCGGCAGTTGAGCCGTATTGGAAAACTTCAGGCATGTTCGCTAGGTTTTCTAGCGTTGGCTTCATTAAATCGATAGGGAATGTTTTCTCGTCCGGTAAACCACCGGCCAATGAGATGACATTTGGATCGCTTGCGGCTGCGAGGATCTCTCGAATGTATGAAGATTGAATCTGTTGTAATGACTGTGCGATTTCCATGTGTTGTGTCTCGTCGTTTTTCGTTTTTATTCTATCGCTTGATATTACACGGCAATTGTAAAAACAAGCGTGTCCGTTTATGCTCATAAACATGTCCATTTATGCTATTTAAAAAATGTCACGACAACACATATCCCGAATCAATGATGTTCTGTTCCATATTCATCAAGACATCAGTCAGCCTTTGTCGGCAAAAGCGCTCTCCGAGATTGCGGCTTATTCAGAACAACACTTCCACCGCACCTTTAAAAGTGTGGTTGGGGAGTCGCTACATCAGTACATTCGACGCACTCGAATGGAGTATGCGGCCAATCAATTGATGTTCGATACCACGTCGTCAGTCGTAGAGATTGCCAGTAAATGTGGCTTTAGTTCGGTGTCTTCATTTAGCCGAGCATTCAAAGCGACCTTTAACATGTCACCGGGAGAATGGCGTAAACACGACTTACAGATAGCAGAAAAACCCTATTTGAAAGATCCCGAAGTAGCGGCGGGTTATTTGAACGTGGCGCAGCGAGTGTTACCCGAACCGAAGATCGTTGAAACACCGGAGCGCATGGCGGCTTATGTTCGACATACGGGCTATAACCGCTCTATTCGCAACGCGTGGCTGATATTGAAAGCGTGGGCGAACTCAGAACAGCGCGACTTTTCGAGCCAATTTGGTTTGCATCACTCAAACCCTGCTTGGGTTGAAATGGACCAGTGCCGCTATGTGGCGTGTATCGCGATTGATGAGCCGATTAAGTATCGCAGTGTCGTGAACCAGATGGTGATTCCGGGTGGTTTACATGCGGTATTTAGACTGAATGGCCGCTATGGTGAGCTGCTACCACAGATCAGTATGGTATTAGAAAAATGGTTACCGGCCTCTGGTTTCAAACAACGCTCGACTCCTGCGTATGTGCATTATCATCGGAACCATTTTCTCAATAGTGATGAAGTGTTTGAGCTTGATTTCTATCTGCCTGTGAGTTTTTATTAGTAACCCCATTTTTGAGGAAAAATTATGTATCTCGTTTTGTATTGTCACAATATCGGTATGACCGATTTTTCATTCTTTGAAACAGAAGATTTTGACAAAGAAGAGGGCTATATCGTGCGAGGTAAATGGCCGAATGAGAAAGCGTTTCGTGATTACTTAACCAAAGAGTTTGGTGACATGAGCGAATTTCAAGTGATCGACTTAATCGCCAAAGGTGCAGAAGCAGAACACTACTCGCCAGAAGAGTTGATGCGCTTAGCTTTGTAATATCTAGCTTAATAACGGTTAGCTCATCAACATCCAGTTAAGTAGCATCTTTCGAACAAACGAATAAAGAAATGGCAGCCTGACTGGGCTGCCATTTTTGTTTTAAGTGAGAGCAAATTGCTCTGTACTAAGAGTGAAGCTATTGCGCTACTTCGTCCACCAAGTACAAGATTGACTGATACGGAATGCCACTGTGATGTGACAAACCGATCTCACAGGTTCGGCTGTTACTGAATCCACGAGTACAGTTGCTCGGCACTTGTTCCTTAAGTGGGTGTACCGCCGCTTCATTCAGCTCTGGAGTGGTAAAACCTTTATCACCCGCCCAACCACAGCATTGAATATGCTCAGGAACAATCACCTCTTCGGTACAGGCTTTAGCAAGGCTCAACATCGCGCCTTCTAAGCCCATTCGACGAGAGCTACAAGTCACATGCAACATCACGGTTTCTTGCAGTGGCTCAAGTGTCAGATGTTCAAGCAAGTATTGGTTCACAAACCCTGTCGGCTCTAGCACTTCTAATGGCTTGGTGAACTGCTCAATACTGCGTTTAGCACATGGGCTGGTATCCATTAATACTGGGTATTCACCCTGACGACTGGCTTGCCACAACACTTCTTCGAGCTGTTGCGCTTTAGATTGGGCTAAATCGGTCATCCCTTTGCTGTCGTAAGGCATGCCACAACATTGGTCGTCTAGCTTCTTCGGAAGAATAACCTCAAATCCTGCTTTGTTAAGCAAAGACATGGTCACTTCAGTTAGGGGACGTTGGTCGCCCGCATCACTCTGTTGTCCCATGGTGCGACTCGCACACGAAGGCAGGTAAACCACCTTCTTATGATTGCTTGAGGATTCTGCCGTCACTGGTGATGAGACTAGCGAGTGACTATTGGATTGCGGCATCTCAGGCATCCAAATTGGTGTTGCGCCTTTGGTCATCGAACGCAAGCCGTTGGTTAGCTTGCCGACTGTATTTTCGCCTAATATTTTGCTCGCCACTTGGTTGGTTTTGAGGCCAACCTTGGTCAACTTAGTGGTGGTCGAGAAATGATCTGCTGTCCACTTAGCGATTGGCGTAAATTTCTCATACTTGGCGATACGAAGCTTCTTAATCAAGTCGCCAGTGTTGATTCCCACTGGACAACGCTCGGCACACAGGCCTGTCGCAGCGCAGGTATCAATGCCTTGGTATTCAAAGGTCTTCTCTAGTTCGCTAGCTTCTATTTCTTCACCTGCAGCACGGCGGCGTTGTAACTCGCGGTACAGCACGATACGTTGGCGAGGCGATAGGGTTAAGGTACGAGACGGACAAACAGGCTCACAGAAGCCGCATTCAATACAGCGGTCGATAAGGTCATCGGCAGCAGGCATTGGCTTCAAATTGGTGATGTGTGAATTTGGATTGTCGTTGATAATAACGCCGGGGTTGAGCAGTCTTTCTGGATCGAACAACGCCTTGATTTGTTGCATCAAAGCATAACCATCTTTACCCCATTCCAACTCGACGTAAGGTGCCATGTTACGACCCGTGCCGTGTTCTGCTTTCAATGAACCTTGGTATTTCACCGCGACCAGTTCGGCAACGTCATCCATGAAACCGCCGTAGCGATCGATCTCTTCTTGGCTGTCGAAGCCTTGAGTAAACACAAAGTGCAGGTTGCCTTCGAGGGCGTGACCAAAAATGATCGCTTCGCTGTAGTCGTATTTATCGAACAGCTCTTGCAGTTCTCGAATGCCGTTAGCGAGGTTTTCAACGGGGAAAGCCACGTCTTCAATGATAACGGTAGTACCAACTTCACGAACCGCGCCAACCGCTGGGAACATACCTTTGCGAATGCCCCACAGAGTCGCGACTGTCTTTGGATCGGAAGTGAAAGGCACTGATTCAACAATCGTATATTCCGATAACGCATCCAAAATTGATTTACATTGTAAATCTAAGTCCTGCTGGGAGCTGGCGTGTGACTCAACTAAAATCGCCGCTGCTTCTAAATCTAAGCTCGGCATAAACGCAGGCATACCCGGTTTATCCGCGACTGAACACAGTGCTCTGCCATCCATCAATTCCACCGCAGCAACTGGTGTTTTGGATAGCGTAGTAACGGCTTTACTGGCTTGTTCGATGTCGGCAAACACCAACAGAGCCGAAGCTTTGTTCGGGTGTTCGATAACCGTGTTGTAGGTAATCTCAGCGATGAAGCCTAGTGTGCCTTCTGAGCCAATCATCAAGTGTTTGATGATCTCAATTGGATCGTGGTAATCAACCAAAGCATTCAGAGCGTAGCCAGTGGTGTTTTTGAGGCGGTATTTGTGGCGGATTCTGTCTGCAAGTTCTTGGTTTGAAGCTGTCTGTTGATGTAACTCAACAATGCCTTCAAACAGTGCTTTGTGTGATTGCTTGAATGCCTCAACACTTGCGTTATCAGCCGTATCAAGCAGGGAGCCATCACTCAATACGATTTTCATGCTCTCAACGGTGCGATACGAGTTTTGCGCAGTACCACAACACATGCCGCTGGCATTGTTCGCCGCAATACCACCGATTTTACAGGTATTGATAGAGGCTGGATCTGGGCCGATTTTACGTTGGAAAGGGGCAAGGTATTTGTTGGCATCAGCACCAATCACGCCCGGTTGAAGGATGATCTGATTACCGTTATCTACGATTTCGTGGCCACGCCAGTCGTCGGTCAGTGTGATGAGTACCGAGTCTGAAACCGCTTGTCCTGAAAGGCTAGTGCCTGCGGCGCGAAAGGTAAAATGAATACCGAGTTCGCGACAGCTTTGAATGGTGAATATCACTTCGTCTAAGTTCTTGAGCCTTAGAACCATTTTCGGCACCAAGCGATAAAAACTCGCATCGGTGCCGTAAGCCAATCGCTTTGCCTCTTGAGTGACAATGCGTTCTGTTTCTATTTTTTGAGCCAGTATCGCTTCAAGCTGCTGATAAGCTTGTGCGTCTATTACTCGCTCATGGGATGTGGTTGTCTCCATCTTTGCTTCCTTGTGCTTCTTATTTGGCACTGATTTGTTTTTATTTTATTTTCCAGTGCTTAAACGGTGTCACAACGGCAGTGGAATTGCTGTGACACCGATTGAACTTCAGTCTAAGTAGACCAAAGCATTAGTCCGAATCCGAACTTAAGTCGTTGAGGTTTAATCTAGCCCCACCAGAGAATCACGAGTTAAGTCTTTGATTGTCTTCGCGCCTGTTAATGTCATGGCAACGCGCATCTCTTTATCGTAAAGATCGAGCAGGTTCTCAACACCTGCTTGTCCCTGCGCTGCTAACGCGTAGACGAAAGAGCGACCAAGCAAGGTGCAGTCTGCGCCCATCGCCATCATGCGAACCACATCTAAGCCAGTACGAATGCCAGAGTCGACCAGAATCTTGGTGTCGCCTTTTACCGCATCTGCAATTGCAGGCAGTGCTTTAGCACTCGATAGAACACCATCCAGCTGACGGCCGCCGTGGTTTGAAACTACGATACCGTCTGCACCAAATCTCACGGCGTCTTTTGCGTCTTCTTCATCAAGAATGCCTTTGATGACCATCGGGCCATCCCAGAAATCACGGATCCACTCTAGGTCTTTCCATGAAATCGACGGGTCGAAGTTGTCACCCAACCAACCGATGTAGTCTTCCAGTTTGGTTGGAGAACCTCGGTAAGTAGAGATATTGCCAAGATCGTGTGGTTTACCCAATAGACCAACATCAACGGCCCAACTAGGATGACGCATAGATTGAAATACACGACGAATTGCTGCATTTGGACCACTCATTCCTGAGTGCATGTCACGGTAGCGAGCACCGGGTACAGGCATATCTACAGTAAATACAAGCGTTGTTACGCCAGCCGCTTTTGCACGTTCCAATACGTTCTTCATGAAGCCACGATCTTTTAGCACGTAAAGTTGGAACCACATTGGGCGCTCAATCTTAGGTGCGACTTCTTCGATCGGGCATACCGATACGGTCGACATCGTAAAAGGGATGCCTTTGTTGTCGGCGGCTTTTGCAGCTTGGACTTCGCCACGTCGTGCGTACATGCCTGTTAGGCCAACCGGAGCTAATGCAATCGGCATGGCCAGCTTTTCGCCGAACAATTCGGTTTCCAAATTTAGGTCCGACATGTCATTGAGGACACGCTGCTTGAGCGCGATCTCTGCAAGATCGGCGGTGTTGCGGCGTAGGGTATGTTCTCCGTAAGAACCGCCGTCAATGTAGTGGAAAAGAAACGGTGGTAATTTCGCTTTTGCTGCGGCGCGGTAATCAGTCGATGCGGATATGATCATAATTTCAGTCCTAAATTCTTGGGATGTTGCCCTTCTATGAGAGCTTGGCTTGGGCTGCTTTAATTCTTGAAAGTCAGTGTTCGTTTGTTCTCTAACGGTGAAACAGAGAAGCAATAAAATGGCGTTAATACCCGAGGGTGTTGATGTGTTCTAGTATCCATTCCGAAACTCATCAACTGTCTTATTAGACGGTGTTGCAGTCGGGGAATTGAGTATTAACGCCAAGTGCTTTTGTAACGACTTATGGTTTACATAAGTGCGTCTGTCATTTTGAAGCCGTAGATAACCACTAGGCCGATGATTCCTGTCATCACCAAGTAGTAGAACGTTGGGATGATAGTCTTACGTAGTGTTGCGCCTTCGCGTCCTAGCAAGCCTACGGTCGCCGATGCGGCTACCACGTTGTGAATTGCAATCATGTTACCTGCTGCAGCACCAACGGCTTGCAGAGCAACAACCACAGCACTAGAGATAGACAGAGTTTGTGCTACTTCGAATTGGAACTGGCTGAACATCATGTTTGAAACGGTGTTCGAACCTGCAATGAAGGCACCTAACGCACCAACCGTGGCACTTAACGCTGGGAATGCGCCGCCGACTAGGTCAGCTGCAAAGTTGGCAGTGGTTACTGGCATACTTGCTAAATCAGCACCGTTCACGCCAGAGTTAATGAAGATACGAACCATTGGGATGGTGAACACCAACACAAAGCCTGCGCCAATCAGAGTCTTGCTCGACTCACCAAAAGCTTTAGCCAGTGGTGTTGCGCTGCGTGATTGCATTAGAACAGCAACCAGTGCGACGAAGACCAAGATACCGCCAGGTAGATACAGAGGCTGAATCGCTGTGCTTACGCCTGTCTCGCCAAGGATGTTGCTGAAAGAAAGGCTAACGCTCTTAAGCAGGCCTTTGAACTCAGGGCTCACACGGCTAGCAACTAGAGTGACAGCGAGCAGCACGTAAGGTGCCCATGCCATCGCCATGCTCATTTTCTTATGACCTTGCGTACTGTTTGAATGAGTGTCATCTAGATCGATTTTCAAAGAACCTAGCCATTCTGCTGGCCACTTATCTTCGCTTTCGAAATCCCATTTTGATTTAGGTACTAGGAAGCCACGTTTTGCTGCTGTTACAACAATAGCAAGGCCAACCAAACCACCAATCAGTGATGGGAACTCAGCACCGAGGAAAACCCCCGTTAGTGCGTAAGGAATGGTGAAAGCGGCACCTGCGAACAGTGCGAATGGCAGGATATCAAGACCTTCAGTCCAGCTTTTGTTCTTACCGAAGAAGCGAGTCAGCATCATCGCCATCAATACAGGAATCATCACACCAACGCAGGCGTGGATGATTGCAACACTTGATGTGATCTGTTGTAGGTAAGCATCCCATGTTGAACCATTGGCAATCAGGCTTTCACCGATGTTGTGCGTATCCAAACCTTTGTTTACGCCAACAATGATAGGTGTACCAACTGCGCCGAACGATACCGGCGTAGATTGAATCATCATGCCCATCAGTACCGCAGCTAACGCTGGGAAGCCAATTGCAACCAATAATGGAGCGGCGATAGCAGCGGGTGTGCCGAAGCCAGACGCCCCTTCAATGAATGAACCAAAACACCAAGCAATGATGATCGCTTGTACACGACGGTCTGCTGATATGTCAGTAAATCCGTTGCGGATGGTGGTGATAGCTCCGGTGTGTTTCAAAGTGTTTAATAAGAAGATGGCGCCAAACACAATCCAGAGAACCGACACGGTAATGCCGAAGCCTTGGAATACTGAAGCTAACACGCGAGTGCTAGACATATCCCATGCGAATAGGGCGATAGCAACGGTTAATGCAAATGCCACTGGCATCGCTTTTTTTGCAGGCCAGTTAAGGCCTACCAGCAGAATCGCTGCAACAACTATTGGCGAAAAGGCCAATAAAGCTAGTAGAGTTTCACTCATGGGTACTTCCTCGTACTTGTTTTCAAACGTTCATGTTTGAAGTGAATAACACGTCATTAGTTTTGTAGGTGTAATTTGAATCTCATGGATTCAATTGTTGTAATTAGAGTTGCTTTATTTGTAACCGATGTGATTGCAAAAGCTGTTTTTGTAATTGTTTTGTTAATTTGGCGTGAATTTACCCCTTTATTTTTTATTGATATAGGGAAATAATGAAAATAATTAATTCCAAAATTGGCATAATCAAATGCGAGCAGACGATTTGATCCTGTTTTCACAGGTAGTAGAGCTGGGCAGTTTTAGTAAGGTGGCAGAGCAAAATAACCTTACAAATTCGGTAGTTAGTAAGAGAATTGCGCGTTTGGAAGAAGAGATTGGCGTGCAGCTGTTATATCGAACCACGCGTAAATTGACCCTGACCGAGGCGGGTAAGGCAATGTTACACGGAGCCAAAAATGTGAAGCAGGCGGCTCAAGAGGCTATGGACGCAGTTTCAGGCTTTGGTGAAAATGTCAGTGGTCATATCAAAATGTCAGTGCCTACTATCTCCGGAGATTTGATTCTCGCAGACGCTGTTGCCGAGTTTTGTAATATGCACCCAGGTTTAACTGTCGATATGTCTCTTAACAATCGATTTGTTGATTTGGTTGAGGATGGTCTCGACTTGGTCATTCGAACTGGTTACTTGGAAGACTCAAGCTTAATTGCCCGTCATATATTGGATTCACAGTGGGTGGTGTGTGCCTCGCCGTCTTATATCGCTAAGAACGGTAAGCCGATGCAGCCCAAGGATTTGGTTGAGCACAATTGCTTGCAATACGCTTATCAAACGACAGGCGCCAGTGAATGGCAGTTTTTACACAGTAAGGATGGCTGTACCGACAACGATAAATACATCGTGCGCGTCTCTGGCTCTTTCTCTACCGATAACGCGACGGCATTAAGAAAGGCCGCTTTGGGCGGTCATGGTGTGGCGTACGTGCCACGTTGTCTGGTGTATCACGATATTCGAAACGGCCAGCTGGTGGACATCTTCCCTGACTTAGTGGGTAAAAAGCTGGGTATTTATGCGGTGTACCCGTTCACTCGCCAGCCACCGAACAAGATTAAGTTATTGATTGAACACATCAGAACGCGTTATCTGACGATTTCACATTATTTTTAATAAGGATCACGATGAGCTATTTAAAAGAGTATCAATATCCAGTCACCAACAAACAGATCGTCAGCGATGACTACTTTGGTCAGATAATCGAAGACCCATATCGCTGGTTAGAAGATGACAGATGTGACGAAACCGCGCAGTGGGTGGCGAGCCAAAATGAAGTCACGTTCGATTACCTTGCTCAAATCCCATATCGCGCAGAACTGCGAGAGCGATTAGCGAAAGCGCAAGACTACAAAAAGAGCTCACAGCCGTTTGTGCGAGGTGATTACACCTATTTCTATAAGAATGATGGACTGCAGAATCACAGCATTCTTTATCGTCAAAAAGAAGGTCTGCAGGTTGAAGTGTTCCTAGATCCGAATACCTTCTCGGAAGATGGCACCACATCACTGGGTTCGGTGTCGTTTTCTAAAGACTACAGTTTAGTAGCGTACAGTATTTCCGAGGGCGGAAGCGACTGGCGTAAGATCTTTGTGATTGATACTGAGACTAAGCAGCAGCTTGAAGTCGAAATTACAGACGCCAAATTTACCGGCATTTCTTGGTTGGGTAATCGTGGCTTTTATTACTCTAGCTACGACAAACCAGACGGCAGCCAGCTTTCTGCACGTACCGAACAGCACAAACTTTACTTCCATGAGTTGGGTACCGAGCAAGCTAGCGACAAAGTGATTTTTGGTGAGAACAACACCGAGCAGCACCGCTATGTGTCGGGTTACACCACCGAAGACGACCGTTACTTGATTATTCTAGGGCGAGAGTCGACATCGGGTAACAGACTGTTCTATATCGATTTAAATTCACCAGAACAAAAGCTGAATACGCTGATTGATCATGTGGATAGCGACACTTATCTCATCGATAACCAAGATGAGACCTTCATTCTATACACAAATCTTGATGCGCCTAATGGCAAGGTGGTGAGCTTTGATACTCACGATGGGAAATGGCTCGAAATCATCCCTGAAAAGCCACAGCCATTGGATATCAGCACGGGTGGTGGCTACTTGTTTGCTCACTACATGGTGGATGTGGTGTCTAAGGTTGAGCAGTTGGATTACCAAGGTAACCTAGTTCGTGACATTCATTTGCCTGGGCTGGGAACGGCCAGTGGCTTAGGTGGAAAAAACGAGCAATCTCAGCTTTATTACACCTTTACCAACTATGTTACGCCGCCAACAATTTTCTCTTTTGATGTTGAATCTGGAAGCTCTAAAATCTACCAACGCTCTGAGTCTCCGTTTGAGTCGGATCAATTTGAGTCTAAACAAGTCTTCTATACCTCGAAGGATGGAACTCAGGTTCCGATGCTTATCTCTTATAAGAAGGGATTAGTGTTAGATGGCAATAACCCAACCATGTTGTACGCCTATGGTGGCTTTAACGTTAGCCTAACGCCTTCTTTCTCGGGTACTGTTGGCAGTTGGCTAGAGCTGGGTGGCGTATATGCGGTGCCAAACCTGCGTGGCGGTGGCGAGTATGGTAAGGCGTGGCACAAAGCGGGTACACAACAACAGAAGCAAAACGTATTTGATGACTTCATTGCTGCTGCCGAGTTCTTAATTGAAGAAAACTATACCAGTAGCGATAAGTTGGCGATTCGCGGTGGTTCTAACGGAGGCTTGCTGGTAGGCGCTTGTATGACACAAAGGCCAGAGCTGTTCCAAGTGGCTCTGCCTGCGGTTGGGGTGTTGGACATGTTGCGTTACCACACATTCACGTCTGGCGAAGGTTGGGCGTACGACTATGGCACATCCGCGCAAAACAAAGAGATGTTCGAATATCTGCTTGGTTATTCTCCGGTTCATAATGTGGTGCGTGGCACGGATTATCCAGCAACTCTGGTGACGACTGCCGATCACGATGACCGCGTGGTACCTGCTCACTCTTATAAGTTCATCTCAGAGCTGCAAGATAAGCATGAAGGCGGTGCGCCCGTGATGATTCGTATCGATGTTAATGCGGGCCATGGTGCTGGAATGCCGTTGAGTAAAGCGATCGATCTCACTGCTGATATCTACGCATTTACCCTGTTCAATATGGGAATAGAGTCCCTAGATTCAATCTAGAAAATACTTAATTTTAGATAACTGGGTATTTGACTCAATCCAAAAAGCCTCAAAATCTGCCTTAGATCTTGAGGCTTTTCATATTTACGAAAACCAATCAAAATTTCACCATATTTTCCTCGCTCCACCACACTCTTTTCCGTGATAGACCCCGCCATTACTGATGAAATGAAAGCGATTTCAAGCTGTATTGTTACGGATTTTTACGTCTATCTATCTGATTATAAATAAATAACCATTTCTGGTGATAACTCTAAAAGTTTCATGGTATTTAGGCTGGTTTATCAGTGTGAACAGCAACCAACTTTTCAACGCTTTCATTGCTTAATATTTCCCTGTTCGATGAAAACTCAAAAAAATAATAGGGAATTACAATGCAAAAATTTAAGCTTTTGCCAATAACGGTCGCAGTGGCGGCTTCGCTTGCTTCACTCTCTTCTTTTGCTGCTGATACTAATATCGAAGCACTAGAAAAACGAATTCAAGAGTTAGAATCTAAGGTTGTTGATATTGATTATGTTAACGATCAACAACCTGCGGTTTTAACTGCAGAAACTAAGGTGCCAGATGGCATCGTCTTCTCTGGTTATGCTCGTTACGGCGCTCACTACAAGAGCGGTGATGAGCGTTACGTAGACATCGGTACAACAGGTCGTTCTGTCGGTCGTTTAGGCAACGAAGCCAATGGTGGTGAGGTTCAGCTAGCTAAGCTTTTCGAAGCTGACAATGGTGCGATTTGGGACGTCGTATTCATGGCCGACCACTGGGAAGCAGACGCTTGGGCTGACGATGGCGGCCTAAGTATGAAAAAAATGTACGCTGGTGTAACCAATGTATTTGAAAGCCAACCAGAACTTTACATGTGGGCTGGTCGCGACTTCCACCAACGTCCGCAACAAGGTTTGAATGATTACTTCTGGATGACACACGATGGTCAAGGCGCTGGCTTTAACAACTTAGATTTCGGCGGCGCGAAGCTGGATATGGGCTTTGTAGGCCAAGTGAAAGGCGGCCTCGTAAATGACAATGGTCGATACGCAATTACTTCTAAACTTCATTCAATTAACGCGGGTATCGGTCAACTAGACTTGTATGCGAACTACGGTTTTGCTTCAGATGAAGCGGATACAGCGAGTTCAACTAAATATGTGATCGACCAAAAAACAGGTCAAACGAAAAAAGTGGTAACAGCTGGTACTAAAGTGAGCGATGAAACGGCATACCTAGTGGGTGCAACTCTTGGTTTAGGAGATTCCAACAAGTTAGTCGTTAAGTATGGTGATGGTGCAGATTCATCGGTATTTGAGTTGAAAGGCGACTATAAAACTTTTTACGCAAGCATTGAAGGTAACTACGCAGCATCGGATAAATTCATCATTGATTACCTAGTGTCGTATAAAGATAACTCTGGTGCAGACTTAGCTCGCGATAACACTGAGTATGCAGGTATCGTTCGTCCACAGTACCAATGGGATGACGTTCATTCTACATGGTTAGAAGCGGGTTACGGCATGGTTGATTACGATGACGACGGCGAAGAAAACGCGTGGAAGGTAACTCTATCTCAAAACGTTTCTCTAGGTGGCTTACCTTGGAGTCGTCCAATGCTTCGCTTTTACACAACCGTGGGTGATGTCGAAACTAAAGGCAACACTGTGAACACAACCAATGTTGATACATTGTCGTTCGGCGCAATGTTTGAAGCTTGGTGGTAATCACAAGCTAGAAAGAGCAGCTCTTTGAATTAGGCTTACGCTCAAAGAGTCGTGTTTAAATAGTAAGTACATACTGTCCATTTAGCCCTAAAGGCAGATTGATTAGGGCACGTTAAATAACTCCATTCTTGGGCACATTTTATGTGCCCTTTTTTTCGCTACTAGATTAAGGAATAACTATGAGTCAGAGTAAAACCAAGAGGTTTTCTTCCATAGCGTCTCGAGTCTATTTTGGTTTTTTTACGCTGATCGTGATCATGCTGGGTAGCGCATGGTTGAGTATTAGCAGCAATAAGAACATAACCTCACACATCGAAACCATCACTCAACAAGCCACCCCTTTAATGCTCCAATCTTCCACGCTTACTATTCGTTTTTTGGATATTAATCGAAGCTCCATTCCTTATTTATCAGCGGATTATGTTGATGAGTTAGAGCCACTCAAACAAGTTGTTGTAAATAACATCGAGCATTATCAGCAGCAATTGAATTGGTTTGAAGGCAAGAGCACGGCAGGGTCGTCTCTTGAATCTATACTCCAGAATATTGATGAAACGGGCGTTGCCACCATCGATAAGATAGACCAGACCTTAAACTTATACGTTTCTTATTTGGATACTAAAGACCTCGGTTCGATGGAGCAGGCGCAATTTCAATCGGTAGTAGGACAACTCAACAATACCTTGGTGAATCAACTGGCGAGCGCGAGCTCAGATGCAACGCAAAAAGCAGTAGAAGCATTACTGGTTCAATTGAGCTTGATTGCGGCAGAAGCCAATGAGGCTTTTTCACTGCAAACGTCATCGGAAGTTCGTGGAGTAGAGCGACGCCTGCAAAGTCGTCACGAGCGATTTAAAGAGGCTGTTGCCAATTTGGAGGCGCAGGATCCGGCTTTAGTGCGACGGAGTAAGCAGTCTTTGTCACTGCTCGCTTCCCATGCCTTTTCAGCGCAAGGCTCAGTGTCTACGCACATGGAAACCGTTAAGTTGCATGAGTCGATAGCTGAACAAAGAGCTGAAATTGAACAGGCGATTGATGTGCAGCTAGGGTACTTCGACGAACTTTCTACGTACGCCGAACACACCGCAACAAACCTGTATCAAGAGTCGATGGAATCATCCAATCAAGCCCTTTTGATGCAGGTAATTATTTCGACTGCATCAGTTCTGATTGCGCTTTTGATCGGCGTTAATATCGCAAAAGGAATCCGTAAGCCAAGCAAGTTGGTACAAGGTGCGTTAGACCAAGTCGCCAACAAAGACCTGAGTTCTCAGGTTCAATATCAAGCCAATAATGAATTTGGTTTAGTGAGTGACAAGGTCAATTTGGTGATCAGCCACTTAACACACGTGATTGAAAACATGCGCCAATCATCGCTGCATTTAAAAGAAGCGTCTCTAGAGAATCAAAGTACCAGTGGTTCATTGCGTGAGGCGATGTTGGACCAAACCAATCAAACCGTAATGGTGGCAACGGCGATGGAACAGATCGAATGTTCCGTGACTGAAATAACTCAAGCGGCCAACCAAACACTGACACTGGTGACATCGGCTGTCACCAGTTCAAGCGCAGGGCAACAAACCATGGGCAAGAATGTTGACCTAATGGGCGTTTTGGAAAGTAAGTTGGCAGAATCAACAAGCACAATCGACAAACTTGAGAAAGAGAGTGCCAGCATTGGTTCTATTCTTGATGTGATCTCCGGTATTTCAGAACAAACTAACTTGTTGGCATTGAACGCAGCCATTGAAGCCGCTCGTGCTGGCGAGCAAGGTCGAGGGTTCTCTGTGGTCGCCGACGAAGTGAGAGTGTTAGCCGCAAAAACCAATGCATCAACACAAGAGATTCACCATAAAATTGAACGGCTTCAAAACAGTTCTAAATTGGCTGTTGAACAAATCAATCAGTGCGTTGCAGATATGGCGCAATGTGTTGAGCAAACGGGTGAAGTGAATCAATCCATATCGACCGTGTATGGCTTGCTCAATGAAGTCGAACAAAGAAGCCATCAGATCGCAACGGCGACCACAGAGCATCAAGTTGTCGCATCCCAAGTAACACAAAGCATCAGCCAGATACATGAATTGGCCGAAGAAAACTCCCAGCGTTCACAGATCCTCTTTTCCCACGGTCAGCAATTAGAAATCATGTCGCAACAGCAATTCTCACTGACTCAAGAGTTTAAGTTACCGAAGCGATCTGAAAATAGGGATTAGACATCTATCTGAGTCTTAATGATTCCATGCCCAGCTTTTTTCTGGGCATTTTTGTGTCGGGTCAGCGGAGCATTAATGTGAGTGTTCATGAGATGAAATGTTCTCATACAATTTCGAAAGGCCATTGAAAGAACAAGGTCACTTTCCCCGTGTATATTGCCGTCAGCTGCGGATTTATCATGAAATGACGCTTTCAAAAAATGGATTTTGGCGTACTTGTTTGGTCTGACGAGCAAGTAATCGAACGCCATCTTGATAATGTAAACAATAATCTCATGAAATAGTTTCATGGCGTGAAGTGAATCTGTAAGCGCTTTCATGATTTCCACAACTGGCCTTTTCACCTCCAACTTTAGTGTGATGACACTCACTTCAACCATGACGCCTTTCTTTAATAATCGTTTTGTAAGCGGTTACAAGCTAATGAAGTATCGAGGTTCGAGTGGCGACAATTAAACACGTATCAGAACATGCAGGTGTGTCTCAGGCGACAGTGTCTAGAGTTATTAATGGCACTAGCAGAGTCAGTCATGACAAAAAGCTAAAGGTTGAAAAAGCGATCAAAGAATTGGGTTATCGCCCGAACTCTATCGCTCAAGCTTTGGCATCAAGTCGTACCGGTAGTGTGGGCGTTGTTGTTCCAGAACTTGGTGGTTCTTTCTATTCAGGCATCTTGCATTGCATAGAAGAAAACCTACGCCGCTTTGGTTACCACGCTGTTGTTACGGCGGGTTCGAACACCGAACAAGGGCAGCGAGAGTCTGTAGAGTTTCTGTTGGGGCGTCGTGTTGATGCTTTGATTCTTCATACTCAACTGCTCAGTGATGATTATTTAATTGAATTGGAAGAACAGGGGACCCCTGTGGTTTTAATTAACCGCTTCATCCCAGAAATGGCGATGAGTTGCATTGATATTGATAACGAAGTCGGGGGGCTACTCGCTACTCAATATCTTTTGCAAAAGGGACATACAGATATCGCGTGTATTACCGGGCCTTTAGATAAAGCAGATGCTAGGGGGCGTTTGCAGGGGTATCGAAAGGCCTTGGAAGAAGCGGGTGTGCCATACGATGAAGCCTTAGTCTCGGAAGCGGGCTTTACTGAAGAGACTGGCATCAGTGCTATGAAGAAGCTGATGAATCGTAAGTGTCATTTCACCGCAGTATTTGCTTCGAATGATCACATGGCATTTGGCGCCTTTGAGGTGCTGCATCAAGAGGGGCTGTCTGTTCCTAAAGATGTATCACTAGTGGGCTTCGATAACACCATCTTCGCGCGCTATCTGACCCCTAGTTTGACCACCATTAATTTCCCCATTGAAGAGATGAGCATTGAAGCTGTGCAGCTCACTCTGCAAAAGCTAAAGAAAATAAAACATGACGTGAACTTTAAATTGCTGCCGACGTTGGTCACTAGAAACTCGGTATCGGATTTACCAGTTACCCTATAAAAATATTAAGGATAGAACATGAAATTTAAGACCTTAGCGCTTTCATGCGCGGTTGCTTTAGGATTAGGTACAACAGCTGCAAATGCAGCAGACAAAGAAATTCGTTTCGACGGTTTCCCTGATTTCGATAGCAGCCTAAAGGTATTACTGCCTGATTTCGAAAAGGAAACGGGTATCAAAGTTGATTACCTTATGAACAACCACGGTGACCACCACACCAAACTGACAACGAACCTTGCAACGGGCTCTGGTGCCGGTGATGTGATTGTTGTGGACGTTGAGAAAATTGGTCCATTCGTGGGTTCTGGCGGCCTAGTTAACTTGTCTGAAAACTACGGTGCAGATAAGTACGAAGAACGATTCGCACCTTACGCATGGGCACAGGGCAAAGGCGCTGATGGCGATATGTACGGCATCCCTGTCGACCTTGGTCCTGGCGTTATGTACTACCGCACTGACGTGTTCGAAAAAGCAGGCATTAATGTAGAAGACGCAATCAAAGATTGGGATTCATACATCGCTGCTGGTGAAAAACTGAAAGAGCAAAACGTACAACTTATCGCTTCGGCAGCCGACGTGGCACAAGCGATTATCTTTACGACGGTTCCTGAAGGTGAAGGCCTGTACTTCGATAAAGATGGCAACCCAGTCGTGACATCAGAGCGTTTTGTTCATGCTTTTGAAGTAGCAAAAGAGATTCGCGACAAAGGCTTAGACGGTCGCATTCTGGCTTGGTCTAACGAATGGTACGAAGGCTTCCGCAACGGCACATTTGCAACTCAACTTTCTGGCGCTTGGCTTCTTGGTCACCTAAATAACTGGATTGCTCCTGAAACTAAAGGTAAGTGGGCAGTAGAAAACCTACCTGATGGCATCTACGGAAGCTGGGGTGGTTCATTCCTTTCTATTCCAACTCAATCAGAAAACCCAGATGAAGCTTGGGCGCTTATTGAATACATGACGACGGATCGTGAAGTACAGCTTAAACACTTCGAAACGATTGCTGCTTTCCCAGCGAACATCACCACGTATGACGATGAGCTTTTCCAAGAAGAGATGGAATTCCTAGGTGGGCAAAAAGCTCGTCTACTGTTTGCTGAAGTGGCACAGAACATCAAACCAGTATCTCCAGCACAAGGCGACCACGTTGCACGTTCTATTATCTTAGAGAACGCATTGATGGAAGTACTTGATGAAGGCAAAGACATCAAGACTGCGCTTAAAGAGGCAGAGCGTCTAATCAAGCGTCGCACGCGTAATCTTTAATTTATTTTTACTTTAAGTAAGTGAGGAAGCGTGGATAACGCGCTTCCTTTTTAAGAGGTCGTTACTATGAATCATACAGCGAGCACAACGATAGAACCTGCGGACAAAAGCCTTTTTTCTCGTCTAAATTTGAAAGCGCTTACACCGTATGGATTTCTTCTGCCGTTTCTGATCATTTTTTCTGTATTTGGGATCTTCCCGCTGTTGTTCTCTGTTTACCTGTCGTTCCACGAGTGGAACCCGGTAAGAGGCATGGATGCGATGGAGTTCGTTGGTTTTGAGAACTATCACATTGCTTTAACGGACCCATGGCTATGGCGTTCATTGAAGAACACGCTTTGGCTAGCGATCACTTCAGGCGTGGCTCAGCACTTAGTCGCTATTCCAGTGGCTTACATGTTGGTTTCAATGGGTGACCGTATGCGTCACTGGCTAACATCGGCGTACTTTCTACCGTTCATTACATCAACGGTCGCAGCGTCACTGATTTTCTTCAATATGTACTCTCCTAACTCAGGAATTATTAACCAAACGCTGATGGCTCTGGCCGATAGCACGCTGTTTGGTTGGGCATTTGCTTGGGTTAACGATTTTCAACCAATCCGTTGGTTAGACGATGCCACTATGGTGAAGCCGTCTATCGCAATCATGGTTTTCTGGAAATACACCGGTTTTAACATCGTCCTTTACACCACGGGTTTAATGACGATTCCTAAAGACATCTTAGAAGCTGCACGTATGGATGGTGCCAATGCCTTCCGCCGCTTTTGGAACATTTCACTACCAATGATTCGTCCATTCATCTTCTTTGCTATCACGATGACCATCATCGGTAACCTGCAAATGTTTGAAGAACCGTTCGTCCTAACACGTGGTACAGGTGGTACTGGCCAATCTGGTTTAACTATCTCGATGTACCTCTACAAAGTAGGTTGGGAATGGCTAGAAATGGGTACAGCATCTGCTATCTCGTGGTTACTGTTTGCACTCATCGCGACTTGTACATTGGTTCAATTTTTACTCTTCGGTAAGAAAGGCTTAGGGGAACATTAAGATGTCGACATCAATTAAGACAAATACCTCACCACTAAGTGGACTGATGCCAAGCGAACGCAGCATGTTCATTCTGACTAAGATCTTGATGGTCATGCTCGGTATCTTACTGGTTGTTTCAGCGCTAATTACAGTCTTTCCATTTGTATGGTCGGCACTGCTATCAACGCGTGACCGTTCTGAAATTTTCGGCACGGGCATTAGCTTTGCGATTGGCGATAGCCTGGCGATTAACTACGCCAAATTGCTTGAAATCATGCCGTTTTGGAAAGCGATGTTTAACTCGATTTACGTGGCTTTCTTAGGCACCACTATCTCGCTGCTGTTTTGTAGCATGGGTGGCTACGCGTTTGCTGTGTTTAAGTTCCGCGGCAAGAACGTGTTGTTCGGCATGCTGGTTGGCTCAATGGCAATTCCGCCTGTGCTTAGCTTGATCCCTTATTTCATGATCGTGAAATTCTTAGGCTTGTTGGATAACCACATGGCGGTATGGCTACCGTTCACCACCACACCATTTGGTATCTTTTTGATGCGTCAGCACGTGATTGCATCGATTCCAAAAGAGCTACTTGAAGCAGCGAAATTGGATGGTGCTGGTGAGTTCAGAACGTACTGGAGCGTGGTACTGCCACTGATGAAGCCTGCACTGGCAACGCTTGCGATTGTTCAGTTCGTTTTCTTCTGGAACATGTTCATGCAGCCTCTCGTGGTACTAAACAACCCAGATAACTATGTTATTACGCAAGCACTTCGAAGTGTTCAAGGTATTCCGAATACGCCATGGGGCGCGGTAATGCTAGGTACCACAATTTCTATTTTACCGCTCGTGATTACTTACTTGTTCGCATCGAAACAGATGATCAGTGGTTTAACGTCCGGCGCAGTCAAAGGTTAGGTTTAAGGGTTATAACAATGAATAAATATCAACTTCCAAGTGATTCAAAGTTACGCAGTAAGGAATTTGTATTCGGTGTCGCGACATCTTCATACCAAATTGAAGGCGGCGTTGAAGAGGGCGGTCGTACACCGTCTATCTGGGACACTTTCTGTAAGACGCCGGGCAAGGTCGATAACGGAGACAGTGGTGATGTGGCGTGTGACCACTACCACTTATGGCAACAAGATATCGAGATGATTCAAGGCTTAGGCGTTGATGCTTACCGTCTCTCTATTGCATGGCCGCGCATCCTGCCCCAAGACGGTGTCGTGAACCAGCAAGGTCTAGAGTTTTACGGTCAGATCATCGATGAGTGTCATGCTCGTGGCATGAAGGTATATGTGACGCTGTATCACTGGGATCTTCCGCAATACCTTGAAGATAAAGGCGGCTGGCTAAACCGTGAAACGTCTTACAAATTCGCAGAATACGCAGAAGTGGTGAGTAAGTACTTTGGCGATAACATTGACGTGTACACCACGCTCAATGAACCGTTTGTGTCTGCATTCCTAGGCTACCGTTGGGGCGAACACGCGCCAGGTATTAAAGGTGAGAAAGAAGGCTACCTAGCATCTCACCACCTAATGCTGGCACACGGTTTGGCAATGCCGATCCTTCGTAATAATGCGCCTCATGCTAAGCATGGTGTGGTATTCAACGCGACTCCTGCTTACCCGCTGACGCCACAAGATCAAGCGGCAGCAGATTACTGCGAAGCCGAGAACTACCACTGGTTCATCGACCCAGTATTGAAAGGCGAGTACCCGCAGTTAGTGGTTGAGCGCCAAGCGATGAACATGCCGATGATCCTTGAAGATGATTTAGACATCATCAGCGCACCGGTCGATTACATCGGTATCAACTACTACACACGTAATGTCGCTCGCTTCAACGAGAACGGCGATATTGAATCGGTGAAGCAAACAGATGCTGAACACACTTACATCGGCTGGGAGATCAACCCACAAGGTTTAACCGATTTATTGGTAAGACTGGATGCTCGTTACGAAAATATGCCACCTATCTACATCACCGAGAACGGTGCTGCAGGCAACGACGAGCGCGTTAATGGACAAGTGATGGACGACCAACGAGTTCGTTATTTCCAAGGTCACATCGAAGCGGTTCACAACGCGGTTGAAGCGGGTGTGAAAGTTGATGGTTACTTCGCTTGGAGCCTGATGGACAACTTTGAGTGGGCATTTGGCTACTGCCAGCGTTTTGGCATTGTCCATGTTGACTACACCACCCAAGAAAGAACATTGAAACAGAGCGCAATTGCGTACCGAAATATGCTGCTAGAGCGCGCTGAGGAGAACAGATAATGGCTAAAGTAGAATTTAAGAACATCAAAAAATCATTCGGTGATGTTGAAGTCGTCAAAGAGTTTGATTTTACGGTTGAAGACGGTGAGTTCGTGGTTTTCCTTGGCCCATCTGGCTGTGGTAAATCGACAACGCTACGCATGCTTGCTGGCCTTGAAAGTATCAGTTCTGGTGACATCGTGGTTGGCGGCAAGCTGATGAATAAAGTCGACGCGAAAGACCGTGACTTAGCGATGGTATTCCAAAGCTACGCACTGTATCCGCACATGACGGTGTACGAGAACATCGCCTTTGCGCTAAAACTGAAGGGCATGCCAAAAGCAGAAATCGACGTAGAAGTGCTAAAAGCGGCGAAAATGCTAGAGCTTGACCCGCTACTGAACCGTAAGCCAAAAGAGCTTTCTGGTGGTCAACGTCAACGTGTGGCAATGGGCCGTGCGATGGTTCGTACGCCAAAGGTTTTCTTGTTTGATGAGCCGTTATCTAACCTAGATGCAAAACTTCGTGGCGTGATGCGTGAAGAGATCAAACACCTACACCGCGAGCTTAAAACCACTACGATCTACGTAACCCACGATCAGATCGAAGCGATGACACTGGCGGATCGCATCGTGATCCTGAAAGACGGTTATGTTGCTCAAGTTGGTACACCAACCGAGGTGTTCCAGCGTCCTGCAAACAAGTTTGTCGCGCAATTCATTGGTAACCCGTCAATGAACATGTTGGAAGCAAAACTGATTGAAAAAGAAGGCGAGTACTTCGTTGAAATTGGCGATGTTCATATCCCACTGCCTGAGCGCTTTAAGTCTCTGGCGTCTAAGAACCTAGCGCTGCATTTTGGTGTTCGTCCAACAGACATTCACCTACGTGCCGAGCAAGTTGACCACGACCGCGTGCTGCCATTCCCTGTGAAAATCAAAGACAAGGAATTACTAGGCGCGAGCATTCTTCTGAAAACAGAAATTGGCGGTCAGCCGTTGATGGTTGAAACCCAAGCGGCTGAAGTGGATGTAAAAGATCTGACGCTTTACTTGGATTTGGATGCTTTCCACTTGTTCGATGCTCTGAGTGAGAACTCGCTAGCGAGCTAGCCAGTCAATTTAAGTCAGTCATTGAGCTGAAACCAACCAACTTACGACAAATTGTTTTGGCTCCTCCTGATTTGGGAGGAGCTAGGGATAGTGATGATGAAATTCGGATATTTTGACGATAAAAACAAAGAATACGTAGCAACCACACCGTGTACACCGATCAAATGGTGTAACTATGTCGGCACATTAGATTTCGGTGGCATTGTCGATAGCAACGGTGGCGTGTTGTTGTGTAAGGGCGATCCTGCACTCAACCGTATCACTAAGTACATTGCACAACTGCCAAATTCAGATTTTAAAGGCTCGACCCTTTACCTAAAAGTGCGTGATGAAGCGGGCAACGTAGAGGTGTTCTCACCTTTCTACACGCCAACTTTAAAGCCGTTAGATAAGTTTGAAAACCACACCGGTTTGTCATACACCACCATCGTTGCAGAAGCCTTTGGTGTGCGTTGTGAAGCGACGTTCTTTGTACCAAAAGCTGACCAAGTACTGCTACAAGACATCAAAGTCACCAACATTTCAGACAAAGCACTGCACGTTGATGTAGTGCCTGTTTACGAATTCACGCACTTCGATGCGCTTAAACAGCTACTGAATGCGGACTGGGTTCCACAAACCATGACGCTAAAAGCACACCAGCAAGAGTCTGGTCATACCGTGCTTGAGCAGTATGCTTTCATGAAGCGTGACTACGCGGTGAACCTAATGACAGCGGATCGCCCTGCTACGTCTTTTGATGGTGATCGCCAATCGTTCCTAGGGAATTTGGGCTACGGCACATGGGCAGCACCACAAGCACTAAACAATGATGAATTAGGCAACACCGAGTGTTTGCGTGGCGACAACATTGGCGCACTGAACCTGCGTCTGGGTTGGCTATCTCCAGAGCAGACAGAACGTACGATTGTACAAATCGCGCAAGAACAGAGCCTAGAAGCCGCACTTCCTCTGCTGGCTAAATATCGTGACCATCAAGTGGTCGATTCTGCTTTCGCTGAACTGGCTGAACATTGGGATGGTTACCTACAAGCAGTTCAGGTTGAAACGCCAGATCCGGCAATGAATTCAATGCTTAACGTACATAACCCACGTCAGTGTCACACAACCAAAAACTGGTCTCGTTACTTGTCTCTGTATCAGCTTGGCTATGGTGCTCGTGGTATCGGTTTCCGTGATTCTTCTCAAGATACCTTGGGTGTGATTACTCACATGCCAGAAGAAGCGCGTGAGTTCATTGAGCGTCTGCTGTCTGTACAAAACACCAACGGTTCTGCGATGCATCAGTTCTTCCCATCAACGATGGAAGCGAACGCGGGTGACTCTCGTGAAGAGGAAGATCGCCCGGATTACTACGGTGATGATCACCTGTGGATCATCTACGCGGTGACGCAATATGTGAAAGAAACGGGCAATGCAGACTTCTTGAATAAAGAGATCCCGTTCTATCAAAAAGACAAAGCGGGCAACCCAGTTGAAACTGGAACGGTTTGGAACCACCTGTGCCGCGCGATTGAATTTACCTACACCAATACTGGTGAGCACGGCCTACCGTTATTAGGTTTTGCTGATTGGAACGACACGGTAAACCTGCCAACGGGTGCTGAGTCGATGATGGTGGCGAACATGTACGGCAAAGCACTGCTCGACATGTTGGACTTGTGTGAGTTGCGTGGTGAAGCGCAACTGACGGCTAAGTTTAAAGATCAGTATCAACAGATGCAGAGTACGGTGAATGAGTGCGGTTGGGATGGTGAGTGGTTTGTTCGTTACTTTGATGAGCAAGGTTTACCAATCGGCTCTCATAAAAACGAGCAAGGGCAGATCTACACCAACGGTCAAAGTTGGCCTGTGATTTCTGGTTTCGCGACTCAAGAACGTGCTACTCAAGCGCTAGATTCTGTTTACAACAAGCTGAATACAGCGAATGGCATTAAGCTTTCAACACCGGGTTACAACGGCTTTGATCCGCAGCTAGGTGGCGTTTCAACTTACCCACCAGGTGCAAAAGAGAATGGCGGTATCTTCCTGCACTCTAACCCTTGGGTGATGATTGCAGAAGCGAAAATGGGTAACGGTGAGCGTGCTTATGAGTACTACCGTCAAATTAACCCAGCGTCTAAGAACGACGACATTGATACCTTTGAATCTGAACCATACTGCTACCCACAAAACATTTTGGGTGATGAACATAAGCAGTTTGGTTTAGGCCGAAATGCATGGCTTTCAGGTACTTCATCTTGGACATACGTTGCGGGTACGCAATGGATTCTGGGTGTTCGCCCTGAAGTGGATGGCTTGCTGGTGGACCCATGTATTCCGGCTGAGTGGCCTGAGTTCAAAGTACGTCGTCAGTTCCGTGGTGCGACTTATCATATTCATGTCACTAACCCGAATAACGTGTGTAAAGGTGTGGTTGAAATGAAGGTAAATGGTGACCTAATTTCAGGCAACAAAGCACCGGTATTTACATCGGGTGAGCACACCATCGAGGTGATTTTAGGTTAACAAGAGAAGGGCGCTTTATGCGCCCTTTATTGCTTCTTTCGTTGCAGTTGTTTCGTTAGCAATGCGTTCTCTGGGGGCTGATTTCGCATACAGCAGTTGCTTTACTTTGCTTTCTTTATGTTGGCTGATAGCTGGCGTGGCATCGCCAAGTAAAGGTCTGAGATTGGTTCGGGCTAAGCGTCAATAAGCCTATCTGGTTATTGAATGCATCAGCTGGGCAAGTCATTGGTTCTATTGCAATACTTTGTTCGCTCGTCGGTGTGTAAAGCTGAACGAATGGGTAGCTTGCATCTTGTTGATAGCGAATAGCGGCAGACGAATCTGAGCGTGTAAACGCAAGTTGGTTGGTTGTCTTGGAATCAAATTCAAAGCAGTGATTTAAGCTTTGATTGGCGAGTGAATCACCCAAAGACAAACAGTCAAAAGCCAGTTTTTCACCATTGGGTAGGTCGTTTTCGTGGATGACCTCAGAGCAAGGCGACATAGCGAGTCCACATTGTGCTAGCTCAGTGCCGAGTGAGAAATAAGGGTGCCAAGCATCACCGAATGGGAATGCAGAATCACCAAGATTAGAGACGGTCGTTGAGGAAGTGAGTTTACCCATGATATCGATAGTGAAGGTGACTTCAAGGTTGAACGCAAACGGGAAAGCAGGATGCAAAGATGACGTTTGATACTGTAACGTCACACTGGCGGATTCTTCAGTGGCTACGTTGTTTGTGATTGAAAAAGGTTGGTTGTAGAGCAGGCCATGTACGGCGTGATCAGACCAAGGAAAGTTAGCTGGGAGTTGATGGTTTTGGTTATCGAAACTGTAACGACCTAAGTTTAAACGGTTTGGAAAAGGGAATAATTTAGCACTGCGGGAAGGCTTTGTTGCGTAATTAAATTTAAAGATAGAACTACCCCGTTTCGCGTATTTCTTAATCAATACGACAAATTTCAGGCATACCTAACCGGCTTTGTTGCGTAATTAAATTTAAAGATAGAACTACCCCGTTTCGCGTATTTCTTAATCAATACGACAAGTTTCAGGCATACCTAACCCAGTAAGCTTGTTCAACGCTTTTATCATCGCGTAAGTTTCACCCACCTGGGCATTGTAATTTCTTAAGCTCAGTTTCCCTCCTAGCAACTGTTTAACTCGATACATCGCTGTTTCTGAGAGTGAACGTTTGTGGTATCCATACCGCTCTTTCCAATACTTATTTGAGCCGTATAATTTCTGGCAACCCACGGCGAGATTTCGAGAGTGACCACGCTCCCAGAAGGCTGCCCCTTCTCTTGGGGGAATAAGCGCAATAGCTCCCTTAATCTTAATAGCAGCGTGACACGCTCTCGTGTCGTAAGCGCCATCACCAGACACCTCAAGGATACTTCGGCGTGTTTGTTTCAGTAAGTTCGGGAGTACTTCTCCATCTGTAACCGTCGATAAACTTAGCTCAGCGGCAATGATCTCATGAGTGTTGGTATCGACGGCAATATGAAGCTTTCGCCAGACTCTACGCTTGCCATCCGTCCCATGTTTTTTGACTTTCCATTCACCTTCGCCATAAACCTTAAGGCCAGTAGCATCAATAGCTAGGTGCTGTATCGCTCCTCTCGTTTTAGTCTTAAATGAAACCTCAACTTGCTTGGCTCTACGACTGATGCAGGTGTAATGCGGACAACTTAACGGTACATGGGCTAACCTAAATATCGAGTCGATAAATCCTTGCAGCGCTCTCAATGGCATAGAAAAAACTCGTTTCACCATGAGTGCTGTCGTGATAGCTAAATCACTGAACCGACGCGGCCTCCCGCGCTTATTCTGTTTGCTTTGCGCCCAGCCGCTTATCGCCTCTTCATCAATCCAAAAGGTCAGAGAGCCACGGTTAATGAGTGATTGATTGTATTGCTTCCAGTTGGTTGTTTTATAACGAGGTTTAGGCATAGGGCTACGAGAGGGAGTGAATGTAGCTGATCAGATCGTAGGTTCTGGATTTAGTTCCACTGAATTACGCAACAAAGCCTACCTAACCCAGTAAGCTTGTTCAACGCTTTTATCATCGCGTAAGTTTCACCCACCTGGGCATTGTAATTTCTTAAGCTCAGTTTCCCTCCTAGCAACTGTTTAACTCGATACATCGCTGTTTCTGAGAGTGAACGTTTGTGGTATCCATACCGCTCTTTCCAATACTTATTTGAGCCGTATAATTTCTGGCAACCCACGGCGAGATTTCGAGGGTGACCACGCTCCCAGAAGGCTGCCCCTTCTCTTGGGGGAATAAGCGCAATAGCTCCCTTAATCTTAATAGCAGCGTGACACGCTCTCGTGTCGTAAGCGACATCACCAGACACCTCAAGGATACTTCGGCGTGTTTGTTTCAGTAAGTTCGGGAGTACTTCTCCATCTGTAACCGTCGATAAACTTTGCTCAGCGGCAATGATCTCATGAGTGTTGGTATCGACGGCAATATGAAGCTTTCGCCAGACTCTACGCTTGCCATCCGTCCCATGTTTTTTGACTTTCCATTCACCTTCGCCATAAACCTTAAGGCCAGTAGCATCAATAGCTAGGTGCTGTATCGCTCCTCTCGTTTTAGTCTTAAATGAAACCTCAACTTGCTTGGCTCTACGACTGATGCAGGTGTAATGCGGACAACTTAACGGTACATGGGCTAACCTAAATATCGAGTCGATAAATCCTTGCAGCGCTCTCAATGGCATAGAAAAAACTCGTTTCACCATGAGTGCTGTCGTGATAGCTAAATCACTGAACCGACGCGGCCTCCCGCGCTTATTCTGTTTGCTTTGCGCCCAGCCGCTTATCGCCTCTTCATCAATCCAAAAGGTCAGAGAGCCACGGTTAATGAGTGATTGATTGTATTGCTTCCAGTTGGTTGTTTTATAACGAGGTTTAGGCATAGGGCTACGAGAGGGAGTGAATGTAGCTGAGCAGATCGTAGGTTCTGGATTTAGTTCCATTGAATTACGCAACAAAGCCGGTTGGCCTGTCACACCTCTAACTAGATTTGCGACAGAACCGTATTTTAGTACTCGTAAGTTTAATAACCTTGAGTTATTACTTTCAAGGGAAAAAATGTCACATATTAAATATATCCGTGTATGACGAGAACATTGAAACTGAGTTGATATTATCCTCAGCTTTTTTCTCTTTCGGAATTAATTTAATTTCTCCTTCATTTACAGTATAACCAAGGCTACTTCCAGTAAATGAATTCTCTAGTTCATCTTTGTCATCTATCCATTTCCATCTTTGTGTTCGCTTTAAACTGCAAGGGCTGACTTTTTTAATGTTACTAGCATCCAAGCACATACCTGGTTGGCTTGTACTCTGATATCGATTAAGTGTATCGAAAATAAATGACTGCTTTAGTTCGGATATATTACAAGTATCAGAATTAACACTGAGGTTTTCATTAACACTTACACATTTATTGTTAAATTTACCCAATTGTAAATTAACCGGCTTTCCGCCAATAAATACAGGATTATCCCAATCAACAGTGAATTTAATATCTTTTTTTACATTTTTAATTTTAAAGTCTTTTTCATTAGGGTAATAATATCTTAGGACTTCCCAAGATGGGATTTCTGAATAATAACGATACCCAGTAATTCCAACCGATGAGGATATACTAATGTCTGTTGTCCCTGTGGTCTCAGGTTCAGAATAATAGATTACTTCCATTTTGGGTGTGAAGTTTGCGTACCCTATTGGATTGATTAAGTGTAACCTCCCAAAATAATTTTTTCTGACTGTTACTCCATATGGCGGTTCATCTTTTTGTATCGCATGTGGTGAATTATATTGCTCTCTAGACCATTTGAAAGATACATGTTGAGGGCTTTTTGACGATTTCGTTACCGCATAATCAAATGTTTTATATGATAACCACTTGGATTCTGTCCATGACGCGTTGGCATTTAGACTAATTTTGGGTGATGTTTTATCTGCACCAACATCACCTCCAATACCAAATTGAAAAGTTGATACTTCCTTCTTATCATAATTTACATTTAAATTTGTTGCTGGAATGGTTCTTAAAATACTTGTTTTATTATTTGATGCCATCATTTCAAACGTATAGTTTTGTGCTATTGCGGATGACACCCATTCAGATTCAATCCCACCACTTGGCCAAACAATGCCTCTTGAGGCTAAGTACATCGAATATATTTCAGGGTTTAGACTAATCCCTGCGCCAGTGGTTGAATCATCAATGCCAACTCTTACTATTTTAGCATCAGGCGTTGCTGAGCCGATTGTTCCGAACGCAAGGGAGCGTTGCATGTTTATCTTATAAACAAGCGAAATGTTAGCATTTTTACAAAGATGCCGCGATCTATCTCCTAATTGGGTGTTCCAAGTGATATCACATTCAGAATCAGTAATTTGTTTAGTCGCATTATAATATCTAGAAATACTCGGTACCGGTGAGTGTACTGCTGGGGTGTTTGATGTTGAACGTTTTTGCCTTTTTGGTGCAGGTTTACTCAAAATTGGGATATTTGTGTCATATCTATCCTTAATCTCTGTAAACATAACGTTATGGTTATGTTCAGTTATTGCAATATAATCAGATTCCAATGAAATACCAAATACCTTTCTAAAGACATGTTTTGCCTTTATTTTTTCTTTATTCCCTTCTATTTCACTAAAATCAACCAGATAACGATAACCATTATTTACAATTAAATCAATTGCATTTTCAATGCCATTTGAATAAATTCCTGATTCTAACCAATACTTTGCATTTATATAAACCAAGTCTGAATTATCAACCATATCACTCATTATATGTATTGATTCACCAACGGGAATGTTTATACCTTCTTGCAGTGTATCGCTAGCTAAAACTGATCTAGATATTAAAACTGATGTTACTAAAATTCCTATTAAATTCAAACGTTTCATAATACTCCTAAATATTTTCTAGTTTTAAAATTAATATGATGGTACTTTGTTGGCACCTTAAATTAATCACTTATAACCTTGATGATTAAGTTTATCATTATACATATAAATTCATAATGGAAAGGTGATTTATGGCTCAATTTATGGGCTTTGTTGCGTAATTCAGTGGAACTAAATCCAGAACCTACGATCTGATCAGCTACATTCACTCCCTCTCGTAGCCCTATGCCTAAACCTCGTTATAAAACAACCAACTGGAAGCAATACAATCAATCACTCATTAACCGTGGCTCTCTGACCTTTTGGATTGATGAAGAGGCGATAAGCGGCTGGGCGCAAAGCAAACAGAATAAGCGCGGGAGGCCGCGTCGGTTCAGTGATTTAGCTATCACGACAGCACTCATGGTGAAACGAGTTTTTTCTATGCCATTGAGAGCGCTGCAAGGATTTATCGACTCGATATTTAGGTTAGCCCATGTACCGTTAAGTTGTCCGCATTACACCTGCATCAGTCGTAGAGCCAAGCAAGTTGAGGTTTCATTTAAGACTAAAACGAGAGGAGCGATACAGCACCTAGCTATTGATGCTACTGGCCTTAAGGTTTATGGCGAAGGTGAATGGAAAGTCAAAAAACATGGGACGGATGGCAAGCGTAGAGTCTGGCGAAAGCTTCATATTGCCGTCGATACCAACACTCATGAGATCATTGCCGCTGAGCTAAGTTTATCGACGGTTACAGATGGAGAAGTACTCCCGAACTTACTGAAACAAACACGCCGAAGTATCCTTGAGGTGTCTGGTGATGGCGCTTACGACACGAGAGCGTGTCGCGCTGCTATTAAGATGAAGCGAGCCGTTGCGCTTATTCCCCCAAGAGAAGGGGCAGCCTTCTGGGAGCGTGGTCATCCTCGAAATCTCGCCGTGGGTTGCCAGAAATTATACGGCTCAAATAAGTATTGGAAAGAGCGGTATGGATACCACAAACGTTCATTGTCAGAAACAGCGATGTATCGAGTTAAACAGTTGCTACTGAGCTTAAGAAATTACAATGCCCAGGTGGGTGAAACTTACGCGATGATAAGAGCGTTGAACAAGCTTACTGGGTTAGGTAGGCGTGATCTTCACCATCAATATTGGACACTTCATTAAACGACTTTGCCATACCTGAATTAATTCATAATTTACTAAATTAGCAAAAACACTGACAAAGTTTTGTCCAAAAACGAGTTGAACGAAGCCGCTCTGCGGCTGTGACCCGACTACCAGCTAACCCTGTTTAAAGTCCGTCAATTTTAGCAAACCTTCATAATCACTGGCATGATCACTGAGTTGATTTTTCACATACGCCAGAAACGAAAAATGTCGCATCCATGCGACATTTTTCTTTTGGCGGCCAAACCAGTTTTGCTATATCCATTCTAGATTTCAATCCATTAGGAGATTATTCAGAATGTACTTATAAGACGCTGTTAATGTTGATTAGTTCCCGTTACGCCGCATTTTTTTTCGATTTATTTTCTAAGTCGAATGACGCTGCGATTAACTTCTTGGTGTAGTCGTTTTTCGGTGCATTGAAAATATCTTCGGCAGACCCTTCTTCCATCACTTCACCCTTCTGCATCACCAATACACGATCCGACAGTGCTTTTACTACCGAAAGGTCGTGGCTGATGAAAAGGAAGCCGATGTTGTGCTTGGCCTGAATATCTTTCAACAGGTCGATTACCGTGAGTTGCACCGAGCGATCGAGTGCTGAAGTGGGTTCATCGAGAAGAATGAAAGAGGGTTCAAGAATCAGCGCACGAGCAATCGCGATACGTTGTCTTTGCCCGCCAGAAAACTCATGCGGATAACGGTTAATTGAACTCTGTTCTAAGCGAACTTCAGTCAGCGCTTTACGAGCTCTTTCTAATCTTTCTTTCTTGGATAGATGAGGTTGATGCACCGTTAAGCCTTCGGTGATGATTTCCCCAACTGTCATACGTGGTGACAAAGAACCATAAGGGTCTTGGAACACCATCTGTACATCTTTCTTCAGTTTGTGACGTTCTTTATCAGTCAACAAACTGACATCTTGGCCTTTATAAACAATACGTCCGGTACTTGGCAGCAAGCCGATTAACGCACGTCCAAGGGTCGATTTACCTGACCCTGATTCACCCACAATGCCTAGCGTTTCGCCTTGTTTAAGATTCAACGAAATGCCTTTTACGGCTTCGAAGTACTGACTTTTACTCTTGATGAAATGTGATTTAACCAAGAACTGAACTCGGATATCGTCAGCAGACAATAGCTCTGGGGCTGACGCCTCAACAGGAACCTTAGCGCCTTTAGGAATCGAGTTAATCAGCATGCGTGTGTAATCGTGTCTTGGATTCTCGAATAAGGCTTGAGTCATCCCTTCTTCAACTAGCTCACCTTTGCACATCACCAGAACACGGTCGGCAAAATGTTTTACTACGCCAAGGTCATGGGTGATGAACAAAATTGCCATGCCCATCTTGCTTTGAATCTCTTTGATCAAAGAAAGTACTTCAGCCTGAACCGTTACATCTAATGCTGTGGTTGGTTCGTCTGCAATCAAAATATCGGGCTCGTTGATCAAAGCCATCGCAATCATGATGCGCTGTAATTGACCACCTGAAAACTCATGCGGGTATTTGTTGTATGCCTGTTCTGGCATTGGCAGATGCACAAGGTTGAAAAGCTCAAGTACACGCTGCTTCGCTTGAGATTTCGATACATTACGATGACACATAATGGCTTCAGCCACTTGTGTGCCCACGCGTAGATATGGGTTTAGAGATGTCATTGGTTCTTGAAAGATCATTCCGATCCTGTCACCACGAATTGACTGCATCTCTCGTTCAGTCTTTTTGAGTATCGACTGACCTTCAAATTCGATTTCCGATTGAGCATCAATGATGGCGTTATCAGGAAGCAAACGCATTAAAGCGTTGGAAGAGACAGATTTACCTGAACCCGATTCGCCAACAATGGCCAAGGTTTCACTAGAATTAAGAGTAAAGTTAATCTTTTTTACCGCATCAATGATTCCATCATTGGTTATGAATTTAACGGAGAGATTATTAACTTTAAGAATGGCCCGGTCCGACATGATATATCCTTATCAATTTAAGACATTAGGTGAAGATTGAACTTCTGAAGTGGTTTTAAGCTGCCCAAAATGGTGATGAGCGCGTTGAATTTGTTCTAGCTCGAGCATCCAATGTGAGCTGCGCTGAGCACTGCAAAATGCGATCAGGTGATTGAGCAGATCTTCACTCTGCTTTTCCAATAACCTAAAGGTACGCTGAATCAACTCTGTACCCTCAAGAGAGATAAATTGCATCAATGCATAAGATTGGTTCAAGGTATCGAAGGCTTGTTGGTGCTGGCCTAAACGATTGAGAATCTCGGATTGAGCGACACTGGCGTCTCTAAGGCCTGAAATTAAGCAAGCAAACTGGCAGGGTTTGATATCACTTTGGTATGCCGCGTCTTGGATGTGATGAGGAAGAGAGGTGAGAACATCGTTATAGAGGCGCTGTGCTTCGGGCCAATGACCTTGTTCCATTAACTGTTCAGCTTTTAGGTAGTGCATCCAGCAGCGTTCAATTTCCATGTCCACATCCTTAATTTTAAATATTCTAAAATGTTAATGATATTTATTATCAATTGCAAATTAAAATCATTCACGTGTTAAGTTGGTGAATTAAATCTCTGGTTAATGCTAAAAATGGGCTAAATTGGATGTTATTTGTTCAGTTGAACAGCTGTGCAGCGTAAGTCACTAAATTTATAGGCAATTACATCTACACTGATTTTATCTACACCCAAGTAATGAAGGACTAAGGAGGCGGCGATGGCGATGCAAAGACTCAATGCAGAACAGCTGTATAAGGTAGCGGAACTCGACAAGCTACCATGTAAGTCGACCAAAGAACTGGCTCCAATTGACGAAATCGTCGGGCAAGAACGTGCACAAAAAGCCGTTGAGTTCGCGATGTCAATCAAGGAAAAGGGTTACAACATTTATGCGATAGGTCGAAATGGTCTTGGTAAACGCACCATGATCTTACGCTACCTAAACCGACACCCTCAAGAAGTGCAGGAGCTTTTTGATTGGTGTTATATCGCGAATTTTGAAGACATTCGTACACCTAAGGTGCTGAAATTGCCTCGTGGCGTGGGCAGCAGTTTGAAGCAAGATATTGAAAAACTGATGCGTAAGCTTCTTAAAGCAATGCCACTCGCATTCGATAACGAGATGTACTTTAACCGCGCTGACCGATTAAAAAATCAGTTGGCCGCTAAACAACAAGCGGCGTTAGAAGCGATCAGTCAAGAAGCAAAAGATAAGGGCATCAACCTGACGATCACGACTCAGGGTGACTACCAATTTGTCGCGATGAATGGCGATGATCTTCATACCGAAGAGAGCTTCGACTTGCTCACGCCTGAAGAGCAAGATCAATTCGATAAAACCATTGATGGATTGGAAGTCGGTCTGCGGACCATTTCTCGTGAACTGACTGAGCTTGAAGAGACGTACACAGAGAAAGTTCAAAAGCTGAATGATGATACGGCGCGAGATGTGATCACACATTTCATCAAACAGTTGAAGCAAGATTACAGCCAATATCCAGACATCAAAAAGTACCTGACAGCACTGCGTAAAGACATTGTCGATAACGCTGATATTTTCTTAGAAGAGAGTACAGAGCAAGCAGAAGTTGCGACTGCCTCTTTGGATAAGAAAATGCCACGTCGCTACAAGGTTAACGTGATTGTGAGCCAGAAGGAGGAGACTCTGCCGATTGTGGTTGAAGAGAATCCGAATTATCACTCTCTGTTTGGCTATGTCGAAACGGCAACGTTCAAAGGCACCGTATTCACGGACTTCTCATTAATTCGCGCAGGTAGCTTACATAGAGCCAATGGCGGCGTATTGCTGATGGATGCCGTGAAAGTACTTGAACAACCTTATGTGTGGGAAGGCTTGAAGCGTGCGCTGCGTTCGCGTCAATTGAGCTTCACCTCATTAGAAAAAGAGGTGACGTTAACGGGGGCGGTATCACTTGATCCAGAGCCTATTCCATTAGACGTGAAGATTATTCTGTTCGGTGATTACCACACGTATCAGCTACTGCAACACTACGATGCTGAGTTTGGTGAACTGTTCCGTGTGACGGCCGATTTTGAAGATGAGATGAAGCGTACTGCGGATTCTGAAATGCATTACGCACGCTTCATTTCAAGTATCGTACATGACAACAATATGCTGCATTGTGATCGTAAAGCGATTGCTCGTATCATTGAGCACAGTTCTCGCCAGGCGGGCGACCAAAGTAAGTTGTCGCTGCACTCGGCACACATTGCCAACCTGCTTCGTGAGTCAAACTACGTGGCGAAAGGGGCGAAGTCGAACCTGATTCGTGCAACGCATGTTGACCAAGCGCTATCTAACCAACAGATGCGTGTCGGGCGACTACAAGACAGCGTAATGGAAACTTTCACCAACGGTACAACACTGATTCATGTGGATGGTCAGGCGGTTGGGCAGGTCAATGCGTTGTCTGTACTCAGCACAACTGATCATATGTTTGGTGCGCCGAACCGAATCACGGCAACCACGGCTTATGGTGACGGTGAAGTTATTGATATCGAGAGAAACGTAGACCTAGGTGGCAGTATTCACTCGAAAGGGGTGATGATCTTATCGGCTTACCTTTCTTCGGTATTTGGTAAGACAGCGAAAGTACCGCTTACTACCAATATCACCTTCGAACAATCGTATGGTGGCGTCGATGGTGATAGCGCGAGTATGGCCGAGTTTTGTGCGGTGGTGTCTGCATTCTCTAAGCAGCCGAACCGTCAAGACATCGCGATTACCGGCTCGATGAACCAGTTCGGTGAGTCTCAGCCTATTGGTGGTGTGAATGAGAAAATTGAAGGCTTCTTTGATGTGTGCGAAATCAAAGGACGTTCAAATGAGCAAGGGGTGATCATCCCACGTTCAAATGTTCACAACCTGATGTTGCGTAATGACATCGTAAAAGCGGTTGAAAAGGGCGAGTTTAATATTTGGGCTATCGACCATGTGACCGAAGCGATTGAGCTGTTTACAGGCAAAGCCGCCGGTGAGGCGAGTGATGAGGGGAGTTACCCCATCGATACTATCTTTGGTATCGCTCAAGCTAAACTGAACGCACTGCGTAAATAGTCTAATATCTATAGACCCAACTAGCTTATTAGCTAGATAAGCGGTTGAAAAGATAGATAAATAGCCAGAACTAAAAAGCCATCGACATAAAAATCGATGGCTTTTTTTGATTGCGACTTTGCTCGCTATTGAGCCGTCTGTATCTGGTCTGCTTACGGTATTCGGTGAATGTAATGTGCTAAATGACTCTACCTATTTCGCAAACAGAGCTTGGTGCCATCGAACTTCAGCTTCGCCAATAAGTGCTTGGCATTAGAGCGGCCAATATCATCAAACTCTACCCCGTATCGAGCGTAGTGCGTTGATTTTTGGAGATTACAGATAATGCCTTTCAATGGCGGTATAAGTGGGCCATTGTAGTTCTCCGGTGTAACTTCAATAGATACTCGATCGGCAATTTGAATTGCACGAGAAGTCGGTGAGGTAACAAAACGACAACCACTTTTCGATAAGTCTCTAATCTCACAGTTTGCTCGTTGATCGTTGAAGATGATTCTGGAAGCTAAGTTCACCTCGTAGCGTGTCTCTTTACGCAGTTGAGTTACTTGCATCGAGCTTGGTGTAGAGAGCACAAGAATAGGGAAGGGATCCCCAACCCTATGGTGAATTTGGCTTTTAAAGTGGATAAGCGCGCCTTCACCTCGCAGAGAATAAGCACGAGCTGTCATCCAAAAACCTTCTTGAAAATAAAAGCTCAGATCATCGTTGGATACGTCGGGCACCTCAACCACAATGCAGTTATCACTGTGTGTACCTATAAATTTGGTGGTGGCGAGAAACTTAGTACCAACTGGAGTCGATACATTTAATGTTAGTTCACTGCCGTGCTCTATCATAGCCAGTGCATCGGTGCTATTTAATGTAGAAACGGTGCGGTTACGAGGATCTTGAAGTGCCTGATTATGCTCCAAAGGCTTCTTCAGTGGTGCGTTCATTATATGTTCTCCATGCGCCAACATGCGTCTGTTTGTTATATTGTTAACTTACTAATAAGGGGCAAATACGTGCTAGATTTAGTAGGTACAATTACATAAATTAAGCGCAATTACATACGCTGGCTAAATGTACCTGCGTGGTTTTATAGAGTGCCTTTATCTTTACTAATTCGTTATTAAGCCGGTGGCACAGAGTTATTTACTTTGTTTGCAAGTACTTAGTTCTATTTGTATGAGCTTGCGTTAGTCTATTACAAGGAATGAATACTTCAAATTTTTATTGTTTGTCGTATCAATTATTTTCAGGAGTTGAGAATGCACGCAACAAAATGGGATCAAGAAGCGAACCAGATCACAGTTGAGCTAAAACCCAACCAGTTCGCGGTTGTTAAGTATCAAAAGGACGGAGATGTACTACATATCACATCGACACGTATTCCTGATGAGCTTCAAGGTAAGGGCTTCGGTAAGGTGATGATGGAGTCGGTACTGCCTGAAATTGAACAAGCAGGTTTTAAAATTGTACCGATTTGTAGTTATGTGATTCACTATATGAATAGGCAGCCACAGTGGGCTCATCTTCTATCAGATAAAGCATAGCAACGAGTATATGTCTCAATCAATATCGTCAAAAAATCTCGCTCAACCGATAGCGAATTCAAGTCAAAATCAGCCAGAGCTTTATCAACAAGAGTTTTATCAAAATGAGCTTTATCAAAAAATAGCGGCCTCACTGGATTGTCACCAAGGGTTTGATGTTCAGGTGATTCAAAGCCTATGGGGCGGGTATGGTGAATTAGTTCGTTTGATTTTTTCCAAAGAAAGGCGTTCTTCATTCAACAGCGTGATTGTTAAACATGTCGCATTGCCAGATAAAGCAGAACACCCAAAGGGTTGGAATACCAAACTTTCTCATCAACGAAAGGTGCACTCTTACCAAGTTGAGACCGCGTGGTATCAGTCGTTTACCCAACAGTGGGATGAGCGTTGCCCTGTACCTGTAGGGCTGCAATGTGAGTTACAAGAGCACGAGTGGCTGATTGTGATGCAAGATTTGGCCGAAATCGGTTTTCCGTTAACTTCTCAGTTTGATGTGCTTGCTGCTTTTGATGATTTAGCAATCCAAGATACTCAGCCTGAGCTGGCGTCTGGTTACACACTAGAAGAGCAAAACCAACGCGATGCTTGCCTTAAATGGCTCGCTAACTTTCACGCAAAGCACATCAATGTAGATCAAGAACATTCAGCTTCATTGTGGCAAGTCGGCACATATTGGCATTTAGACACTCGGCCTGACGAGTTAAACGCATTGGCTGATTTACCGCTTAAGAGCCAAGCGCAGCACATTGATAATCTATTAAGGGCGTGCCCATATCAAACCTTGGTACATGGTGACGCTAAGCTCGCCAACTTCTGCTTTGATTTAAAAAGCGAGCGCGCTGCTGCCGTTGATTTCCAATACGTTGGGCGTGGTTGTGCGATGAAAGATGTGGCCTTGTTCATGAGCAGCGCGGTTAGGCCGCAAGATTGCGCAGAGCTTGAATCAGAAGTCCTGGATGCTTACTTCCAGCACTTGAAAGCGGCACTCATGCACTATCAGCCACACCTTTCATTCGATGAAGTAGAAGCTGCATGGCGACCAATGTTTTACGTGGCATGGGCTGATTTTCAACGTTTTGTTAAAGGTTGGAGCCCTGATCATTGGAAGATCAACCCGTATACCGAGCAACTAACCTTACGTGTGCTTAACCAATTAGACGAACAGGAGTCCGTCAATGTTCGATAAAACCGCGAGCTGGAAAACGCCGCAAAACTTCTTATTACTGATTTCGATTGTTGTCCCTATCGCGTTTTCGAGCTGGATGGCGCTGCTTAATAACTTCGTTATTGAGAAAGCGAATTTTGATGGTGCGGATATTGGTTTATTGCAAAGTGTTCGTGAGATCCCTGGCTTCTTGGCCTTTACTGTGGTGTTTATGTTGGCGTTCATTCGCGAGCAACGCTTCATGTTGATATCGCTGGCGATGCTCACTGTCGGTACGGCGATTACCGGTTTGTTTCCTTCACTTACTGGCCTACTACTGACCACCATTTTAATGTCGACGGGTTTCCATTATTTTGAAACGCTGAAGCAGTCTTTGTCACTGCAATGGCTGAGTAAAGAAGAAGCGCCCGAGATGCTGGGTAAGATGATCTCAGTCGGCGCACTGGCATCCTTAATCACTTACGGATCTATCTGGGTGATGTTAGAACAGCTGAAGCTCGATTTTGCTTGGGTGTACGGCATTACTGGCGGTATTGGATTTATTCTAGTTTTGGTGATGACCTTTGGTTTTCCTGAGTTTCAAACCAAGACTCAGCAAAATAAGAAGTTGGTGCTGAGAAAGCGTTACTGGCTCTACTACGCACTCACCTTTATGAGTGGCGCGAGAAGACAGATTTTCACGGTGTTTGCTGGCTTTCTGATGGTAGAGAAGTTTGGTTACTCGGCTGCTGACGTAACACTACTGTTCTTAATTAATTACCTGTTTAACTTCTTGTTTGCAAAACGCATTGGTCGATTTATCGGTGTGGTTGGAGAGCGTAAGGCGCTGATCTTCGAGTATGTTGGTTTGATTGGTGTGTTTATCGGTTATGGTTTGGTACAAAGCGCGGAATGGGCAGCGGCGCTGTATGTTGTCGACCATCTGTTCTTTGCACTCGCATTAGCGATCAAAACCTATTTCCAGAAAATCGCCGATCCTGCCGACATGGCATCAACCGCAGGTGTCTCATTCACCATCAACCATATTGCAGCGGTTGTTATTCCAGTCGTATTTGGGGTGATTTGGTTATCGTCACCTGCAACGGTTTTCTACATAGGTGCTGCGATGGCGGCGGTATCTTTGGCGTTGTCTTTAAACATCCCTAAGAAGCCCGAAGAGGGCAATGAAGTGCGAATGTTTAGCTGGCGCTAACTCTGGATAAAGACTAATAAAAAGCTCCAATAGTGATATTGGAGCTTTTTTGTATGTGCTAGATGGAAATATCTAGTCAGCTTCCGGTAGGGTTAGCTTTCAGTAGGATTAGCTTCTTGCGGTTTTTAGTCCACCACGCAACTTGAAGATTCCTTTTGGTGCCTTAGTAAGCAAGATGCCACAAAGCAGAGGAATCATCATCACCAGTGACTGTTCAGATAGTAGTTCTCCATTGATGTAGCACGAGATCAGTAGTGCAACCACAGGGAAAATCAGGAAGCAGATAGACGCTTGGAACGGCGTCGAAACTTGTCCGAGTTTAAAGTAGGCAACAATGCCGCCAACACTCGCCACAAAGCCTAGGTAAACTACCGCTGAGATTGAATCCCAAGTGAAGGATTCAACATTCACGCTTTCACCCATCGCCGAAACGGCGAACAAGAATAGAGAAGCAATCAGACTTGGGACTGCGTTGTACGTCAGTACTTCGATGCCTTTACAGTGCTTTTGAACTAACACATACATAACAGCGTGTATTGCCACAGCAAGACCTAAGCAAACTGTACCAACTAGGTAGTCATCGCCACCCATCTGCATTTCATTACCGAGGATCAAACATAGGCTTACAACAGCGGTAGCCAAACCAAATATTTGGTGCTTAGCCAATCGTAGGCCTAGGAATAGGCCTGACATCAACATCACAGCGACCGGCATGTTAGCGAAGATGATAGACGCTAGACCAGAAGAGATGTATTGCTCGCCATAGATCATCAAAGTAAATGGAATCGCAAAGTACATCAGCGCAACAATCAGCAACCATTGACGCTTGCCTTTAGGAAACAGCAGTGGCTGGTTGAAGACTTTCGCTAATACCGCAAGCAGAGGTGCAGCGAGTAAAAAGCGCAATGCAGTAGCAAAAATTGGTGGGATAGAATGCAATGCCACTTCCATTGCGAACCAAGTGGTTCCCCAAATTAGGCAAACAGAGACAAAAAGCAAGATAGTTAGCGACTTCGAATTCATGGTGACTACTCATTAATAATTATTTTAAATCATCGGCTTGTGGCGCCTTAATGATGTGGCATAGTATAAGGAGGTCGTCGGAGAAAAATTTTGTCTTTTTATCTCTAATTGCAATATCTCATGGAAAGATAATCTCTAATATGTCTATTTTTTAGAAAATAAATTCAAATTAGGTAGCATGAAGAAAGGCATTATTCTTTGTAAGGTTTAATGTTGTTTAAGAAACGATCAACTTGGCGAGTATGGCTATTTGGTTTATTGCTGTCAGCGTAGCAACAAAAGGCGCCTTTTAAATCACTGTATAAGATGTAAGGCGCGTTATTATTCTCAGTACAGTCGGTAGATTCAACTATGTAACAGGCTTAACTTGTTTTGACTGTCTTACCGAAAGGATAAGTTGCGGTAGCAGTGACATCACTATCATGCCTGTCATTAGCGAGTACTGGAGTGGGGTAAAGGATTCACCCATCAACATCATACCTGTCACAATTCCCGCAATTGGGTTAGCGATGCCACCGAAGGTGAAATCCACCACTGACATACGTTGTAGTAGCCATACATACATGCCGTAACCCAGGGCGGTGTTCAGGACAATCACCCAAACAAGTCCTATTGCGTTACGAGTATCGAAATGAGTCACAGCGTTAACATAAGGCTGTGGGTCGATGAGCGCATGAACGCCAGACGCGACAGATAAAATCGTACCGCCTAGAATCAGTTGCCACGTTAATACCTTCCACCAGTGCATGCGATTACCCAGTGACTTGGTAATGCTACTGCCGATAACGATACACATGATTGCAGCGAACATGGCGCCTAGACCTATTGGGTTTAATGCGATTTGACTTGGATTAAACAATATCCACGCCAATGTGATTAATCCAACACCAGACAAGGCTTGAATCAATTGCGGACGCTGTTTCTTTACTACCCAATGGAAGATCATCGCAAACACTGGCACAGAGATCATACCTACACCGGAGATTGCCGAAGGCAACGTCAACGCCATCACGAAAATTAAGCTAAAGAAGGTCGCAATATTGATAAGACCCAATGTGAAAATGATCTGCCATTCGCCTTTTTGAGGCAGTGTCGGTTTTACTACTAGCAATAACAAACCAGCAGGCAACGCGCGCAAAGCACCCAATAATAAGGGGGGCCATTCCTGTAGCGTAAATTGCGTCACAGCATAGGTTGTTCCCCAAAAGAACGCGGGAATCATTGCTAATAATATGTTCATATGAAATATCTTTATATTAAGATAATTAGTTGTATGAACTGTATACCTAGATCATATGGTTGTAAAGTATCTTTATGTTAAACTAGTTTGAATTAATCAGACTAATAACGGAGCGAGATCGCAAATGGATGCTATCGACCGCGTAGTAGAGCAATGGGCAAAGGAAAAGCCTGAGTTAGAAACTGAGCCAATGGCAATGATGGGCCGGATTATGCGTATTGCCAAGTATATGGAGACGCAAGTTGCCGAGCTTCATAAAAATTACGACATGAAACTTGGTGAGTTTGATGTGTTGGCAACGTTGCGACGTTCTGGGAAGCCTTATCAACTGACGCCATCAGAACTGATCGGATCGATGATGCTGACATCAGGCGCAATGACCAATCGCCTTGATAAACTAGAAGCTAAAGGGCTGATCAGTCGTGAGCACAGCAAAGAAGACAGACGCAGCGTGAGTGTTCAGCTAACCAAAGATGGTCTTATTCTGATCGATCAAATGATGACTGAACATGTCGAAATGCAGAAAAAACTGGTTAAGTCATTGTCTGCGAGCCAGAAGAAGAACGCTAATCAACTTCTGAAAGCATGGTTGAGCGCTTACGAATAATTTTTAGGTGACGGAGTAGGGTACGACTATGGACAGTATTCAAAATAATACGGAAAAAACAGATATGCTTGAGAAAGTAGAGCGCGTTGTATTAATTAATGGATTGGAATATGAGGTTAGCGGAAATGTTCTTAATCTTAAGCTAGGCAGAGCGGGTGGAAAGGTAAAAATCAAATACGATTACGGGACGAATTCATACGTCTACAACTGTAATGAGTATGCTATTGGTTTTTCCAGTCTCATCTTCTTCGTTCTTTCGTTCAATACTCTGTATCAAGTTGATCACCAAGCATGGTCTGGTTATGTCGCGGGTTTGATGTTCGCTGGAGCAATATTCAATTTGATCCAATTAGTGCTATCGCACGTCCAAATGTTAGACATTAAAGCACAGCTAAGAGAAGTCGGTATCTACCTCAAGTCTGGCGCGTAAGAGCCTTTAGCATCTTGTGTATCGTGAACAACTGAACAACTGAACAACTTAGCCATTTCTGAGTAACGAGTGGTTAAGCCCTGCCATCGGTGGTTATATGTCCAAATAAACAGCGTTAACACCAATTCTTAGTGCTGTTTTTACTTTCCTCTTACACACTTTTCTTATATCGAACCTAGTATCAAATTTCTCTTGGTTATACAGGCAAGCTTCTCATTATGAAGAACTTTTTCGATAGCGAGCTCATGCTCTCTAGCTCCTTGAACTTCGTTCTGCTGTCACTTGGACTCACGCTCCTCTTACATATTCCAATTTGGTGTGGATTCAACCTGAGTCGGCGAAAATGGAAGCGTATGGATTATTTATGGCCGTTTTTAGCGGGTATCGGAATGCTTGGTGCCGTGTCTGAGATTAGAGCGAAGGTGGCGGGTGATTGGGTTGAAACCGAACAAACCAGAGCGGTGGCGATTTTAGAATCGGTTCAGCGGTTCTCTTTGGATAAGCTGAGAAGTGATACCTGTACAGGTCAGCCATCTTTAGATCATTACGCTCAGTACCACGACGCGTGTTTGTGGTATTTGAATACGGCGATTACGTTTAAAGATGTCGATTTCACCTTGTTACCCAATGCATCGGATTTTACGGTTCCTGCGCCTAGCGTGTCGTTAGTTGAAAGTGATGCGGTGTGGGTGGATGGTATGCTGAGTCAGTATGAAAAGCAGAAAAACCAATATATAAAAACCAGAGAAGCGCAGGTAAAGCAGCCGCTAGAAAGTGTCTTTTGGTATGTGAGTCCTTACTTAGTGTGTTTCGCGATTGCACTACGTCTTACTAAGGTGACAGCAGAGCTCAAGTTGGATAAATGCTCATAGTTCACTGAATGTTTGTAGTTCACGGTTCATCGCTATATCAATGGATAACTCAATAGCTAGGCAAGCGTATAACTTTAGGTAAGCGTATAACTAATAGGATGTGTCTGAATTAGAGATAAAAAAATAGCGTCAGTATTGAATTACTGACGCTATTTTTATGTTAGATCCAACAGTAGCGGAAAGTTGTTTATAAAGGTGGCTACTTAAATTGGTATCTAACCGAAAGTTGTAATTGAGGGCCGTAAAGACCGTTGTTTTTGGAAGCAACTGAAAACACGGCTTTATCTGTGGCATGGAATCTAGCTCCAAACGTAAAGATTGAGTGCTCTCCGTTAGAACCCGCAAGTACATGGGCTTCTACTCTCTGAGTGATCCACGCTCGAATACCCGCATTAAATTCGACATAAGCTTTCGTTTCTCCAGCTGCGTATGAGTTTTTGTTGAAATGGAGTAGCAGCTGCGTATTTAAGTCGATCCCTTGAGTTATTGGACCATAAACTTGAGGGCCGATGTATGCATCAAAGTTGCTTTCATCTTCGGCTGTGTTGGTACTAAGGCCGCCCAAAATTGCCAAGCTATCGTTGATGTCGCGTCCACCATCCACGCTTAACCCCATAGGCTTTGCTTGCATTCCAAGCTCTACAAAGTCCGTTGTGAAATTTGCCGCTGATATAGCTTGATGAGAGAAGAGGCATAGCAGTAGAGGTATTACATTTTTAATTTTCATATGACTTACAAAAGATAGTAATAGTGGAGTAAAGCGCTTGGTCATGCTTTATTTATTGTCACGCCAAAGCGATGAAGTTCTTCGAAAGTTAAGTCAAAGAAAATGTCTGTTCTTGTTGTCCATCTTGATTGTGCTGTATAGGGGGGCGATAACCCATTCCTTTGCTTGATGGTTGTATATTAAACATAACTGCAATAACCAACAACGATTTTAATTTTTTTTTGTATCGCCCTATGTTCTGATTCTCACTTGAATTAATTGAAAACAGACAAGCGGTCTAAATTTCGTTTTAGGAACAAATGTATGAAGAAAATCGTTGGTTTAATCTTATTAGCTTCACTTACTGCATGCGGTGGTGGAGGCGGCGGTGGCGGTGCGACTAAAGGTGGTAGCAGCAGTGGTGGTAGTACTGGCGGCAGTACAGCGGTTTCTACTCAAGCGCCCGAGCGTTCTGTTCTTAAACTTAGCGTGGGTGATGTACAGAAATTGAGCTCTGTTGTTTTCTCATCTGCAAGCATTACTGGATTTGAAGCTCCAAGTCAGTCCAAATAAACCACTAGAAGGAACATAAAATATGACAAAGACACTATTACCACTAGTGCTAGGCGTTTCTTCACTTGCGACAATGGTTCATGCAAACGAAGATATTAATCTACAGGGCTACTATAAATCTAAGGCGGCGATAAAGTTCGCTGTAGATAAAATTCAGCAAAATAAAGTTGAATTTATGAATTTAGATAAGGCGCTTACACTTTCCCCTAGCACTTCTCCGCAAACTCTAGTTTCTATTGATGACCTCGCTAATTCTAAGCCAGCACACAGTGATGTATTTGTGTCGAAGGTTAAAGAGTTCAAATTAACCAATAAAGTGTGCGTGATTTCAAAAGATGGCGCGACGATTGCGTTCGAAGCTGATGATGGTGCGACGACTTGTGCCTTTGATTTAGATAAAGTACACAAAGCAATGGCGAAAACAACGGAAGATCTTGTTTTCTTCAAACGCTACGGAACAGGTGAAGAGACTCAATATACAATTGATAAGATTAGTCTTATTGGTTTAGATATCTCTAATACATTCTTGTACACATCTAAGGGTAAATTGCTCGGTGATATCGTTAAGGTTAAGACGAGCCCTGCCGGCAAGTACACTGTTGAACATTACGTGGATGCAGGCCCAGAAGACGGGACTAAGATTGGCTTTAAGGCGTATCAATGGGCAGATGATATGGTCGATGGTCAGAAAGCGACAGTTAACTCTGTGTCATACCATTACGGCTCGAAAGTTACGTTGGACAGCAAAAAGACAGCGTTTCACTGGGCGATAAAAGATGATGTAGTGCCTTCTAATGCTAACGGTGATTTCTACTTTGCTGGAGCGGTTCGCCGTTTAGCGCGTTCTTCTGTCGACAACAGCATTGAGCAGAAAGATACGTACTCTAGCAAAGCCCCGTCTGATTTGATCGCTTATAACTTCAATAACGCTAATAAATTAGTTGGTCTGAGCCCTGATGCTTGTACGATTAAGCAAATTGCTGACGGTAAGGCAACGGTAACTTGGTACACTGGATTTAATCGAGGAAAGGATTGTTCAGCAACAGCCGCTGACCTTGCTGGTAAAAAGAAAGTGACCACTTCTACTCTTACGAATGATGGCAGTAAGAAAGTGTCGGTTGCTAGCTTGAAAAAAAGTGCGTCTGATATTTTTCAGGCAGTGGAGCTAGACGCTACATCAGCTTCTGGTTTAACGGATGCTGAGTTTACTGCAATGAAAGCGAAATATGATGCAGCGACAAAGCAATACAAAGACTTCAATAGCATTCAATTCTGGAAGTAGTTAACTCTAATTCCTAACTTTCTGAACACAAAAATGGGCAGTTTATCTGCCCATTTTTATAACTGTAATTAGGGCGTGTTGACCTTTCGTGGTTAAATTTTGTTCGAGATAAAAGCGTTTTAATCGCGGCGAGGGGGAAGTCGCCTAGTCATTCTAAGCAAATCTTCCTCAACAAAGAGTAAAGCGCTTTTTGCGGGGGCGCCCAGCCGAACCCTTCGGGCAGCGCTTGCTGGTCATTTCTACTGTGTTATCGGCTTCTCATGTAGGCTAGCTACACATCGGTGCCTCTGCCTTGTATAAATACCCAGCAACTCGCTGCAAAAATCAGCTCGAAAGATCAACACGCCCTAGTGACAACCCTTCCCTTAGGTCGAGATTCAACTCGATAAAGACAGTGCGAACGACAACAAGATTGGTAGGGTAACCACACTTAGGAAGTTACCAAACAACACCATAGATGCGACCTTAGGGGGCTCGACATTGAACCTCTCTGCAAACAGGTAGTTCATCACAGCGGGTGGCAGCATGGTGAACAGTACCATCATTTGTAAGTGCAGCGTCGGCAGCGGGATAAAGAAATAGATGATGGTAAAAGCGATCGCCCCTGTAAACAGCGATTGAGCCGTACACAACAAGCCAACTTTTAATCCGCTCAGCCTCAAGTTGACCATTTGTGAACCCAGCGACAGCAGCATAATAGGAACGGCAGCTTGCCCAAGCAGTGATGTGGCTTCGTAGATCGGATTCCATACGGTAATTCCAGACAGGTTGAGCGTCATCGCTAGCGCAGCCGCTAAGAAGATTGGCATCTTGAGGATCTGTTTGATCGGATTACCGTCGCTCAATAGCGCCAACCCCACACTGATATGGACACATGCCGATACCACAAATAGTAATACCGCAGGGGCTAATGCGCTCTCGCCAAAGGTATAGGTGAATAGGGGAATGGCTAGGTTGCCACTATTACGGAACATGTGTGGCGGAGCCCAAGCCTTGAAATTGAGCTTAAAGATCTTACAGATCGGAATCATCAACAATGCAGGCACTAACACTGCGATCAAAGAAGCGGTTATGAGTGGCAATTGCTCTGTGTCGAGAGGCATGGTGGTCAGCGATGCAAATACTAGCGCAGGGATACACACATCCATATTGATGCGATTGATCGGTTTGAAATCGGGCTTGAGCCAACGACCGACCGCAAAGCCAGCACTGGCTAAAGCAAAAACGGGAAACAGAATGCTGATGACCTGTTCGAACATAGAATTCCTTTCTAGGTTTAGTACCTCCATTTAGCGGAGAAACGAATGTTTTAGAGAGCGCTATAGATACGTATGAAATCGAGATGTATAAACATTAACCTATCAACATAATGACTTGGCGTCACCGAAGATCGTTGTCTGTCAGCGGTTAATTTACATTTCTTTGAATGAAGCACAAAAAAGACCAGTGGCATCAGCAACGGGTCTTTAAAGGCTAGATAAATCTGGACGGGTTCTTTAATTAACTACGGTGACCACTAAACGCGATTATCACCACAGCTGTAGGCAACGATCTGGCTGATTTCGCTCAGGCTACGACCTGATTGTTGCTGCCACTCGTTGAAAGCCTTGCTCGCCGCGACTTGTGCTCGCTTGGTGTTACGGCCGCTATCCACCACCTCGGTACTGCGCAGGTGCGCTTCAACATCTGATGACAAGATGAAGGTGTCTTTACCCATTTGGCGCAGAGTGTAGGCACCAGTATTACCACCTAATCGCTTGCCGTGTTTTTTCAGGTAATCCCACAGCTCTGTGATACGTTCTGATGGCCAGTCGGCAACCATTTGCGAGAATGAATCGGCTTCACGCTTGGCATTGTGGATCATGGTGGCATTAGCAGGGATGGTCATCACTTTAGTGAGGTGGCGAATAATGCGCGGGTCTTGCGCTTTCTGTTCCCACATCTCATTTGGCAGCATCAGCATTTTCTCGATGTTGAATTCAAAAAACACTTCTTCAAATTGCGGCCACTTCTTTCTCACCACATTCCATGAAATACCACACTGGAATACTTTTTCAGTAAAGGCGGCTAGCCAACGATCGTCTGTGACTTGCGATAGCTCGGCTTGGGAAAGGGGTGCACGAACAATTTTTTCGAGTTCGGCCGCTCCGCCTTTACGGTGAGCAGCACGTTGATAAATAGTGTCGAATTTTTCTTGGGTCATTGGAGGTTCCAAATTACATCTGTGTATCTTGAGTATGTAGCTAATGCTCAATGATATGGGGTCAAATCTGGCAATTAAAACAAGTCGATTAACTAAATAAGTCTGTTAATTAAAACAATCCTGGTAACTAAAATTAACCTGACAATTAAAATGAACTAGCAGAGCTTTAATTCCATCTGATACAAGGGCCATGTTTTACCATTGAACTCTTTTACGCTCGGCTCTTTGTCTACCACCTGAAAGCCCGCTTTGTCGTAGCAGCGTTTTGCACCGTGGTTTTGCTTAAATACGGCCAAGGAGATGGTTGTGACATCAGGGATCTGTTTCGCCGCTTCTAATGCACTTTCAAGCATGGATTGCCCAAGCCCTTTGCCTCGTTGGTTTGGGTGAATCGAGACTCGGCAAAAGCGAAGCTCATTGTCTGACATGCGTTGAAACTCCATAAAACCGAGCAAGTCATTGGTATTCGAGTTAGTGCTAGACGTGGAGAATGTGTAAAGCTCGACATGTGGCTCTTGAGAACGTTCGATGATGGAAGAGGCTTCTAACGGCCAACCAAAGGTTCGTCCTCCCCACAGTACGTAGTCTTCGAGGGATGTGAACCAAGTGACGATCTCGTCGGCGTCGGATGCTTTAAAGCGGTTTATTTCCATATCCTTGTCTCTTCCTTGTCGTGTGTCTCTTTTTCTAAACCATTAAACTTCCGTACTCAACTGCTCAAGAAAGCCACGCATATAGTCAGTGCGCTTGTTGGCTTCTAACTTGGCGGATTCTGTATTCATGGTTTCAGCGAGCTTGAACAGTTTCACGTAGAAATGGTCGACGCTGTAATGCTTGTCATCCAAGTCACGCTGCTTCGCGAATGGGTCTTCATGGTTATACAGCTCTGCGTTAAAGCTTTGACCCACGTATAGGCAGCGAGCAATGCCAATCGCACCGAGAGAATCTAGGCGATCTGCATCTTGAACAATCTGTGCTTCCAAGGTTTCTGGTGTGATGTTGGCGCTGTAACTGTGAGTGACAATAGCGTGATGGATTTCGTCGAGATAGAACGCGGGATACTCGATAGATTTGAGGAAAGAGACCGCCTTGTCTGCCGCCATTTGTGAGCTTTGGGCTCTGTCTGGGTGGTTCTTAGGGAAGGTGAAGCAATCATGAAGGTAAGCGGCAGGCAGAACGACCTCAAGCTTAGCTTGTTCTTGAGTACACAAAACCTCAGCAGTTTTGACTACTCGCTTGATATGGCTAATGTCGTGCGCGGCATCCTGTGTCATCTCTTGCTGAGCAAAATCAAGCAGTTGGCTTTCAAATCTTTTAATCACGCGTCCCTTTCTCCGTCTCTAGACGTTATTAATGTTGCTTATCGATTAGTATAGTTTCATATCGACTGTAACAGTTTCTTGCGCGATATTTTATCTTTTATAAAAGGAATATAAACAAAAAAACCGACTCAGTGAGTCGGTTTAATAGAGAGGCTCTTCTACGTTGATTAAAGCATTATCAACGATAATTAGAGCTTAAGCTGCAGCTTGTTGAAGCTGCGCTAACACATGATGTAGGGAAGGGCTGATCGTGTGACCAAGCGCTTTCACTTCGTCACATGGTTCTACCAAATCTGGGATCTGGAAGCTGATCATGTTGGCTGCCATAGATGCGCGAATACCGTTGTTTGAATCTTCAAACGCTAGGCAATTTTCAGGTGCAACACCTAAGCGCTCTGCCGTTAGCAAGTAGATCTCTGGGTGAGGCTTACCATTGGTGACTTCACAGCCTGTGCTTAATGAGGTGAAGTAAGAATCTAGGCCAGCCAGTTCAAGCTTCTTTTTCGCGATATCAAGCTGGGTGGAGGTCGCTACCGCGATTGGAATGTCGTTTTCTTTGAGCCATTCAAGTAGTTCGATAACACCATCTTTAACTGGGATTGCTTGGTGCTTAACAACCGCATTGTAGCGAGTGCGCCATTCGGTGTTCAGCGCCGGGTAATCTAACCCTTCGCCGTAGCCCTTTCTAAAAATCTGTTCGATGGTTTTTGCGTTACAACCAATGATGCCTAAGTAAACATCTTGCAAGAACGGAACATCTTGCGCGTGACATGCTTCTTCAAAAATCTGCATACAAAGTCTCTCGGTGTCGAGTAACAGTCCATCCATATCAAAAATAGCAGCTTGAAAATTCATATCTGTGGTTCTTTATGTGTTGTCATCGTGAGGGCGAGTATTTTGACATAGTGTCTCGGGATAGGCGAGTTAGTGTTCAGTAAGAATATGCTTAGTTAGATCGGAAATATGCTTCTGAATGACTTTGTATATGATTGATTATGAATGAAATAATATCGTTAAGTTATGAATCTGGCACTTTATAGGCCATACAGATCTAACAGTCACAATAATGGTTATCGTACATAACAAATTTAGATTTAGAGTCTGTCTTCCTATTACATTTCATAAACTTACGGTTCAGTTAGCGTGACCATAATCTTAGAAAAAACAATTTGCGAGAGTCTGCAATCATAGTGTGACCAAGCGATAAGTAAATAGCGGAACTTAGGGACAAAATATCATTAGTCCATATTTTTAGCAGGGTTGCTTATGTTGTATTTTGAGTTTCTATTTTTATTAGTCGTTCTTTATATCGGGTCTCGGTATGGCGGTATTGGGTTAGGTGTTGTTTCTGGTATTGGTTTGGTTATCGAGGTGTTTGTCTTCAAGATGCCACCAACGTCTCCACCTGTCACCGTAATGCTGATCATCCTCGCTGTTGTTACCTGTGCTTCTATTCTTGAAGCGGCTGGTGGCTTGAAATACATGCTGCAAGTGGCCGAAAGGGTACTGAGAAAGAACCCGAAACGCGTCACTTTGATAGCACCGTTCGTGACTTACTCGATGACTTTCCTATTGGGCACTGGCCATGCGGTTTACTCCATCATGCCTATCATCGGCGATGTTGCATTGAAGAATGGTATTCGTCCTGAGCGCCCAATGGCGGCTGCATCTGTTGCATCTCAACTGGCGATTACTGCATCTCCAATCTCGGCAGCAGTGGTTTATTACCTCGCGCAACTTTCTGATATCCAACACTCTATTACTCTGCTTTCTATTTTGATGGTGACGGTTCCTGCAACGCTGTTCGGCACACTTTTACTTTCTCTGTATAGCTTGAAACGTGGCAAAGAACTGAACGACGATCCTGAATACCAAGCGCGTCTAAAAGATCCTGAGTGGAAAAAGCGCATCGAAAGCACCACTGCGACGTCTTTGGATGAAGTACTGCCAACTTCGGCTCGTAATGCAGTATTGATTTTCTTACTTTCAATTGTGGTGATTGTTATCGTGGCGATGGTGCCAGAGATCAGAACCATCGTAGACGGCGACAAGCCAATCAAGATGTCGGTGATCATCCAAATGATGATGCTCTGTTTCGGCGGTATCATCTTGCTGGCAACCAAAACTGACCCGCGTGATGTGCCAAACGGTGTGGTATTCAAATCGGGTATGGTGGCGGCGATTGCTATCTTCGGTATCGCTTGGATGTCGGATACTTACTTCCAATACGCAATGCCTCAGTTCAAATCTGGCATCGTGGAAATGGTGACCAACTACCCATGGACGTTCGCACTAGCGCTGTTCATCGTATCAGTTGTGGTGAACTCTCAAGCCGCTACTGCACGTATGATGCTACCAGTTGGCCTTGGCTTAGGATTAGACCCAGCACTGCTTATCGGCTTGATGCCAGCGGTTTACGGCTACTTCTTCATCCCGAACTACCCATCAGATATCGCAACGGTGAACTTCGATGTGTCTGGCACTACCAAGATTGGTAAGTGGTACTTCAACCACTCATTCATGTCGGTGGGTTTAATCGGTGTGGTCGGTGCATGTTGTTTAGGCTACGCACTGGCACAGATTTTTATCGCTTAATTAAGCGATAGCGAAATAACAAACAAAAACAGCGCCTATTTTGGCGCTGTTTTTGTTTTAACAGGTTTAGTTTATTAGCTTTAAGGAGAGCTATTAACGTCGCTCAAAAGCCAGTGACTGAATTGCTTCTTCGATAGTCAGGAAGTGGATCTTCATCAGGCACACTTCAGCTTTCTGAAACTCGTGGTTTCGAATCAGTTTGGTCACGCTTTCAACCGAATATTGGTCTGCTCGTTTAGCTAGAGACAGTTGGTTCGAGTGCGATTTAAGCGAGTAGCTGTCTCCCTCTGAGTCGATGAGGTGATCATCATCGCCCAAGATCATGTCTGAGCATTCAGCCTGAAAATCTTGTTCTGACGCGACGTAAATAAGCTCATCGTCACCGTCGAGTTTTACCAAAGATGGCCAACTGATCATTACTGCCCTTTCTATGTGCTGCTTACTGCTTTTAATAGTGGTGACGACAAGCAATTATGTAAAAGTTATCGTCATCTGCTTTATACACTAATCGATTCTTGTCATCGATTCGTCTTGACCAAAAGCCAGAGAGGTTGCCGACTAGTGGCTCCGGCTTTCCAATCCCTTCAAAGGGCGTTCTTTTGGCAGCTTCAATCAACTTATTTAGTTTCTTGAGCGTTTTCTTGTCTTGGGTTTGCCAGTATAGGTAATCTTCCCAAGCATTATCTGTAAATACAATCTTTCGATCATTCGTCATTATTCAATTCTCGAACGGTTGTATTTCCGGCTTCGAGTTGAGCAATGGATTCAGCCAATCTTTCAGCGTTTTTAGGCGAGCTCATTAGGTACAAGGTTTCTTGCATTGAATTAAAATGATCAAGAGACATTACCACGGCATCTTCTGAATCTCGTCTGGTTATTACCGTAACATCAGAATCGTCTACCACTCTATCGAGCACAGACTTAAGGCTATTTCTGGCCTCAGTAAAAGAAACAATATTCATCACTTATTTACCCTGTTGTTTTTGGATATGTTTACTCTTTCAATATACACAGAATAGTTAATCATTCATGAATTAACTATTGTACATGTTCCGCTTGTTGACATGTTATCTCAGAGATTACACATGATCAACTTATGGTACATGTCACTCACTGTAAATCTGCAAAGTGTTACTGATTCAAAATGCTATTTACTTAAAGATCGGCCTAGTGGCGCGAAGTAACCTTGCAGGGCTTGGAAAATCTCTTCTCGATGCGCCATATCAGGGTACACAGGGTACATATCCGGTTTGGTTGTGCCATCTACCAAATAAACGTTTTTGATATCAGAACAGGATTCAATTACTGACTCAAAGGCACGCGCCGTCATCTCTGTTGGTAGTGAGAAGTAACGGGCCGACATCGCTTTGTCGGCAATAACACTTCGCGCCACGTAATCGTGTTTGTCTAGGTTATTGTCGCTGAGTAGTGTGGCATCGAACAGTGACATCAAACTCTCGTTTAATGGATGAGGTCGCACCTTTCTATCGTGTAGCCAACAGTCACTGGCGAACAAGATTTGCTTGCGAGGACCGGAGGTATCACCAATCTCAAACGCCTTTTCGGCAATGTAGTGGTCAAATGCATGCCAGAACTCATGCGCTAACGCACCAGCCCCTGCGTTTTTAGCGAGGGCTAATTCTCTTTGGTTTGGCGCATAGTGTGCTTGTACACCCTTTCTGCCACCACTGCCGAAAGCTAAGCCTAATGTGCCGCGAAGGCCAATCGCTTCTGGTGGCAGAGCCAAGATGTAAGCCAAGTCTGCTAACGAGTCGAATATCAGATTTGCAGCGAGCTCTTTCTCTTCTTTCGTTACCCAAGCGCCCACACGAATGCTGCCCATACCGAAGGTCTGTTTGATGTCCATGAATGACACCTGATCGCCATGTCGGTAGTCTGGGCCTTTGCGTGTCTTGTATTTAAAGTGAGTTAACTTCAAAAGGGTCCTTGGAAATAGATGTAGTTTAGCGCTGTTGTGTGGTGCACAGGGTTAAGTTGGGAAAGTTAGCACCTTTGTCCGTAAATTACCGAGCAAAATGAGTGAGATTGTGTTCGAAAGCCTCCCATGAGGTTGGGTTACCTTCGTGGGTCAGTGGAAATAGTGACCTATTTGGTTTTGCATAGCTTAAACGATGTAGCCTCTGCGTGACATGATAACTGTCTAGCCCTGAAATCGTGACCAAATCTAACGCTTCTAAATCTAGGTAGCCGTCCGGCATCACAGCTCGTTTTGGCGCGTGAACCGTAACAACTTCACCAATCAACATTTGAGTTTGGTTACTTTCAATTGTTATCTGCTCTTTGAAGGCTAAGCCTATTTTCAGAGGGCTTTCCAAAACAAACGGAGCAGGGAACACATCATCGTAATAGGGCGTGAGGCCGACCGCGTTAAATTCTGAGACTGATTTAGGATAACGAGCGGAGGTTTGATGAGCTTTTTGAACAAAGCCCGCCCCGATACTATTGATAGTGAAGTGTTGAGTTTCTAGGATATTTTCTAGTGTATGACGGCGACTTTCCGCAGGCCGGATGATGAAGCCGAGTAAAGGTGGATTCGACCCCAAATGAACCACGGAGCTCACTACTGCAAGATTTTCTAGCCCTTGCTTGTCACAGGTGCCAATAAGGTTTGCGCTTTTAAACCCCGATAAGGAGTTAATTAAACGAGCGCGTTCACGCTGGTCCATTGCTTGGATATCTTGTCTTGAAAGGGTCATTGCCTTCATATCTTCTCTTCTTCTCACTTTTGTTTTCGACGACTTGTTTACTAACCAAACTAAAACATATCTACGCAGCATCACTTTATTCCGATCATCCAGTTTGAATAAGTGGTAGTGAAAGGAGGATTCTTTTAGAAAACTGCAATTTCCTTGAAATTAAATGTGACACTGTAGCTTAATTTGTTGTTGCAGCGGTTTGCTATTGAGCGATACCATGTACGGCTATTTCTTTGGTAAAGATGTAATTATGTCAGATGAAAAGCTCGCGCTAGAGTGGATGCGCCAACAAGCGCATAGAATTGATCCATATGTTATAAATCCATCATTTGATGAATGCGTTGAGTTGCTTGAGCCTGCCTTTAAGAAGGGCAAGAGTGTCGCGCAGCTAAAATATCTATTATCAGAAGCGGATCGCCGAGCGGGAGCTGCCGAACGTAAACATGCTGCTTTAAAGTTTGCTAAAGAAAAAAGCCCAAAGGCAGGTCAAAACCTTCGTCTGCAAAGCAAACTTCAACAAGTTCAATTGGCATTAAAGTTAGCAACTGGCGACAACAATATGACTATATCGCAGTTCTGCTCTGAATATGATGTCAGTAAGCGAGACGGCAACGAAGCGTGGAATGAAAAGTTGGTTGAGCAGAATAATAAGAAGTGATTTCGTGATGCCGTATATGGTTTAACTGAAGATCCGACAAGATTCACTTGCTTATGTATTCATTTAAATTCCTACCAATAAATGTTGCTCAACGGTATTTCAAAAGCCTGAAGATCTTCTTTTCAGGCTTTGTCAACAGCTAGCCACTCATCAGTTCCGTCTTAGTCGTTAACCACGTCTAAAAGTACCGATGAGTGAATATCAGGTATCAAGGTCGAATGTTGTTGAAACTGACCTTTTGCGTTCCATCACTCTGATTCTCTAATTTAATTACATCTCCTTGATAGTAATAAGGTTCCATTGGCATCTTGCTGTTGGTTGGCCTTGCGTAGTGAAGTACAGCGGGTTTACCTTCCTCTTGTCGAGCATATAAATAGCCAATCAGCGCATGTTCAAATTGGTGATAGCCATTGCCCCAATGGAACGCTTTAGTACGCTTAGGCTCAAGCCCAACGCCACCGTATTTATGATCTACCCATACATCATGAAAGGTGGGCAGGGTGTATTGCAGTACGTCTTTCATTGAACCATCGATAAGCGATACCGTCATCGCAGCTTGATCAAGCTCAGCCCATTCCCATGATGACGCCCATTGGCTGTACGGTCTGCTTTGCCAGCCCGTGATATCTTGCCCTTGCCACATCTTCTGAAGTCGCTCGCCAAAGTAGTTAGATACATTGGCAAAATCTTTTTGATATTGCGCCTGAGCCAAAGTGTGTTTCATACCGTCTAAACCAAACTCAGACCAATCGGAATTTTTTAATGCATGACCAGTTAGATAGGTCATCCAATACGCTTTAATGGTGTGCCCAAAATCATTGTGATTGGCATTCGGCATCATTGCCGCTTTGTCGTGAATTGCGCCGTAGAAGCGTTGTTCATCTTCAGAGTGGTAGTGATCAATCATGGCTTGCGTGAGCCAGTTTAAGTCATCAAGCCATTTGGCTTTGACGGGCTCTTTGAGCAGAGGAGCGACTAACAACAGGTAGCCGTTTATTTGATCAAGTTGCGCGACCAGTTCACGTCGTTTTGCACTGCCATCTTCACCGTCGGCGAGTACCCAAGCAAGACCGCTGTTGTCGCTAAGTCGATATTTATCAAAGATAAAAGCTTGTTGGGCGATGAGTGCTTCTTCTACCTTTTTGTCTTGGGTCAGGTAGTAGTACATCGCGAGTCCAACCAGCGCATACGCTTGATCTTGAGAGGTACGTTGCTGCCAATCTTGACCCGCTTTTCCCTCTTTTGTGTAGCCAATAAAGCCACCATTTTTCTTATCTTTTAGTTGATCAATGAGGTAGTAGGCACCTTGCTTGGCAAGCGCTAAAGCTTGTTTGTCTCCAGTAAGGTGATAGAGCACGCCATAGGCATAGGTTTGGCGTGATTTCATACGCGTAAACTCCTTGCCAAAGTGCGGAGTGATCCAGCCTCTGTTCAATTCAGGACACACATCAGATACATCGAGCAAGGTGCCATCATCACAACGAAATGTCGGGAAGTTGCCTATCGGTTCTCCCTGTGCGCTCGGCATAAGCCAGTAAGGTGCGAGCCCTTCAGAAGCATGATTGATCCAGTCTTCTCCAGAGGGAAGGGTGACATTGGCAGATACGGCCAAGCTAGTGACACTGAGTAATGCGATGGTTGCTCGTAACATAACGTTTATCTTAACTATTTGAATTTAGTTGAATATAAACAATCACATCTGCACATTGTGATTAGGCGATCACAATCGATCAAATTATTAAGGTTTAAATAAAGGCTCACAGACTAGGGCGTGTTGATCTTTGCTGTACATTTTGTGTTCAACAATACATCGGTAGCCACATTAACATGAATGCCAGCGATAACATGCTGGCATAATTCCTTTCTAGCTTGTCATATCTACTTGAAATAGCTCGATAATGCTTAATTCTCCCAAAGGCATTTTCGACCAAGTGACGATACTTGTATAGACACCAATCCATACTGTCTTTGTCTATATCTTGTCCGTAATTGCGTTTAGCAATTACCGTTTCTCCGCCACGTTCCTTAACAAAAGTACGGAAAGGTTCGCTGTCATATCCTTTATCACAAACGATAGTATTAACTTCATCGAGTTGTTCAACTAAGCTTTCGGCATGCACTATATCGTGGCGTTGTCCTTCTGATAAATCAAAGCAAATCGGCAGACCACCACTATCTACGGCTAAGTGAATTTTGGTTGAGTTGCCCCCGCGACTTTTTCCTATTTGCTCTGAGCTTTCAGTAGCTGCACCTGTACTATGCTGATGCGCTCGAACTATAGAGCCATCAAGAAAGACCCATTCAAAATCAGCCATGCTAGATAAGCTTTTGAAAAGTTTATCTAAAATCCCTTTCTTTGACCAAAGATTAAATCGTCTGTAAACGGTACTCCACTCTCCGAACTCAGAGGGTAGATCTCGCCAAGGAATACCTGTTCTCATTCGATAAAGTATTCCTTCAAATGTCATTCGATGTTCAGTTTTATCGTAAATACGACCTGTACTTTTCATAACTTGGAGTAGCAGTTCCCAGCGAATATCAGTTAGCATTGTTCTTGGCATGGTATTGGTTATGGTTTTACTTTTGGCGAAGCAAATTATAACTCTTTACCATGCTGTTCAAAAAACACTCACGAAAGATCAACACGCCCTAGTGAGCCTTGAAAGGGTGTTTTGTATTTTATACTTGGTCGCCTGCCTCGTCCTCTTCAACCACATCGGTTTCTAAGCTTGCCTCTGCTAGCCATTTTTTTACTGATGGACTGTTGAGCACACGTTGTTGATACTGTGATGCCTTCTCTGAAAGTTGGATGCCATAGGTTTCTACGCGCAATGCAAGGGGTGCAAACATCGCATCGGCAATCGACCATTCACCAAATAACCAACCTTCTGGATATTGTTCCATTTGCGTCGACCATATGGCATCAATACGGGCTATGTCTTTCAATGCTTCTTCACTCAAAGCAAGCTTTCGTTGAGCGCGGCAGTTCATCGGCATTTCATTTCTTACGGCAAAAAATCCAGAGTGCATCTCTGCCGAAATTGCTCGGGCATGGGCGCGTTCTTTCACTGATTTAGGCCATGCTGCGCCGTCCAAGTAAGCTTCGTTAACGTATTCGAGAATCGCCAGTGAATCCCACACCGCAACGTCACCGTCAACCAGGGTTGGAACTTTGGCTGTTGGTGTCACTGAAGCTAGTGTGTCGTAAAAATCAGAAGTGAATAGCTTGAGCTTGATGACTTCCGCATTGAGGTTGTAGTTGTCGAATATTAGCCATGCGCGCAATGACCAAGTTGAGTAGTTCTGGTTTCCAATATAAAGCTGCATAGTTGCTTCCTTGCGTTTAGTGTGGATGCTTTGAGACTTAGGGTAAGGTATTGAGCCTTAGGGGAATTCATTTGAGCTTAGGGGATTGTATTGCGGCGCACTAACGGATAATTTTGATGCAATACATTAATAAAAACGATGGGTGGTGATTTCAATATGGATATTGATGCTTTGCGAGGCTTTCTCGCGTTTGTAGAAACCAGTAGCTTTACTCGTGCAGCGAAACAGATCAATCGCACCCAATCGGCATTCAGTGCGCAGATGCGCAAACTGGAAGAAGAACTCAACGTGACCCTTTTCCAGAAAGAAGGCCGTAATCTCGTGCTGACAGAGGCTGGCTTAGCGCTGCGTTCTCATGCGGAGCAGTTGGTCGCCCTCCACAATACCGCCCTCAAGCAAGTAAAGCGTTACGAAGACAAACAACCTTTAAGACTCGGTTGCCCTGAAGACTACAATGACACTATTCTGCCAAAAGTGATTCGCCTGTTGCAGAAAGCAGAACCCACCTGTTCTATTCAAGTATTCAGCCTGCCAAGCATTACGCTCAGAGAGTGGTTGGATGATGGCAGGCTTGATGCTGCAATTGTCACCCGAGCGCCTGACAGTGAAGAGGGCTATTGGCTTACCAGTGATGTGGGAGTATGGATAAGCAGCCCAGACTATGTGTTCGATGATTCTAAACCCGTCCCACTAGCCTTGTTTCAGACCGATTGTAAGTATCACGCAGCGGCAGTGAATGGCCTAACTAAACAGGGTACGCCTTATCAGTTGTTGGCGTGCAGTAATACCGCTTCGGCGCAACGTGCCATTGTTAAAGCAGGTTTAGCGATTGGCGCGATGGGTAAGCTGAGTGTGACTTCTGATCTGAACATTCTGGAAGATATGCCACCACTGCCTTCGGTGGATATTGTGCTGATTTTAGCGAGCAAACATCACCCAGTGTTAGACAAAGAAGTGCTCAATCAACTTGTGGAGTCGGACTCCAATTAGATTTTTTCTCGGTGAGGGTAATGTTGAGTGCGGAGCTAAAATAGATAGGCCGAGAACATGCTGTTTCGCGGAGAACGTTGCGTTTCTCCTAAAACATAGTGTTTCTCGGCCTAGTTATTGTTAGACGTTGTTGGTAATTAAGAAAGCTTGAACTTACTCAGTTCGCCGTGTAAATCACCGGCTTTCACTGTCAGCTCATTACTGATTGCCACTGATGATGTCATGGTGTCCATCACTTCCACTGCTGTGTCATTGATGATAACGACATTGCGGTTAATCTCTTCTGACACAGAGCTTTGCTCTTCAGCCGCGGAAGCGATCTGATTGTTCATGTCATTAATCACTTCAATCGCTTGGTTGATTTCAGACAAGGCTTGATGTGCAGCTTCGGTTTCACTTTTTGTGTTGTTCGCTTGGTTCTGGCTTTGCTCCATCAGTACCACAATAGATTGAGTCTCTTGTTCTAAGCGAGCCAACATAGAGCGAATCTCTTCTGTTGAACCTTGAGTTCGATTCGCTAGGTTACGAACCTCATCAGCAACCACTGCAAAGCCTCGACCAGCCTCTCCTGCACGAGCTGCCTCAATCGCTGCATTCAGTGCAAGTAAGTTAGTTTGCTCTGCAATGCCACCAATCTCGCTCAAGATACCCTGAATAGCGGTGCTCGAATCGACTAAGTTCTGTGTTTGTTGCTGCGCATCGTTAACCTGCACAGCTAAGCTGTCTACAGCACTGGCGGCATTGTCCATGCGCGTCATACCATTGAGACTGTTGCTCTGCACTTGGCTTGCTGCTGCCGCTGCTTGAACCGCTGAGTTCGCCACTTCTTGCGCTGTTGCACTCATTTCATTGATAGCGGTGGCAAGTGAGTTCACTTCGTTAACTTGAGAATTCAGCTGGTCACGTGAAACTTCAGCACGAGCTTGGCCTTCTGTCGCGTTTTTATCCACTTGGTCAGCCGTTAGCATCACGGTAAGTAGCATCTCTTGTATGCGAGATAGGAAGGTATTGAACCAGTGTGCAAGCTGAGCGGTTTCATCCTTACCTTTCACTTCAATGCGATAAGTTAAGTCACCTTCACCCTGTGCGGCATCTTTAAAGCGTTCCACTAAGTTGTTCAAAACCTTGCCCAAAGAGTTAGCAATGAATGCCATTGAGGCAATGCCTAGAAGAGCGGCGATGATTCCCGCCCACACACCTTTTTCAAGTGCTTTTGAATTCTGAGCATCACTCCACTCGGTGTAGTCATTGACGCTTTTGGCTAGGTGACTACTAGGAACAGACACCATGACTACCCATGGCGCATCACTGGTATCAATGGCAGTAATCGCGTACTCATCGCCGCCGAAAGTCACAAGACCGGCGCCTTCTCTGTTAGCGATAGACTGAATCTTTGACCATTCAGATTCCAATTCAGAAGAGACTTTTTTACCCACCATATTTCCAGCTCGGCTGTTGGCCAGTGTAATGCCTTTCCATGAAGTGATTAGGATTTTTCCTTGGCCATCAAACAGGTTACGCGCAAGTAACTCACTTTGGCTTTGGAGTTCATGTAGGGATAAATCAAAGCCTAGCGAGCCGATGATTTTTCCGTCATGTTTGATTGGTTGGCTGATGGTGGTAATGAGCTCTTGTTTGCCGCGCACTGAATAAAAATACGGTTCCATCACAAACGTTTTACCTGTTTGATATGGCATTAAGTGCCAGTCATCTTTGCGCTCACCGTTGCTGTTGAGATCGGTATTGCTAAAGCTTTCCATTGCGACAGCATCAAAGCTGTTCTGGTCATTGGGAGAGAAGAAAGGCGCAAGGTAGCCTTGACTGTTAAAACCTAACTCAGTGTTTGAGCTTAACTCGATGTTTGAGCCAGATTCGATATTCGAGTCTGATTCTGTGTTAATGCTCAGTTCGGTGTTCGAGTCTTGTTGGTTATCTGAAATCAGCGACGTATCTGAGCTATTTTCGCTGTTCACGTTGAGCTCGTTCTTCAAGACAGACTGTTGTGACCATGTCTTATCTTCCCAAACCATGTAACCCGCAAATACAGCTTTGTTTTGTGCTTCCAGTGCCGCAGTAAACTGTTTCACGATAAGCTCTGCACTTGCGTCGGTTTCTGAACTTAATTCGATGATTGAGCGCACTTGCTTAAGGTTCGCTAATACGGGGTTAAGCTGGTTAGCGATGTTCAAACCTTGTTGAAGTGCCGTGTTTTGTAAATCCGTAGCAGTGGCCTCTGTCAGCTGCGTTTTTACTTTTTCAGTGACTTGTTTATTCACATCGGTAAATGCGTTGGTCGTCATTCCCATGGCGATTAACAGAGTGAAAGCCATCGCTCCGCCCGCACTCACCGCAATTCGCGTTCGTATACTGTTAAACATATTATCTCTCTAACCAAATAGTGGTAGTTTTTCAGAGATTTTAAACAAGATACGTGAATGGAAAATTCTAAATAATGAACACAATAAGAATAGGGTGATTAAAAATATAAATAGGATGGTATAACGCTCCGGATTATGTCTTTTAGAGAGGAACAATAAGATAGGTGTATGGCTGTTTTTATTCTATTATCTAATTGTATTTGTTGATATTTTATACTTGATGCCGTTTTTAATTCCCTGGTAAATCAGGAGGTTGTAGTTTGAGGGTGTTGTGGATATATATTACTCATTATATGACATCAGTCACATTTTAATTTCATCCGAAGTATTGAATACCCACTTAAAAAGTATGCATTTATACTTTGCAGACTAAATTCAAGTAACTGGACCATTGATCATCTTGATTATTAAAGAATCCCCAAGCTCTTTAGCTTTCGATAAATGGTATTGCGGCTGATCCCCAGTATTCTCGAAGTCTTGCTGATGTTGCCTTGGTTCGCTTGATAGGTTTGTAGCAAAGTTTCCTCAACGGTACTTCTTAAATCGTTATTCGTTGTGCCTTTGGTGGTATTTTGAGTCGTCAGTTGATGCTGATTATCTTGCGCTAATAACGTGAGATGTTGAGCAAGGTGGCTGGGCACATGCTCGAGTGTGAGTTGTGCTTCATCACTCGCGAGTAGGGCGGCGACCTTAAGTAAATTGTCTAACTCGCGAATATTGCCTGGCCAAGAATAGGCGCACAGTAAGCTCATTAAGTGCGGGCAGATTGTCTGTTCGTCTTCGGCATATTTACGATGAATGTGCTCGATTAAGGCGTGCTTGTCTTGTCGGTGTTGCAAGCTTGGCAGAGTAAAGGCCAAGCCATTCAGGCGGTAAAAGAGATCTTGTCGAAATTCCCCCGTAGCGACCAATTGTTCTAGGTTTTTATGAGTTGCGGCGATGATCTGACAATCGACTTGATAGCTCTGATTTGAGCCAACAGGCACTACCGACTTATCTTGTAGAACATGCAGCAATCGACACTGAGCCTCCAATGGCATGTCGGCGATCTCATCGAGAAACAGAATTCCCTTATCTGCTTGGCGGATCTTACCTTGGAATCCTTTGTGGCTTGCGCCAGTAAAAGCGCCCGGCGCGTAGCCAAACAGTTCTGATTCGATAAGATCTTTCGGCAGCGCACCGCAATTTACTGCTACTAGGGGCGAAGATTTACGTTGGCTTTGTTTGTGCAACGCCTTTACAAATTCGCCTTTGCCAACGCCCGTTTCTCCTAAGATTAATAGGCTGATCCCTTTGTCGATTAACTTGTTGGCTTGCTGCCAAGCATGTTCAATTTGTTGTTCACCATGGTGCAAATCACACGATGCCGAAATAGATCTAGTGCGTTTTGCGGTTGGTTGCTTGAGGTGCTGTTTCTCAAACACAAAAGGTGCATCAAATGAGGCTCGATTGAAGAGAGTCTCGATGCATTCGCCGACGATCGAGGTTTGATCCAGCAGTTGAGAGGCGACCTGATTGTGCGCCACAACCTCACCAGCTTCATTGGCTATCACAATTCCTTGCCAGCCGCTGTGTAATAGAGATTTCTCACACGCGAGGTCGATTCGAGTGGTGCCTTGTGGGATATGACTCAGAAGTTGATTTTCTACAAGCTGAACCATATTTTGAACCAGTAACTGCACCGAACTGTCGTGTTGTTGCTGCTCACTGGTAATATCCAATACGCCAACCATCTGCCCTTGATGATCAAACACCGGGCTTGCGGAACAACTGATAAACCGATGCTGGTGGATGAAGTGCTGTTCACCAATGATAGATACTGGTTTCGCTTCAACGATGGCGGTGCCAATCGCGTTGGTGCCTTTAAGTTGTTCCTGCCAACATGCTCCCGAACTGAGTGCAATTGACGTCAGCTTCTCTTTAAACCGCTCCTGTCCCCAACTTGCCAGAATTACCCCTTCAATATCCGTCAGAATCAAACGGCTGTCAGTGCGTGCAAACATCTGATTAAACAGAGGGAGAGCATTACGTTCGACGATATGAATCAAGTCGGACGATTGATGACGTCGCTGTTTAAGGATCGATTGTGGCAGGCGAATGTCTTCGGGAAGTCGTCTCTGTTTTAGACCCGCTTCTGTGCTGCGGTGCCAAGAGGATGAAAGCCAATCTGAGGTGTTTGCTTGTTGAAGATGCATGACTGTCCCATGTCGTAACAGTGAGGGTGTACCAATTTGGAACAGTTGAACACTGGAGTGCTTTTCAGACGTCCGTTCAATGCCAACTCACTTTGGGTTGTAAACGTTTGGTAATCATAGTTTTACAATTTATTAACAACAAGTTTTGAAGTTCTGGCGTGTGATTTGCGTTGTTACTGTTGTGAAGAAAACACGAAGTATCAGTGTTTTAAACAGAAAGCATAAACATGGTGACACTCTTTTTTAGAGCTATTTTCTCAAGGGAAGCCGCCATGCTAGCTCGACAACATAAGCTCAATAACGAATGAACAACGACTAAAAATCTAAGAAGGATCTAACTATGATTTACGCACAGCCGGGTAGTGATAACGCAGTGGTGAACTTTAAAGCGCAATACGATAACTTTATCGGTGGCGAATGGGTGAAGCCTGTTAGCGGCGAGTATTTTGATAACACTTCCCCAGTGAATGGTCAGGTGTATTGCCAAGTGGCAGGTTCAACCGAGGCGGACATTAGCTTGGCACTTGATGCGGCGCATGCTGCTCGTGCAAGTTGGGCTTCGACCAGTGTGACTGAGCGTTCGAACATCCTGCTTAAAATTGCCGACCGCATTGAAGCGAACCTAGAAGAAATCGCAGTCGCCGAGACGTGGGAAAACGGCAAGCCTGTGCGTGAAACTTTGGCAGCAGACATTCCTTTGGTTGTCGATCACTTCCGTTATTTCGCGGGTTGTATTCGTGCGCAAGAAGGCAGCGCAGCAGAGCTCGATTCAAACACCGCAAGCTACCACTTCCCAGAACCTATTGGTGTGGTGGGGCAGATCATTCCTTGGAACTTCCCGATTTTAATGGCGGCTTGGAAATTGGCACCTGCACTGGCTGCGGGCTGTTGTGTGGTGATGAAGCCCGCGGAGCAAACACCGACATCGATTTTGGTGATGATGGAGAAGATCGCCGATCTTCTGCCTGCAGGCGTAGTCAACATTGTGAATGGTTTTGGTAGCGAAGCGGGTCAAGCGTTAGCAACCAGCGATCGTTTGGCAAAGCTGGCTTTTACCGGTTCGACAGAAGTCGGCCATCATATATTGAAATGTGCGGCTGAAAGTTTGATTCCATCAACAGTAGAGCTTGGCGGTAAGTCTCCAAATATCTACTTCCCAGACATCTTTAACCATGAAGACGAATACCTTGATAAGTGTGTCGAAGGCATGTTGCTGGCGTTCTTCAACCAAGGTGAAGTGTGTACCTGTCCATCACGTGTGTTGATTCATGAATCGGTATACGACAAGTTCATCGCCAAGGTGGTCGAGCGTGCTCAAACTATTAAACAAGGTAACCCGTTAGATACTGATACGCAGGTTGGCGCACAAGCTTCAAAAGAGCAGTTTGATAAGATCTTGAGCTACCTAGAAATCGGTCGTCAAGAGGGTGCGAAAGTGCTAACAGGCGGTGAAATCGCGCAGCAACCAGATGATCTCGGCAACGGTTACTACATTCAGCCAACCATGCTGGAAGGGCACAACAAGATGCGTGTATTCCAAGAGGAGATCTTCGGCCCTGTTATCGCGGTGACGACGTTTAAAGACGAAGCAGAAGCGCTAGAAATCGCTAACGATACCGAGTATGGCTTAGGTGCAGGCGTATGGACGCGTGATGCAAACCTAGCGTATCGCATGGGTCGTAACATTGAAGCGGGGCGTATTTGGGTGAACTGTTACCACGCTTACCCAGCTCATGCCGCGTTTGGTGGTTACAAAAAATCGGGCATTGGCCGTGAGACACACAAGATGATGCTCGACCACTACCAAAATACTAAGAACCTGTTGATCAGCTACGATACTAATCCGTTGGGCTTCTTCTAATACAGGTTCGTTCTAAAAGTATGAGAATGAATCATGGGTACAAAGAATAACTAACAACGCAGTCGGCTTAATTAAGAACAAAAGCTAGAAATCAAAACGCCCAATTCAATTGAGTTGGGCGTTTTTATATCTGAAGCACTCTAGCTTTTCGAAAAGAAGATCTCGGGCTTGTGGGTTGGGCCTGAATTACCTTCTAGCTGAGTGAGTTCCAAACCTTGCTTTCCTATCAGAGAACCGACCAATTGGCGGTTAAACGGGTAGCTGTCGGGGTTGTTAATATACTCTTCAATATCAACCCATTTAGCCTCTGCAATTTCATCGGTGTCTTGAATCGCAATCTCTTGGGTTTGAGCGATAAGGTGGCAAATAAAGTAGAGGTTCGATTTGCCAAACTGATACGGATGTCTCGTCGCCATGCCAACTACAGAAATGAATGTGGCTTTGATACCAGTCTCTTCCAAGGTTTCACGAACAACCGATTCTTCAATGCCTTCACCCAACTCAATATGGCCGCCCGGTAATTTGTAGCCTGTCATACCGTGCTCTTTAATCATCAGCACTTGATTATGTTCGTTGGTGATCAATGCGCCTGCGCCCAAGGTGTGGGTCGGAATGAAAGGCACGAACTCGACAATTTCGGATTTATGGATCAGTGTAATTTCGTCTTCCAAACAGTTGTGAAACACAAAGCCAAGCTCAGTCGCCACAGGAATAAGGTGCGAGAGCGAAATAGGCAAGCTAATCCAAATTATGCCTTTGTTATTCTGCTTTGAAAATTCGGTGATCTCGCTGAGTTCGGCATTGAAAGAGCCAGCATCGTGAGGGGCTGTTGCTGGGTCGATGATGATGCCGTTAAATTTGTCGAGCGTAAATTCCACGGGTGATCCTTTATTATTTTTGATTTATATGGAGTCGAGCATAGGTGGAGCTTATAACATCTTAAGGGCTTATAAAACCTGCTCTGCTTGTAGCGTTTTTAAGAGCACGGCAGTGATGGGTAAAAACTAAGGGAGAGTGTAAAGCGGGCGGCTTGAAACAAAAATTACGCTAGAAACAAAAACTGCGCTTGGAAGCCAAAGCGCAGTTTTAAAATAGGGTTTATTTGAATTCGACTCTAACGAATATAGTTTGCATCAACACTTACGTACCAGTGCTGAAGCTTGCCGTCAGATTTTTTGATCCACAAATCGTTGGTGTAGCTCTCAATCTTGCCGTTAACCGTTAAACTGAACGTGTTCTCGTCGAATTCGCCAAGCTTCACGAACTGGTCTGTGGTAACCAGGAACGGGTCCATGTCGTCCACGCCAACCACATCTGAAATCACATAGTAGTGGTAAGTCAGCGGCTTGCTCGCATCATTCGGGTTGCTGCGGTACGCCACAAGCTTGAATGGTTCCGTTAATGGAAGGTCGAGCGTTTGCTTGTCCATGGTCGCTGGAATCGGGATAAACAGCCAAGCGGTAAACAGACCGCTTAATAAAACCATCAGGAAGAAAAGAGTCTTAATTGCTTTCATAGCAACCTTCAAAATAGGTGATGTAGAAGACGCTATGGTAACAGGTTTGATTTGCCGATTGTAAGAGTATGAATAAGTGAAGGCGACACTGTCTGTTAGGAAACTTGAACGAATTGACACACTGTTCATAAGTCACTATCTACACTAGTGCGAGTGACCTTGAGATAGGTTGATCATCACAACACCTGCTGCCACAAATAACATACCAACCCACACCATAGTATCGAGGTGCTGACGGTAAACAAATGTAGAAATCAAGCTCACGGTTACGATAGCCAAGCCCGCCCATAAAGAGTGAACCACACCTACAGGCATCCCTTTCATTGCTTGGCTCAAAAATAGAAATGCCGCCAAGTGTCCTGAAATCACCAATAGAGCAGGGATGGGTTTAGACAAACTGAAACCGTCGGTTGCTTTAAGTGCTACGTGAGAAAGTGCTTCCGCCATCACGCCCATCATTAAGAAAAACCAGCTCATAGTCGTACCTTTTAGTTGTATTGTTTTTTGTTGGTATAGCGGGGTATTTGAAAGTGTTAATCGTTGTTGCTGCTCTTTAGCAACAGCGTATTTGCCCAAACAGCAGGCATAAAAAGCCCACACCTCACGCTTTTGCAAGGTGTGGGCTAAATCGGTGTGACTACTTGTTTAGGTAAGCAGCGTGGAACTCAATATGCTCATCAATAAAGCTAGAGATGAAGTAGTAGCTGTGGTCGTAACCTGGCTGCATACGTAGCTCTAAATCGGCATTGGTTACCTTAGCCGCTTCGACTAATTGCTCTGGCTTAAGCTGCTCAATCAGGAAGTTGTCCGCTTCGCCTTGGTCAACCAACATTGGCAGCTTAGTGCCTTTGGTTTTTAGAAGCTCAGAGGCATCGTATTGCTTCCACTCTTCAATATCTAACCCTAGATATTGGTTGAATGCTTTTTGTCCCCAAGGGCATTGCATTGGGTTGGTGATTGGGCTGAATGCCGAGATAGAACGGTAGCTATCTTCGTTTTTAATACCAATCGTTAGGGCACCGTGTCCGCCCATGCTGTGACCAGAAATCGATTTCACTGATGTCACTGGGAAGAAAGATTCAATCAAAGCTGGGAGCTCTGTTACCACGTAATCGTACATGTGGTAATGGCTGTCCCATGGTGTTTGAGTGGCATTCACATAGAAGCCTGCACCTTGGCCGAGATCGTAGCTTTCATCGTCGGCAACGCCTTCGCCGCGTGGGCTTGTATCAGGTGCAACAATCGCAATGCCTCGCTCAGCCGCGGCTTTGAACGCGCCGGCTTTTTGCATGAAGTTTTCATCGGTACAGGTTAAGCCTGATAACCAATACAAAACAGGAACTGGGTTTTCTTTGCTTGCGTTAGGCGGCAAGAAAATCGCAAAACGCATGTTGCAGTCAAGCGTTGCAGAAAAGTGGGTGTATTGTTTGTGCCAACCACCAGCAACCTTTGCTTGGCTAATGTTTTCGATTGTCATCTATTGTGCTCCGTTAGGTTGATGGTTTTGGGAGTAACTTGTCTATGTCATTTAAAGTTTCACCACCCACCGGGCAGGAGGTGGTGAAGACAGTTTCGCTCTGATGTTTAAGTCAGAACTGTGGTCTCGACACCTAAGTATCGAGACCAAGGAGAATTATCTGTCCATGTGTAGAACAGTACGGATAGATTCACCTTTGTGCATTAGGTCGAATGCTTCGTTTACGTCTTGCAGACCCATAGTGTGAGTGATGAACTCTTGAAGACCAAACTCACCCGCCATGTAACGGTTAACGATTTCTGGAAGCTCAGAGCGGCCTTTAACACCACCGAAAGCAGAACCACGCCATACACGACCAGTCACTAGTTGGAATGGACGAGTTGCGATCTCTTGACCTGCACCCGCAACACCAATGATGACTGATTCGCCCCAACCTTTGTGGCAGCACTCAAGTGCTTGACGCATCACGTTTACGTTACCGATACACTCGAACGAGTACTCAACACCGCCGTCTGTCATCTCAACGATAACGTCTTGGATTGGTTTGTCGAATTTAGTTGGGTTGATGCAATCAGTTGCGCCAAGCTGTTTTGCTAGCTCGAATTTGCTCTCGTTGATATCAACACCGATGATGCGGTCAGCACCAGCCATGCGAGCACCAATGATTGCAGATAGACCGATACCACCTAGGCCGAATACAGCAACGTTGTCGCCTTTTTCAACTTTAGCTGTGTTCAGTACCGCGCCCATACCTGTTGTTACACCACAACCTAGAAGACAAACTTCTTCAAGTGGTGCTTCTTTGCTTACTTTCGCTAGAGAGATTTCAGGAAGCACTGTGTACTCAGAGAAAGTCGAGCAACCCATGTAATGGAAAATCGTTTCGCCATTGATAGAGAAGCGGCTTGAACCGTCTGGCATTAGGCCTTTACCTTGCGTTTCACGAACCGCTTGGCATAGGTTAGTTTTACCAGATTTACAGAATTTACATTCGCCACATTCTGCTGTGTAAAGTGGGATAACGTGGTCGCCAATCTCAACACTTGTAACGCCTTCGCCGATCATCTCAACGATACCGCCACCTTCGTGACCAAGAATAGAAGGGAAGATACCTTCTGGATCGTCACCTGATAATGTGAATGCGTCAGTGTGACAAACACCAGTAGCAACGATGCGAACTAGAACCTCACCAGCTTTAGGAAGTTGTACATCAACTTCTTCCATTTTTAGTGGCTCGCCAGCTGCCCATGCAACCATTGCTTTTGATTTGATATGCGTTTGACCAGGTTTAATTTCGATTGTCATTGGATGTTTCCTATATATGTCAGTACAGCGGATAACCGTGCAATTAAATTCAACCCGTTAAGCGTAGTTGAGCTTAATTGTTTCCGCTCTCTCGTTTTGTTGGAGCTAGTATAGGGGCGACTCTAGATCTTGATAATCCCCCTAAATGGAAAATGATTATTACTTATTTGTAATAATGGGTATATTCAGAAGGATTCGGAGAGGGGTAGTTACTCAGAAAATGTAAGAACATTCTGAGTAGCTTTCTATGAAAGACACTAATAGGAAACAAATGGGGCGTGAGTTAATAGTCTATGTGATTTGGTGTGGTGGTCATCAACTTGTTTTCGAGGTTTGTATGTCACTAGGATCTCTAACTCATTTCTGTCCAGAGACGTGCTTGACCTCTACGGTGATAGCACTCATTGGGACAAAAGCGCCTTAGGGTTAAAGTTGAAATTTTTTCTGCCAGATTGAAGTTATAGTATCTGAATTTCTCGAATTTAATGCTCTTGTAATCTATTGTACCGTGAGTTTTGCCACCAAATAGAGTTGGTTGTTAAATGTCTCGATGACATCGAATTCATCTTTATCAAGTTGTTTTAACTTACCGCGTAAACTCCGCTTGTAGCTCGAAAGTGGTTCCGTAAATTCGTTTGTATTTTTACGTTGGCACAGGTGCAAATACTTTATAGATGCGACGCGTCTAGCTTCAGATTGAAGCATGTGCACTTCTAGCCAGTCTACTTTTTCAGAGGATAGCCAGCTAATGATCTCAACTATTTTATCAAGTTGATGGTTAATGTATTGAATGGCAGTTTGTTGATCTATAACGGTCTTATGCTTCCAGATCGGAGAGTTATGTGCGATATCATTACGTAGCTCCCTCAGTGAGGATATTTCACGCTGAATGGATGCATTAGTATGCCCTTTAGGCAGGTTTGGAAATATTGTAGGGATGCATTGAGGCCATAGGGCGTGTTTGTCTCCATTAATTGAGAAACACTCTCTGAGAAGATTATCCCAGAATCCAAAATCCATCTTAGCAACAAGCAAGTCATGCCTAGTTAGTCCTTTAGGTGGCATTTTTGATGCTAGTTTTTTCTTGACTCTGGCAACTTCTGACTTGTGCCAAGTAATGTTGTTCTTATCGCGTTGAGCAACCTTCCAACTCTTTCTTTGTTTGGTATTGAGTTTGTCATACCAGTCCGGTGCAATCAGCGTTGTTGCGTTGTTATGGATTGAGTTTCTTAAGGCTACTTCTAAAGTGCTAAGCAGTGGTTGTAAACTGGCCGCGGCTTTTACTGACCAGATATATGCACCATGTAACTCTACTGGTGATGTGGTTGCAAAAACTTTTTCATACATCGCCAATCTTTGATATGGCAACACATTGGTAAGGGCGCTGTATGTAATTCTATTTGGCATTCTCGAACTTTTGGATTTAGTTGACAGTGGCTCTGATGTTGCATAGTATACATGTATCAGCTTGTAGATGACCACTGATTCAAGCCACTACATAAGCAACCGTTTATCGGAGAAAAGCCCCAATCTTTTGATTGGGGCTTTTCACTTTCTGTGGTTCCAAAACTTACCAATCATAATGTTTGTTCGATGCTTCTTAATACTTTTTTAAACGAGACTCAGTGTGCATCGAATTAAATGGGGACAAAAGCGCCTTAGATTTATTGCCTTAAACGTTGGTGACTCAAAATTACACCTTAGTGACAAGAATTGGACAATGTTACTTGATATAACCCATTAAACACTCACCTGCTTTATATTCTGAATAATGCGTGGCCATTTGTTGTTTTTCTTCTTTTCCTTGAACAATTGGGTATTCAAATACGTCCCCAATAATAATTTTACCTCTGGTGTACTCATCAACACTTTTTGTGGCTCCTTTTAGGGTTTCTTCCATCGTGTTGTATTCCATTCCCATTTGTCGAAAAGTCATGAAATACTGTGCTGTTTTACCGACTTCACGACAGTTGATCCGCACCAGCAGTTTTGGACACTGAGTTAAGTGAGTACAATCACTAATGAGGTGAACCATGACAAGTAAGAAGAAACGTATTATCCATTCTCCTGAATTTAAAGCAGAAACCCTGAAGCTGGCAGAGAAAGTGGGAGTCGCTGCAGCCGCAAGACAGCTCTCGTTACATGAATCTCAGATCTACGGTTGGCGAAAAGCCACAAAGAAGAATTCTAGTATTAGCCAACGAGAACAAGAATTGGCCGTTGAAGTCGCTAAGCTAAAGAGGCAGTTGGCAGAGCAAGCAGAAGAGCTAGGAATCGTAAAAAAGGCCGCCACCTACTTCGCGAAAAATCTAAAGTAAATTGCTATGAATTTATGCTCGAACACCTGCTGAGTTTCAGTCTTTCCCGTATGGCTAAGGTGTTCAGAGTTTCTCGAAGTGGGTTTTATTATTGGGTTGAGAACCGCCACAAGGCGATTCAACGTGAGACAGAGCGCCAAAAGCTTGATACCAAGGTAAAAGAAGCCTTTGACGTTAGCAAAGAGCGAGATGGCTCAAGACGCATTCAGAAAGAACTGGCAGAGAGCGGTGATAACCATAATGTTAAGACCATTGCCGCCAGTATGAAACGTCAGGATTTAGTAGCGAAAGCAGCTCGCAAGTTTAAGTGTACAACGGACAGTAAGCATAAAATGCCCGTTGCTCCGAACTTGCTCGCTCAAGATTTTAACGCAACGGCTCCGAATCAAAAATGGGCAGGAGACATCACTTATGTTGCCACAAGCGAAGGCTGGCTGTACTTAGCTGTCATTATTGACCTTTATTCAAGGCAAGTTATTGGTTGGTCTATGGATACGAGAATGACGGCCTCACTGGTCTGTGATGCTTTGTCGATGGCTTTATTCCGTCGAGGGTTCCCTGAGCATGTCATAACTCATAGCGATCGAGGTAGTCAGTACTGTTCGAAAGACTATCGAGACCTCATAAGCACTTATAATTTAAAACAAAGTATGAGTAGAAAAGGGAACTGTTGGGATAACGCATGTGTTGAGAGCTTCTTCCATTCACTGAAAGTTGAAGCAATTCAATATGAGCCAATTATGACGAGAGAGCAGATGCGCCAAACGATCTTCGAGTACATAGAAGTTGATTATAATCGAACGAGAAGGCACAGTGCTCTTGGGTACCTAAGCCCAATGAACTTTGAAAAGCGAAATGTCGCTTAGCTAAGTGTCCAGTCTGACTGGAGCAGATCAGTTTGATTGATACTTCACCTCGGACACGACCTAACCAAAACCAACTTTTCTCCTGTACTTGGCGGAACCAAGTATTTCTAAAACCCGCATCAGAAACGATGATCGGACTGACTTTATTCGGCAAAATACTCTGCAATTTATCGAGGAATGTTTGGTGACTTTTCGGTGAATTGTATTGGTCATACTCAAAAACTTGTTCAAAGATTGTGATGGCTCGACCATCAAGTGCAACGGATGCTCTTAACGTCATATAACGAAGTTGTTCACGAACATCAGACCAATCCACGAGGATCACAGGGCATGAGTTGGCGCCCGTTATTAAGTAGGCATGCCATTTATAAATTAGGTCTTTTCCACGATGTAGTTGGCGATTTCCAAGCAGTCTATCAACGCGTTTGATCGCATGTTTTACCGTGGTATTAGTGTCCAGTTTGCGACCTAGTTTAGTCAGCGTTAAGTCTGAACCGTCAAGTACACTTTTTGTAGCAAGTATCAGAGAACTAACGCGTTTTTTGTGAATGGAGGGGCATTGGTTTTGTATGGTTTGTTGTAGAATCTGAATGTCGCGCATTGTTAACCCACTTGTTCGAAATGTGTGTTCAGCGATATTCATTAGGATCAAAGACGGCGATGCGCGTCTACCTCATTGTTTTTACGCCTGATTATGAGGGGATTCGCAAGATTCAGGCGTTAGTTCATATATTAAAAATTTTAATTTTTTGGTGTGATAAATAGAAATGGAAAAGCAATTAGCAAGAATAAAAGAAGATCTTCGGAAAGAAATAATAGCTGTACATCAAAGTAGTTTAGCCGATGCAAGAGAAAAATTTCAGTTGGCTTTAGATGATAGAAAAGATTTTCTTGAACCAGAATGTGATTTTGATTTATACGAAACAAAAATCCCGAAAGTGATGAAGTTTTTTAAAACAGGGATTCAATTTTTAATTGGTTTTTTTCTTATAGGGACATTAGCAAGCAAAGGTTTGCTTGAAGTAGCGGAAACATTCAATTTATTAGATAATTTGTACTTTGCGGATAATCGATTGTTTACTGCAGATGAACTCTATAAGCATATACTAGGTATCGAATCTTTTGTTTATATAGGTAATGCATTAGCAATCTCAGCAGGTATAGAGTTGAGTTACATGCTGTTTACTGATGGTCCCGATGAGACCATTGAACCACTAATGTTAGCCATTGCTGCAGCAGCTTTTTATACTATATCCGAATCACCTGAAAATAGTTGGGCAATGCTTGGATATGCAATTAGCCTTTTAGTTTTAATGGTATGTTTGAAGTTATATAAGCGTTGGAAGTTATAAACTAACAAACGCAAACCAACACTTTTTCTGGTGCGATGTTACTCATCGCACTAGCTATTCACAAGTAAATTGCCATACCTGTAATTATTGATGGTTTGCTAATTTAGCAAAAGCACTGACAAATAATTGTCCAGAGGCTTCATAGACCTGAAGTTTTACTCGTGGCACTTTTCTCAAAAAGTGCCAACTAGCTCAGATCTGCCCCAAAGTGTATCACAACCGATGATTGACTAATTAATGGTGAGTTGATTTTGTAATACATATGCTAACTAACAACCCTAGAGTGCAGGTGTTTTTTTCGTAACCCATCACTCGTGTGCGTACAAAAATCACATAACCATAATATATGACTTGAGTTGCTTAAAAAGGTTGAGCAAGATGGACAGAATTAAATGACTATATCCCGACTGAAAAGCGTTATGCACAGGGGCAATTAATGACGAAAGCGAAACAAGCTTTAAGCATAAAAGGTTATACGTTTAACCCATTTCCAGAGCCATTTAAATCTCGCCTTGGTCAATCTGAATGCAGAAGTTTAGGTGATTCTTTTGGGCTCACTCAGTTCGGTGTGAATCTGGAAGTATTAGAACCGAATGCGCAGTCGGCTCTTCGCCATTGGCACACAAGGTCAGATGAGTTTCTTTATGTACTCGATGGTGAGCTATGTTTAGTCAGTGATGACGGTGAGCAGACATTATTTGCAGGAATGTGTATTGGCTTCCCTGCTAGGGTCGAAAATGGACATCATTTAATAAACCGTAGTAGCGAACAAGCTAAATTTATAGTTATAGGGAGCCGAGTTGCAAAAGACGAAGCCCATTATCCAGATGATGATTTCAAATGGGTTGTTGAAAGTTCTGGTGAATGGACTCCCTCTAGAAAGAACGGCACACCATACTAGTGACTGTTAAGTAGTAGGAGGGAGACTATGATTCCAACAGCGATTCTTATTCATGTTCAAAATGTCGCATTGGGCATCGATTAGTATCAAAAAGCCTTTCCTACAGCTGTATCTGTTTATCATCCTAGTTTCGACTTTACCATGCTCAATTTGAACGGTTTTTCTCTTGAGATAGTACAAGCAGACGAAAAAGTAGGCTCGTGTAAATGTGGGACAGTTTTATATTGGTCGGTAAACAACTTGGATAAAGCACTGGATCATTTTGAAGAGCTTGGTGCAAAACTGTATAGAGGCCCAATGGCAATTGAAAATGGGCTTTTTTATGTGTCAAATCGAAGACCCGTTTGGCAACTTAATTGGCTTGCGTGGGGCGACCATGTTGCAAGTGGTTTAAATGGATTATAAAAGGCCTTATATGCCATATCAGTTTAGGAGGTAAAATGGACATTTTGATCGAACAAGAAATAGAACTCCATCAATACCAAACTCGTCAGAACAAGGCTGATCTTGATCGTTTAATACACCCTAGTTTTACTGAAGTTGGTAAGTCAGGAGATAGCTACGACTTTACATCCATTATTCAAATGATGGATTTGGAAGAGCCTTCAGATATCCGCGTTCATTCTCAAAAGTATGAATGTATTCAACTTGAGCCTTCTATACAGCTTTTAAAGTATGAGTCTGCTCTTGTAAGTGAATCTGGAGAAGTTAGTGACTATGCCAAACGCTGTTCAATTTGGACATTTACGGGCACTTGTTGGAAGCTCAGGTATCATCAAGGTACGCAATGTAAACCTTTCAAACTCAGTTAGTAGTGATTATCCGAAATCTAACTATCTACTGAAGTTTGTCATTACGGGGGAGCTTAAAGTTTGTAACACGCCTCTGCCCCTTTGTGTGTTAATTCAGATGTCCGACGCATTCTCGAAAAGCGCTCATTGAGTTAGTTTTTCTAATACCTTTTGATATGATGTAGTATGCCTATTTAAGACGTTGTTAAGGAACTAGTATGTCATCGTTAATCTTCTATACCCAACCAGATGCTGCTGTTGTAGCCACAGATACCCTTGCAGTTTCTTCTGATGGCTCACCGTTTAGTTTCTGCACAAAAGCAGGGTACATCCCACATTTAAAGACAATCATTGCAGGAACTGGAGCGGGTGGGTTTTCAAGTCAATGGCTGTTGCATGCTTCTACACGCATGGTAGTGCACGGAATTCATAATTTAGACTTCCACACACCAAAAGGACTTGGGGAGCTTTGGGAGACTTATAAGAAGGAGTATTCTCTGACCGATGATAGTACAACTACTGTTTATCAATTTGGTATCAGTGAAGAAAGTGGAGAGGTCGTTTCATTCGCTTACCGCTCAACAAATAACTTCCAGTCCGAACCATTGCAATTTGGTACAGGGGTAAAGCCAGCTTGCACAGTGCTAGAAGGTAATCTGCTAGATATCATTCCTGATATGATGGTTGAACAGAGAAAGAACGAAGCAGAAAAGCCACATAATGAGAGAGTATATATTGGGGGGGAGATTATAGCCTTGGTATTAACTAATGAAGGTTGTAATCACATAAAAATTGGAGAATTCGAGGATTTGGTTGCCGATGAAAAAGCTATTTTCGAAAACTTCAACAGAATGACTAATTGACTACGAATACTGTGGGAAGTTGAAGGATTTTTGCATTTCCGCCACTCATCTCAAGTGTTGCTTATAGCAAAGTTATATACAACTGTCTGAAGTAATTTGAATAATGCCCGCAATCTATGCGAGCTAAGCTTACACTTGTATACTGCTGATTTTATTAGGATAATTAATACATAGTATGCTTACTGTTTCAACTGAAAAACTTGATCGGACTCTTTTATGACAGATGCACTAATGATTCGAGATGTAGATACCCAACTTCAGAGTATATGCGATACATTTTATAGGGTTAATAGCGGTAAAATCAATGGGGTTGGGCCTTGGTCTACCTTATATAAAGAATCATTCTTATGGGATAAACTTAGAATTCACTCTCCATATTGGTGGTCTTATGTATATGAAAGAGCAATTCTTTTTCCTGAATTGCATTCTATTCTTCAAATAATACGACCGACCCTTGAGCAACCACTCGAAGTTGCAGCTCCCTCATTAATTCAAGCAAAGCTATATGAACTAAGTAAGCTAGCTTTCCAAATTAGGTTAAATGGAAGAGTTGAAGATCGTGAAAAATACATAAGAACAGCGGCCTCACTAAAATGCTTCCCTCCAACTCTACGCTATTACATTGAAGCAGTTGAAGCTCATGTGAAATTTGCTGACTATTTGCTATACGCAACTCCATTACCTAACGAACTTAAAAATGCATTGGATCTAATGGCCGACATTTCAAACTGCCCTAAAGGCGGAGTTAGACCTTTAGAGAAGTTTCAAGAACTTAACTTGGACTATGTACCACCTGTACATAAGGAAGCGTTAGAGATAATTAGAAGTGATGAGGGACAACACGTTGAGTTTAAATCATGTTATTCATCTTCTAATACTATACGGAACTATGATAAAAACGATTTGAACGAACAACGAATAGCCTCTGTAGTAGCTTTTTTAAACTCAAATGGTGGCAATTTATTCATTGGCGTTGATGATGATATGTCGATACATGGGATTGAAGAAGAATTAGAGCACTATCACAATTATTCAGAAGACAAGTTCATGATGCAACTAGCTTCTCTCTTTCGAGATAAGATCTCTATGCGTACTATCAATGATGAACAATCAAAAACAATATCAAAGCCAAGCGAACTATTGTCTACTATCTTAGTTTCGCTCAATGGGCATACTGTCGCTTGGGTTAAAGTTAAGCCATCAAAAGACCACTTGTTCTTTTTTCGAGAGAAGAAGAATAGAGAACATTTCTACGTTCGCGATGGTCGTAGAAAACAGAAATTAGGGCCTGAAGATATCGAGCATTATCTAAAATTAAAAAGGGCTACTCTCTGAAAAATAATGCCCTAGTTCAGTAATGCTCTAACTTACTTTTTGTAATCTCAATCGACTGAATTAGATTAAAGATTCTAGCTCACTTATGTCCAAAAATGAGTTAGCAATCTTTAAACAACCCCCTCATACCCCAACACCGCCAAAAATGCATCCAAATACTGCTCTATAGTCAAATCCGCAGAAACGGGCGGCAGCTCTACGGTAATACAAGGCAGGTTTCTTTCTTGGCACCATGTACCGAATGAGCCTGGGGTTTCGTAATCGACGTCTTCAACGAGTGGTAGGTGGAACTGCTTGCCTAGCCAAATGGCGAGTTCAGATTGGGTTGGGTCGTCGACCATCGCGAGTGGTTCGTGGAAAGATATGACGAACTTGGGTTGGCGTTGCTCAATGAGGTTGATGAGCGACTGCACTTCCGGTTCAAGCTGATCGGCTTGCCCCGTTTTTACTTTTACATCTCTGACAGGGGTGTGAGAACTCCAGCGATAGACGGTGCCGTTTTTAGTCCAGTTTTGAGTTGGAAAGGCGCGGTTCAGATCGACTTGGTTTGCGTTAGCGCGAGTGCCAAGCTGGTTGCCATCTGGGTTCATCGACAGGATTACATCGTGTCGTAAGTTGGCGGCAGGCAAACTTCTTAGCGCGCAAGATAAACCCGCGATAGAAGCCGTTTCATCGCCGTGTGTGCCCGCTAAAATCAGCCCGCGAGATTCGCTTTCTATTTGCGCGGGGAAATAGAGCAAGGGTGCACCCAATACTGACTTTCCATATGACAGCGGCTTTATCGAAAACGCAGCTCTTTCCGTTCTTGGAATTAAACTCACCTTAATCTCCTGATTGATCAAGTAGTATCAAATAGTAATACCAATCGTAGTAAATAACTGTTCACTCTAGCTTGTTAAAAATCTCGATAACGTCGTTAGATTTTTTGATTGTAGAATAACTACTTATCGAAAAAATCTGCCTTGTTCTCTAGCTTTTTTCCTGCGCTATTTTTGAACACTTACTTACTGTGATTGGTATAACTACTATTTAGATGACTTCTATTAAATAAACCATAGCGTCAAAACTCGTCAACCGTCGCATTGTTAATTTTATTACTTTGCTTCAAAGATAGGCTAGGAGAGCAAAAAAACATGGATTTTAAGAAACATTCAACGGCTTTAATCATTTCATCTTTATTGACCCCTTTTATCTCAGTGACTGCCGTTGCTGACACATTGCCTGCCGGAACTTCTCTGGCGAAAGAGCAACACTTGGTACGTGCTAATGATGCAGAAGCTGCGACACTCGATCCGGCAAAGGCAGAAGGCTTGCCTGAAATGCACATTCTACGTGACCTGTTTGAAGGTTTAGTGATCCAAGATCGCGATGGCAACATCACTCCAGGTGTCGCGGAATCTTGGGAAACCGAAGACAACCAGACGTTTGTATTCCACCTTCGTAAAGATGCTAAATGGTCGAATGGCGATCCGGTGACGGCCGATGATTTCGTGTATGCGATAAGACGCGCGGTCGACCCAAAGCTTGCTTCGCCAAATGTTTGGTATCTCAAGCTCACTCAAATCAAAAACATTGCTGATGTGGCAGAAGGTAAGAAGCCCGTTGAAGAGCTCGGTATCTCGGCGGTTGATAAGCACACGGTGAAATTCGAACTCGATAGCAAAGTGCCATACTTTGTGGCGATGACAGGCCACACTTCAATGATGCCCGTTCATAAGGCAACGCTAGAAAACAGCGATAAGCCGTGGAGCGATCCGAAGCAGTTTGTTGGCAATGGTGCGTTTGTTTTAGGCGAGTGGGTGGTGAACGAACGCATTGAACTGGAGAAGAACCCTAACTATTGGGACAGTTCAGATACGCACTTAACCCAAGTGACTTACATTCCGTTTGAGAACCAGAATGCGTCGATTAATCGCTATGCGGTGGGCGAGGTCGATATCACGTCTGATGTGCCGACACATATGGCGCAGCAGCTAAAAATGAAATATCAAGACGCGTATACAGCGGTACCTTTATTGTGTACATACTATTACGCGTTCAATACCACGCGCCCTCCGTTTGATGATGCGCGAGTGCGTAAAGCGGTGTCTTATTCCATGATGCGTAATGTGATTATTAATGGAGTGACTCAAGTAGGTAACTTACCGGCTTATACCTTTGCTCATGAATACACGGCAGGTTTTGATGCTACTCAACCTGAGTACAGTACATGGATTCAAAGGGAGCGTGACCAAAAGGCGAAAGAGTTGCTGAAAGAAGCCGGATACGATGCTTCTAACCCGCTAGATTTTAAATTGCTTTACAACACCAGTGAATCGAATAAGTCGATTGCGGTGGCGATTGCATCCATGCTGAAAAGTAATCTAGGCGCGCAAGTTGAGTTGGAAAACCAAGAGTGGAAGTCTTACTTAGTATCACGTCGCCAAGGTGATTTTGATGTGATGCGAGCATCTTGGTGTGGTGATTACAATGAAGCGTCGACCTTCTTAAGCCTTCTGCGTTCTGAATCTTCAGGCAACTTTGCTCGTTACAACAACGAAAAGTACGACTCAGCAATGGATAGCGCATTGGCTGCAACTAATGAGCAAGAACGCCAAGGTTTCTATGACCAAGCGGAGCAGTTACTGGCTGAAGATATGCCGATCGCGCCAATCTACTACTACATGCAAGCTCGCCTAGTGCGACCAAGTGTCGGTGGCTTTGCGAAGCACAACGTAGAAGGCCGCATCTATTCTAAGGATCTTTATATCAAGCAGTAAAAAGCTTTGAACATTATATAAATAAAAATCCCCATTCGCTGACAAGGCGAATGGGGATTTTAGTTACTAGGGGGTAGTAATTTTATCTTCTAACTTGTTTCAGGTTTTAAATAGCCACCATGTCCGCGGCTTTCTTCATCGCTTCTTTCGTTGAACACTCAATCACGTTCGCGTTAGCAAAGCGGTGAGCGTCTTTCACTTGAATATCGTGTGCCAAAATAACCAGTCTCGCGTTCGCTACATCTAGGTCGCTGATGCGGTTCTGAATACCGTTTTGACCTTGAGTTTCTACCTTAATCTTAAGGCCTGCTGCTAAGCCTGCTTTTTCCAGTGCTTTCGCTGCCATGAAGGTGTGTGCAACACCAGAAGGGCAACATGTTACGGCTACGATGTCGTACTCGCCTTCGCCGGCTACAGGAGCTGTTTGAGCTTGTACTGGCGCTTCAACCATGTCTTCTTCTGTTTCTACCGCGACAGGTTTCCAGAAGCCAACGATAACGGCTGTGGTTAGTGAGCCAAGTACAATACCGACCACGTACATTGGAATGTTACTTGATACTGGCGCAGTGATTAGGCCGCCCCAAGGTGCGTGTAGTAGAACGTCTGTCATGAAGCCGAATACACAGCCCACGATACCACCGGCAACGATTGAAGGAAGTACGCGCATTGGGTCATTTGCTGCGAATGGGATAGCACCCTCAGAGATACCAATAGAACCCATGATTGCTGCTGCTTTACCTGCTTCTTGCTCTTGTTTAGAGAACTTGTTTTTGAATAGGAACGTCGCCAATGCCATACCTAGAGGTGGTGTACAAATCGCGATGCCTACGCCGCCCATTAGCCATGGTTGTGTGTCTACTTGAGTTTGAGCAAATAGAGTCGCGACTTTGTTGATAGGGCCGCCCATATCAAACGCCGTCATACCACCAAGGATTGTGCCCAGAACCATCTTAGACGCGCCAGCCATTGAAGCTAGGAACTCGTTCATTGAAGACATGAACAGTTTGATTGGCTCACCAATGCCCCACAGTACGATGCCGGCAGAGATTAACGTGCCTAGAAGCGGGTAGATGAAATAAGCACCTAGCGCGGTCATGTTGGTAGAAAGTGGGATTTTCTTAAGCTGGAACACCACGCCACCGGCGATAAAGCCTGCCACGATACAACCAAGGAAGCCGCCGCCCATATCAGCCATGATGCCAGAAGAGATCATCGCAGGTGCCAGTGCCGGTTTATCTGCAATTGAGTAACCAATAAAGCCGCCAAGAATGATTGGGAAAAGAACAAGGCCTTTGATACCGATATTAGAGATGTCTGCCAGCAAGCCGTCGGCCGGAACCGCACCTTTGCCTGATGCCATGACCGCTAACGCCAACAGAACACCACCGGCTACGATGAAAGGTAGCATGTGTGAGGTTCCGAAAAGCAGGTGGCCTTTCATGGTACTAAGGATTTTTTTAAAGTCGCTACTACTATTTTTATTATTTGAGTTACTACTGGTATTCGTAGCTTGAGTTATTAGGGTGCTCATAATTTTCTACGCCTTATGAATTAATTAAAATATTAAGGATTTGATGTTCATCTTTTGCGTTATGGATATCTTGAATAAATTCATCGCTGAATTTTCCAAACAGTTCTTGTAGTACATAAATATGATGGTCAGCACCGTTATCTGGTGATGCAATCATAAAAAATACCGTTGGGTTAATGCCGTCTTCATCGCCATACTCAATACCTTCACGTTTTACACCGACAGCAATGGCAGGCTCAGTAACCGCTTGGTTTTTGGAGTGAGGGTAAGCGATGCCATCCATTGAGGTGATACTTTGAGATTCACGAATTTCAATACCTGATAGGAAAGTATCTTTGCAATTGATTCGGTTGTTCTCAAATAACATGCCCGCCAATTCTTCAAACAGTTCTTTTTTATTATTCGCTTGAAGATTGTTATTAATTAAGTTGACGTTAGTTAGCTGTGTGATCATTTATTAACTCATTCACGATTGAAGTTCTTGAATTAAAATTAATGGATTAACCCGATTCGCGAAATAGCAAATAAAAGCCCTTCACTGTACATTTGTATCCAGCAAAATTAAGTGTGATTTGCATCATTAATGCAGTGTGAGATGGGTCATATTTGATGGCGTCTTGATTATGTTTTTGACACGCTAATAAGCTTCGTCAGAAACAAAAATGCCCCGCAAAGCAGGGCATGATCAGTGTTTGTATTTACTCGGGAGAACTACTTATTCGATAGAGCTAGCTGTAAGCACGCGCCACGCGTCCAACGCAATCGAGTTTGTAGCTCTCTGCGTAAGCAGGAATGAACACCGATTGGCCTTTCTCTATCACACAGGTTTCGCCGCACTGGTGAGTCAGCACCATAGATTCGTCGAGAGGTAGTAGGATCTCGGCACCTCCGGTAGTGATCTGTCGCTGATGTGAGTTTTGCACGATTGAGAACTTAAAATCCTCGACTGGAATTTGGTATTCCATCACATCACCTTGCTCTATCGGGCTTAGCAGTAATCTATCCGCAGGCTTTTCATTAAATCTCGTACAAGAAACCAGTTCATTCACGTCCATGTATTTAGGCGTCAATCCTGCGCGGAGCACGTTGTCAGAGTTCGCCATTATCTCTAATCCAGTTCCTTTGATGTAGGCGTGGGGAGTCTCAGCGTCTAGATACATGGCTTGCCCCGGCTTTAGAGTGATCACGTTCAATAGCAGTGGAGCAAACAACCCGACATCACCCGGGTATTGCTCTTCCAGTTCTGAAATCAACTGGAACACAGGTGTATCTGAAAGCTTCGCCTTCATCAGCAACATGGTCAGCGCCATGCCTTTTTGTTCTCCTTGCAAAGACAATAAGCTCGCGAAGAAGCTCGCTAATCCATTGGGAGTTTGGTCGCCCTCTAGGTCATTGACCATCGAATGCAGCTCTGGAATATCAAGGTAATGGAAGTGCTCAAGAATCTCGCTGATTGATCTAAAACCATTCATCGCGGTGTAGTCAGTTAGGGCATACACCAGTTCTGGCTTGTGGTTGGCATCCTTGTAGTTGCGGTTGCCAGCCGTCATCGGAATGCCTTGCTGTTCTTCAAGAGCATAGCCAGATTCGGCTTGCTGCTTGTTCGGGTGTACTTGAACAGACAGTGCTTTCTCCGCCGCTAACACCTTAAACAGATACGGAAGTTCACCAAAACGGCTCGCGACTTTCTCACTTAGAAACAGGTTTAGGTTCTTAGAAATCAAGCTAGACAATGTGGTCTGCTGCCCGTTGTCGTTCACCATTGAGCAGCCATTCGGGTGAGCGCCCATCCAGATCTCCGCTTGTGGCTCACCTGATTGGTTATCAATACCAAACAGTTGGCTAAACGAAGAAGGGCTACCCCATGCGTAGTTTTGAATCACGTTAGTCATAGGGTAGAAAAAGCGTTGTACGAACGAGTCGTTCGCTAAAGAAAAATCAGACATCGAAATCACCATGAAGGGAAACATGGCTTGAGCTCTACTCGACTTATTCATTAGTAAAAAACTAGCAACTAAAGTATTAGTTACTAAAAACAGTAGGGTCGAAGGGCTCAAGCCATTGGAGTTGAAATGGCTTAAGCCGCTGCTGTCGTTAGCTTGGCTTTGCGTAGATTCTTAAGCGCAATACAAGTAACCGCAGTCACGCCCGCACCAGACGCCATGCACAGCAGTGCCAGCATTGGGTAGTTCATTGCGCCAAGTAGAGCGACTACTGGACCACCGTGAGCCACGCTGTTGGTGATACCGAATGAGAACGCCATAACAGCGGCAGTCATTGAACCAAGTACGTTGGCAGGGATAACCGACATCGGATCTTGAGCCGCGAAAGGAATCGCACCTTCAGATATACCCACCAAGCCCATTGCGCCTGCTGCTTTACCTGCTTCAATTTCAGAAGATTCGAACAGGTCGAACTTACGGCCAAGTCTGGTTGCGATAGCCATACCCAGTGGAGCGACAGGAATTGCACACGCCATCGCACCCATGAATTGAGTTTGACCGCTGGCAATCATGCCGACCGAGAAAAGGAATGCCACCTTGTTGAATGGACCGCCCATATCGAAACCGGCCATGCCACCAAGGACGATGCCAAGCAGAACCACGTTGCCTGTGCTCATGCTCGTTAGTAGTGCAGTAAGAGCATCCATCAGCCCAGCGATAGGTGCACCGATAACAAAAATGAACAGACCTGCGATGAACAAAGAGCCAGTGATCGGAGCGATCATGATAGGCACAAGCGGTTGAACGAACTTGTGGTAGTTAAACGAGGTAATCCATTTAACGAAGTAACCCACTAATAGACCTGCGATGATTGCGCCAATGAAGCCTGTGCCTGCGTCAGCGCCGTAGAAAGAGCCGTTGTTAGCAATCCAACCGCCAATCAAACCTGGGGTTAGAGCAGGGCGGTCAGCAATCGCGTAAGCAATGTAGCCAGCCAAGATTGGGATCATCAATGTGAAGGCAACCACGCCCACTTCTAGGATTTGGTTCCACATGCTGCCAGCAGGAATTGCCATGCCAGATTCGCTTGGCTCACCGCCAATGGCTAGGGCTAGGGCAATCAAAAGACCGCCTGTCACTACGAATGGGATCATGTGTGATACGCCATTCATCAGGTAACGATAAAGGTCTGAACGCGCTTGTGAGGCTTTTTCTACAACAGACTGGTTGGTCGGTGTTTGTTCAGCTTGGTAACTAGGTGCATTGAGAGCTTGTTTAATCAAGCCTTGCGCGTCTTTGATTGGCGCTTTTACGTTGGTGCTGATAACGCGTTTTCCGGCAAAGCGAGCCATGTCGACCTGTTTATCACAAGCGACGACAATCGCGTCTGCACGTTCGATCTCTTCTTGAGTCGGGCTGTTTTTAACACCAATAGAACCATTGGTTTCGACCTTGATGTCATAGCCAAGAGCCGCCGCGCCTTTCTCTAGTGCTTCAGCGGCCAAATAAGTGTGTGCAACGCCTGCTGGGCAGCCTGTCACACCAATGATGAAGCCTTGTTTCTCAACGTTTGTTTCCGTTTCTGAAGGCTCAGGTTTGGTAAGCAGTAGTTCTAATGCTTCTTGTTCAGATTGAGCATTCATGAAGCTTTCGATAAAGCCTTCTTCAATCAGTTTTGAAGAAAGCTCTGCTAATACTTCGATGTGGTGATCATCACCGCCATCAGGAGAGGCAATCATGAAGAACAGTTTTGATGGCTGACCGTCATCGGCGCCGTACTCGATGCCCTGTTGATGGACACCGATAACAACCGCGGGTTTGATCACCGCGCTGCTTTTCGCGTGTGGCAGAGCAATACCTTCTTCAAACCCGGTATTACCTTGTTCTTCACGCGCCTTAATGTCGGCAAGAAACTGTGCTTTGTCTGAGATTCTGCCTTGTGCGTACAGCACGTCTATCAGCTCTTTAAATACGTCTTCTTTTGAATTAGCGCTAAGCGAAAGCTTAATCAAATCTTGATTGATCAATGTCGTTATCATAATGAACCCCTACTCTGTTTTTATTTTGTTAGGGGTATTCTGGAATCTACGGCTTACCTTCTGTAGTGAAGAAAAAATGCATTTACTGGATCATTGTTGCGTTATAAGTGGAGTGTGATTTTGATCGGTCGAGTGGTCGCTTTTAGGACGATGTTGACAGAGTTAAAGATGTGTTGAGGCTTTTATTTATAAGGGCTGTAGCGTATTTGTTTATCAGGACAGGAACGTGCTAGGTCAGTTTTGTTACTGGAAATTTATTTCCGTGACTAGGGCGTGTTGATCTTTGCTGTACATTTTGTGTTCAACAATACATCGGTAGCCACATTAACATGAATGCCAGCGATAACATGCTGGCATAATTCCTTTCTAGCTTGTCATATCTACTTGAAATAGCTCGATAATGCTTAATTCTCCCAAAGGCATTTTCGACCAAGTGACGATACTTGTATAGACACCAATCCATACTGTCTTTGTCTATATCTTGTCCGTAATTGCGTTTAGCAATTACCGTTTCTCCGCCACGTTCCTTAACAAAAGTACGGAAAGGTTCGCTGTCATATCCTTTATCACAAACGATAGTATTAACTTCATCGAGTTGTTCAACTAAGCTTTCGGCATGCACTATATCGTGGCGTTGTCCTTCTGATAAATCAAAGCAAATCGGCAGACCACCACTATCTACGGCTAAGTGAATTTTGGTTGAGTTGCCCCCGCGACTTTTTCCTATTTGCTCTGAGCTTTCAGTAGCTGCACCTGTACTATGCTGATGCGCTCGAACTATAGAGCCATCAAGAAAGACCCATTCAAAATCAGCCATGCTAGATAAGCTTTTGAAAAGTTTATCTAAAATCCCTTTCTTTGACCAAAGATTAAATCGTCTGTAAACGGTACTCCACTCTCCGAACTCAGAGGGTAGATCTCGCCAAGGAATACCTGTTCTCATTCGATAAAGTATTCCTTCAAATGTCATTCGATGTTCAGTTTTATCGTAAATACGACCTGTACTTTTCATAACTTGGAGTAGCAGTTCCCAGCGAATATCAGTTAGCATTGTTCTTGGCATGGTATTGGTTATGGTTTTACTTTTGGCGAAGCAAATTATAACTCTTTACCATGCTGTTCAAAAAACACTCACGAAAGATCAACACGCCCTAGATTTTTGTAACCTAGATCTCAAATTGTGATTTTGCTCAATAGCGCTATGTTTCACTAAGGGGTATATCTATTCCCGTAGCCTTATTGCTGCCCACTAGAGTTCGAATAATGATATTTCATGACTTAATCTCGTCTGTATTAAATGAGCGAGAACCGTTTCATAACATCTGGTTTGCTGGAGATTTTCACACGCCTTCAGCATGCAGTTATCAGGTGAACTTTCCGCGCTTAGAGTTAGTGCTAGACGGGGAGTATATAAATGAAATGGAGAGTCATGACCGCAAGATCACTAACGTTATTGCCAAAGCCGGAGACGCGATTTTCATCCCACCCAACTGTTGGAATAAACCTAACTGGGATACAGACTGCTCGGTGTTGAGCATGTTGTTTGGTCGTCGTCAGCTTGGTTTAAGTTTGGTGAGTAAGCGCAAAGGCGAGGAGAGCTTTTACGATATCCAAAAACACAGTATTCAGACTCGTTCTGGGTTTGCGATTGATAACATTTTGGAGGCGCTCAGCTCGTTAGCGAGAGAGAGTAACAAGCAGCCGATGGATGAGTTATTGCTGCAAGCTCTACTGCAATACAGTAAAACCATGCTGGAAGCGCCCGTAGAAAAATCTCATAGCCGAGTACAGGATGTGTATCAGGGGATTTGTATCTACATTCAAGAGAACTTCCACCGCCAAATCACCCGAGACAGCATTGCCTCGCGCTTTAGCATTTCATCGAACCACTTGTCGCGAATGTTCCGCCAACAAGGCCACATGACGCTGGCTGAGTACATTACCCGTGTTCGTGTCGACCGTGCCAAGTTCATGCTCAAGAAGTACAACTTCAAGCTCAATGAAGTGGCTGTACGTTGCGGCTTTAAGGATGTGAACTACTTCTGTCGAGTATTTAAGAATCGCACCGGTAGAACGCCGACTGAATATCGTGGTTCTATTTAGTTAAGCCGTCTTTTTAAGTCGGAGCGTATTTTTTTGTTGAGCCGTCTTTTGGAGTGAGTAGCCTTACAGCAGGCGAGATGAGATATACATCAGCAAGGCTTGTAAATCGACACTGCTTCGAGTCTTTTGCAAACGCTCGTTGACCTGATCGTGAAGTAGGTTTCTAGTTAGGTTGGTAGCCGCCACAATGTGTTCACGTTGCGGCTTGGTTGGCAGTACTAAAGCGATAGCTACGTGTACTTGGCCAATTTGAGATGCCCAGTCAATCGGGTTGTCACTGACGATCACCGCGATCGAGAGATCTTGAGTAGATTCAAACATCACATGGGGCAGTGCGATACCTGGTGACACGCAGGTTGAAGAGCGTTCTTCTCGCTTAATGAAAGCCAAAATCAGCTCATCTGGATCTTCTGGATAAACGAGGTGAGCGAGCCCTTTCAAGCACTCAAATTTTGTCAGTTGAGTTTGCGCCTTAGCGTGGTGCCACTTGATGTCACAAGGCGGGCATATCTGAGGCATACGCTGGATTAAGTCGTTCGAGAACTCATGATTCACTTGTGAGCCAACCATGTCGTAATGCTCAGCAATCACGTCTTTTATTACAAAACATGCGAGTTCAGCATCAATCCCTACCGCGGTTATCTGACACAAATCCCCCCGGAGTAAACCCACTTGTAACATCGCGACAGATTTGGAGAGATCAGCGGTTCGATTTTGAGTGATGTTGATAATGCGGATGTTGCTTTTGAACTTCTTCGCTAAACGAGTCAACGGCTGCGCGACGTGTGAGTTCGCGGCAGGATCGTCAACGAAGAAGGTGATCTGATATTCATTCATGAAAGGTTTAAGTTCGACAATGCTTGATAAAGACTTTATCGACACTCAATAACACTTCTTCCATGGGAATGAAGACGGTTTTCGCGGGGTCAAATCGGCTTGGTTGTTCGATGTCGATATCAGAGACGATCAACACTTTGTCTGCGAGGGTAATATCCTGGCCTGTCAGTAAGTTTTCAATCCCCATAGCGCCTTGAGTCTCAACCTTGATTGAAACATTGAATTTTGGGGCTGTTTTATTTAGTGCATCAGCTGCCATATAGGTGTGCGCAATGCCTGTAGGGCACGCAGTTACCGCTACAATTCTCATTATTATTCTCGGTGTGCTTAGATCGACAGTTTACTTGGATCGATGGGACTATCTGAATCTAGGAAGTTTATGGATTCCCGTTTTTAATTCAAAGGTGAACGTCACACTCTTGCTTCTTGGTTACAATTATCCAGTTAATGCACCTTTCGTCCTATATATCGAGCGGCCTTGCCTCGTTAGTCTTTTCATATTATTAACCTCTTTATCTCATTTACTTAAATTGGTACTCGGACGAGGCAGCACATGGACATCACTGACATTATAGATCCGGAGATTATCTGTCTGGATTTAAAGGCAGACTCAAAACAGGCGGTATTTGAAGAGCTTGTCGAACTGCTTGACCGTGCGGGCAAGCTCTCCAATAAAAGTGAATTCCTTGATGATATCTGGAAGCGTGAGGCCATCGGCAATACGGGCTTTGATGATGGTATTGCGATTCCACACGCGAAAAGCACTGCTGTAGCTAAACCTGCTGTGGCGGTAGGTATTAGCCGAACGGGTATCGATTATGGCGCAGACGGCGGCGAACTGTCGGATGTGTTTTTTATGCTCGCGTCGCCAGACAATAGCGATGATCATCATATTGAGGTTCTGGCTCAGATCTCAACTCGATTGATCGAAGATGGCTTTGTTACAAAATTAAAGGCGGTAGAGTCGGTCGAGGAAGCTCAAAAGCTGTTTCTCGAAGCGAATTCTGAATCTTTCGATAGCTACGCTTCTAGTCATCATGAAGTTTACAGCGAACCATTAAGCCCTTGGGCACAATCTCTTAATCGTCTTAAAGAACACTTGTTGTACGGTACTTCGCACATGATCCCATTCGTGGTCGCGGGTGGGGTACTTTTGTCTTTGTCGGTAATGATGTCTGGCCATGGCGCTGTGCCTGAGAGCGGTGTTCTGGCTGACATAGCACAAATGGGTATCGCGGGGCTAACCCTGTTTACCGCTGTGCTCGGTGGTTACATTGCGTATTCAATGGCCGACAAACCGGGCTTAGCACCGGGCATGATTGGTTCTTGGCTCGCAGTGAATCAGTACAGTACCGGCTTCCTTGGTGCAATTGTGGTCGGATTCTTCGCTGGCTTTGTGGTTAATGTGCTCAAGAAGATCAAACTGCCAGACAGTATGATCTCGCTGAGTTCGATCTTCATCTATCCATTAGTCGGCACCTTTGTAACCTGTGGGGTGGTGATGTGGGTGATTGGTTCTCCTATCGCGTATGTGATGCTTGAGATGAACCAAATGCTGACTGGCATGGCGGGCTCAGGAAAAGTGGTGTTGGGCAGTATTTTAGGGGCGATGACGGCCTTTGATATGGGCGGCCCAATCAACAAAGTGGCGACGCTGTTTGCTCAAACGCAGGTGAACACTCAACCTTGGCTAATGGGGGGCGTCGGTATTGCCATTTGTACGCCACCATTAGGCATGGCGCTTGCCACTTTCATATCACCTAAGAAATTCAAACGAGACGAACGCGAAGCCGGAAAAGCAGCGGGTATTATGGGCATGATCGGCATCAGTGAAGGTGCGATTCCATTTGCAGCAGCTGATCCCGCACGTGTTCTGCCCGCTGTTGTTGCTGGTGGCATTGTCGGTAACGTGGTTGGCTTTATGTTCCATGTCATCAACCATGCACCATGGGGTGGTTGGATAGTGTTGCCAGTGGTTGATGGCAAAATTGGCTATATCGTCGGGACATTAGCAGGAGCACTGACGACGGCTCTGATCGTGATACTACTGAAAAAGAACGTGGTCGAAGGCGAAGCAAATTCTAATCAGTTCATGGGTGGCTCGATAACGGAAGAAGGACAAGCGGATGTATTGGCGATCACTTCTTGTCCATCTGGTGTTGCTCATACGTTTCTTGCGGCTAGGTCTTTGGAAAAGGCGGCTCATCATCTTGGGGTTCGGATTAAAGTCGAAACGCAGGGTGCCAACGGAATCGGCAATCGCATCACCCCAAAAGACATTGAAAGAGCGAGGTTGGTGATTTTTGCTCATGATGTGGCAATTAAAGAGATCGAACGCTTTGCGAACGTGAAAACCTTAGACGTCAGCACCAAAGAGGCGATGCTCAATGCTCAGGCATTGATCATGAGGAAAGTATAAAAGCAATCGGCTTTTGTGATTGGCTGAAAAACGATAAATAAAAAGACGCCCAAGTATTGGTAGTAATACTTGGGCGTCTTTTTAGGTCTGAGCTTATATAAGCTCAGACCTAAAAAGGGTGGTACTTAAATATGTCTTCAACCATTGAGTTAAGCAAATCGATGTCGTCACAGGTTTTCGCGTAGGTACGCAGGCCTGCGATCTGAACTTGAACATGTCGAGCAAGTTGAGTGGGTTCACGCTCTTTGCTTATCTCACCAAGTTCTTGCGCTTCTGCAATCAACTTAGCGAACTCACTTTCCATGATCTTCAGTGATTTCTTTGCTTCTTCTAATAGTTCAGCGTGCTCATCCGTCAGTTCAGCTACTGTTTTAGCCAGCATACACATACCGTTAGGCGCGCTTTGTTTCGATTCGACAACGGCACGTTTTACGAAGTTTTCGAGCGCTTCGATTGGAGAATCTGTTTCGCTGCGAAAGCGGTTCAAATTGAGGATGCCGAGTTCGGTATAACGAGCTAATGTTTCTTTAAACAAGCCTTCTTTGCTGCCAAAAGCCGCATAAATACTGCCCGGACGCATATCAATCACGTCCTGTAGATTGCGCATAGAAGTTGCGTGAAAGCCCTTTTCCCAATACAGGTTAGTCGCTTTATCTACTACGTCTTGTCTATCGAACTTCGCTGTCTTGGCCATAACATCTACTTCATTAATCTGAACATATGTTCAATATTTTAAGATGAACACTCGTTCTAGTAAAGGAGTGTCTGGTTACTCTGGCAATCTCGCAAAGATCGATAGCATTAATCGGTAATAAAAACTCTAATCATCAACAACTTCGACGGTTTTATGTTGTGCGCCGTAATAGGTACCTTCATCGATGGTGTACATCAGCGTTTCTTTGCACTCTGGGCAATCGAATTCTTCATTGGGTTCTATTGCGGCTTCTTCTACCCATTCCCAACCAATGTGTTCTTCGCAAACGGGGCAATCCATAAAAATATCTCTCAGTGGTTATCGCATATTTACAGCGAGTCTCTATTTAAGGGCTCGGCAGTATACATATTTGATACTGAATATATAGATGATCGTGAGTTAACAGCTTGGTAAGGGTCACTCAGTGAATACTGGCCTACCACTTTATGATTATGCAAGTGCTGTCAATTTTTAGTCACTACGTCAGAGAAATGTTGTTACACGTATTTTTAGTCAGGTTAAGTCAGATAGTTAACAGTTTTATTGATAAATCAATGAGTTTTATAGGTTTAAATGTTACCGTTCTCTCATGTGATCAGTGTGGTTAGCTCATGATTGACATGGATCATTTCGAATAATTATAGAGTCACAATTAAGGCGTGTTCGTTAGAACAAGCCTAGTTCGTGACTGAAAAAGATTTGTTAGTTGTTGGGGAAATAATAATGAATTTAACCGATATGTCATTTAAGCAAAAAATCATCGCTTTGCTTATCTTACCGATCTTAGGGTTTTTATGGCTTAGTGTTTCTGCCATTTCAAAAGGCGTAGAAACCACCAGTGAAATGTCGTCATTAAACCAACTTACGCGTTTGTCGGTTGTGTACAGTGAGTTGGTGCACGAGTTACAGAAAGAACGTGGTATGACGGCTGGCTTTATTGGCTCACAGGGAAACAAGTTTGGCAGTGAGCTAAAAGCACAAAGAATTAACGCAGACAGCAAACGCAATCAAAGAACCGAGTACTGGCAGTCTGAAGAAATCGATCTATCGCAGATCACGCGTCTGAATACTGAAATCAGCCAAAGCCTCAACCAAATTACTTCGATTCGCAATAGAGTGGATTCTCAATCAATTCCGCTTTCTGAAGCATTAGGTTACTACACCAAACTTAATGCTAAGTTATTGAGTGTATCTGCATTAATTGCTGAGCTAAGTACTGATGCCACCATCACGACAGAAACCATCGCCTACTATAACTTTCTACAAGGCAAAGAGCGTGCGGGTATCGAACGTGCGGTTCTCAACAACACCTTTTCTAAAAATGAATTTGGCCCGGGTATGCTGGTTAAATTCATCTCTTTGGTAACCGAGCAAAATACATATTTTGCGAACTTTGAAGTTTTGGGTAACCCAGATAACGTTGATTTCTTTAAACAGCAACTGAATGATCGCTCGGTGGCTGAAGTGGAAAAACTTCGTGATGTGGCTGAATCGAAAATGAGTGGTTTTGATGTCGATCCTGTTTATTGGTTTGCTCAATCGACGGCACGAATTGTTCAGCTGAAGAAGACCGAAAATCAGTTAGCAGAGTCTCTTATTACACTGACGGATCAGAAAACTCAGCAAGCTCAATCAGCAATGATGGGCAGCATTGTGATGTTTGTTGTGATCACTTTGTTCGCAACTTTTGTTAGCTTCAAAGCCATTACTGATTTAACGACTCGAGTTAAAGATCTAACGCGAGTACTTTCTAAAGTCCGAAATGACAATGACTTAACCGTTCGTGCGACTTACGAAGGTAATAGTGAGCTGGGTCAAATCTCATCGTCGCTTAATGAAACATTAGAGAAGTTTTCTCAAGTTATCGATAACCTATCTCAATCTAGCCTGACACTTGCTTCAGCAGCAGAAGAGACGGCGCAAACTTGCCAATACAACTCAAGCACCTTAGTTGAGCAGCAAGACCAGATTGGCTTGATTGCGACAGCAACAGAAGAGCTATCAGCGACGGTGAATGAAGTCGCGGCTAAAACACAGCAAACGGCAAGCTCAGCGAAGATCGCTGATGAACAATCACAGCAAGGCTTAAGCACGGTTCAACAATCTTATGAGTCGATAGAAACCTTGGCTTCTGAGATTAACGGCCTCGCTGAAAAAATCACTCATCTACACGAAAGCAGCAACAACATTAACAGTGTGATTGATGTAATTAAATCGGTTGCCGAACAAACCAATTTGTTAGCGTTAAATGCTGCGATTGAAGCCGCTCGTGCTGGTGAACAAGGTCGTGGTTTTGCTGTCGTAGCCGATGAAGTTCGTACTTTGGCTCAGCGTACGCAACAGTCCACTTCTGAAATTGAAGGCTTCATTAACTCGCTACAGTCGGATGTGCAAACCGCGTTCAACGTGATTGATAACAGTAAGAAAATGTCTTCAAGAGCGGTTGAAGACTCACGAGGAGTAGAACAGACCCTGCAAGATATTTCTGGGTCGGTGAGCGAAATATTCAGCATGGCAGAGCAGATCGCAACCGCAACTGAAGAGCAAGCAGTAGTAACTCAAGATATTGCTCAGAACGTTGTGGCGGTAGAGCAGAAGTCGACAGAATCTACGACGGGTGCGACGCAAATTGCTGCAACAGCTAAAGAGCAGGCAGAACTGGCTACGTCACTGAAAGAGCTTTCGAATACCTTTAAGAGCTAAGAGCTAAGAGCTTGAAGTTAAGAGTTATATAACGAAATGTCCCGCCTAGTGCGGGACATTTTTTTAGCGGGGTACTTTTTCTTTTTTTTGGTGAGGGAGATGAGGCGGCTAAAGCGCTTGTCCGTTAACCGACAATTTCACATCAATGTTGCCACGAACGGCATTTGAGTAAGGACAAACTTGGTGAGCCGTTTTCACAAGCGTCACAGCTTGTTCTTGCTCTAGAGCCAGTTCAATCGATAGAGCAACAGTTAAAGCAAAGCCACCGTTTTCATTTGGTCCGATACCCACTGTTGCAGTCGTTGGCGCCGATGCGATTTTGATTTTCATCTCTTTTGCAACGTGAAGCAGAGCATTTGAGAAACACGCCGAGTAGCCCGCAGCAAACAGTTGTTCAGGGTTGGTTGCTTCACCTGTTCCGCCCATTTCTTTAGGGTAGCTCAACGCCACTGAAAGCAGATTGTCATCAGTAGAAACTTGGCCGTTACGACCTGCTGTAGCTGTAGCAGAAGTTGTGTAGAGTGTTGTCATTGGTTTAGTCCTTATTTAAATTGTGTAAAGTTAAATTGCGTGCAACTTAATTTTAAAGCTAGTTTAATTGATAAAATTCGAGCGCGCAAGTATATTGTGCGCAATTTAATTTATTGGTGAGGTGATCATGAGCGACCAAGATGACTATCTAAAGCTGGATAATCAGGTGTGTTTTGCGCTGTATAGTGCATCGAATGCAATGAGTAGAGCGTATCAACCTTTACTAAAAGCGCTTGACCTTACTTACTTGCAGTACATTGTGATGATGGTGCTGTGGGAAGAAAAAGAGATAAATGTCAAAGCCCTAGGCGCAAAAACGCATTTGGATTCAGGTACGTTGACGCCACTACTCAAGCGTTTGGAAACGAAAGGTTACGTGCTTAGAACTCGCAGTGCTGAAGATGAACGAGTTCGGGTTATTACACTGACGCCTGCAGGGGTAGATCTCAAAGAGCAAGCGCAGACCGTGCCAGTTGAAATGCTATGTCTTTCTAAGATGAATGAAGATGAGCTTAAATCGCTAAAAGCACAGTGTGAGCAATTGCTTGGCAATTTGACCAAGTAAGCACTTTTAGTTTTTGGCCATGGTAATCAGAAAATAAGAAAGCCCGTTAGCCCTACTGTTAATTAGTTGCGATCGCTAATTCAAGTAAGGTTAACGGGCTTTTTGTATCTGCTGTCGTTTAAATGGCAGCAGATAGTGTATTCAATTGGGATTTATCCCATAAACCAAGATACGAAAATCAAAGCCCCAAAACCGAATGTTGCCATCAGTGCCGTATCGCCACCGGCTGCTGTATAGCTGCCTTCGGTTTGTAGGTGAGGGAAGTCAGGCCTACGAACCTTAACCACCATTGCGAGTGGTCCCCAGATAGCTAGGAACACCAACACCATGCCTGCATAGTCCAGCATGCTCACGAACTGGCTTGCGAACAGCTCTGCTAATACCAAAGGCAATACAAAGGTCAGAGCATAAGCTAATGCTTTGTTGTTGGTGACTGCGTCTTTGTTTTGGTCATACAACGCCATGGATACACCAAGGAAAGAGGTCACCAGTGCCAGCGCTGAGAACAGCGCAATCACGACTTTTAACCAAGCAGATTGTCCGCTAAACGCAGAGATCAGTTCTGAAATGTTGTGGAACTGGCTGATCGCGTCTGTACCAAGGTTACCGATAATCGCGAACAACCAAGTTAGGTAGCAGATTAGTGGAATCACCGAGCCTAGCAGAATCATATTACGGATCTGCTTTTGAGTCGCTTCACGGTTGTAGATAACCAGTGACGGGACCACCACCATAGAGGCAAAGCTAGTAAAGATAACCGCGCTGTACTGCACCACGTCATTGGCCGTGTATTGGCTAGTTTGAGTTAGGTAATCTAGACGGATATTGCTAAACAGAGAGGCAATTACAATAAACAGCATTACCACCATCATGATGAATAGACCACGGTTTAATTTATCGATATAAGACTTACCCGCGACTACAATCACACCCATCAATAGGCTGAAAACGGTATAAGCAGCGGATGCAGAGATGTCTACGCCGACGTCGAGCAATAGCTTATGAATGATGTCGCCAACACCCAAGATATAGGCGATCAGCATGCATACCAGCAGCAAGTAAAAGAGTGCATTGATAAAGTGTTTACCTTTGCTGCCCAGAGTTAGGTAAGCAACACTGCTCATGCCACTGTTGTCTTTCGTTTTGGTACACGCTTCTGCCAGTAGGAGTGCAGAGTAGGTGGTGCCGATAAAGATGAGTAGCATCAGCACTGAGCTGATCATGAAGCCAAACTGGGCCAACACCATGGGAATAGCAAGCATGCCTGCCCCTAATGCAGTTCCTGAAAGGATTAGGGAACTGCCGAATAATTTCATATTCAAAAAAACAACCTCTAGCGATCCAATTAATTTTTGTTTGGATTGTAAATATTTGTTGCCAAGCCTAACAAATTACTCAGTAAAGTTAGGGGTTAATTTCTAATAAATTTTGAATTTTTCTAAAAAATTTAAGCAGGAATTTCTGGTGTATATGTGTGGTTGATTTAAGTATTCACTTAGTGATTGGTTTTAGCGTTCTGATAACTTTTACAAATTATTCTCTGCTTAATAACCTGCAGTTTATGACTGACAAATCTGCCTCTTAATTTCATCGAAATACGATCAAAACCTTGCTTATTTCGTTAATTCTTGTATGTCGCCTGTGCCACATACTGATGGTTTGTCGTAAATGGAAAGATCCGTTGTCGTAGATGCCACTCGGTAGTTTTGCATTTCGCTCTTATTATCCTCACATCAATTATGTGGGGTGTTATGTATCGTTTTCTATTTTGTAGTTTCGCACTTGTGCTTTTGTATCCAACGGCCATTGATCTGTATTTGGTTGGGTTACCTCAAATCGCCGCGGACTTAAATGCCTCTGAGGCTCAGCTCCATGCCGCGTTTTCTATCTATCTGGCCGGTATGGCAACGACTATGTTGTTCGCGGGTAAATTTGCCGATAGCGTAGGGAGGAAGCCCGTTGCCATTTTCGGTGCAATTGTTTTTACTCTCTCGTCGACCTTGGGCGGGGTTGTGAGCAGTGCTGAGCCGTTTCTTATTGTGCGTTTTTTCCAAGGTGTTGGTGCTGGATCTTGTTATGTGGTGGCGTTCGCCATCTTACGAGATGTGTTAGATGACCAAAAGCGCGCCAAGGTGTTGTCGATGATGAATGGCATTACCTGCATAGTGCCAGTACTTGCACCGGTGATCGGCCACTTAATCATGACGGTATACCCTTGGCCGAGTCTGTTCACGACCATGGCAAGTATGGGGGTAGTGGTGTGTTTGCTGTCGGTGTTAGTGCTAAGAGAAACCAAGTCGAATAACGTAGGCTCGAAAGTAACAAAAGCTTCTTTATCTCAATCGACTCCAACTGAAACTTTTAAGGAGCCCTTGTTTATCAGCCGAGTGATCATGACCAGCTTGGGTGTGACGGCGATTCTGACTTACGTGAATGTTTCTCCAATGTTGATCATGACTGAGCTTGGCTTCGACCGTGGTCAATATTCCTATACCATGGCTCTCACAGCATTAGTCAGTATGCTGGTGTCGTTCTCCGCGCCGTTTGCCTTGAATGTGTTTAAACAAAAAAGCCTCATGCTGACATCTCAAACGTGCTTTGTGATTGCGGCTATCTTGTTGTTTACATCGATTGATGGTGGGCTAGGGCATTATGTAACCCTGCTAGGCTTTGCTTTTGTGTGTGGTGGCTTCTCGCTCGGTTTTGGTGTCGCGATGAGCCAAGCATTAAGTTGTTATTCACAACGAGCAGGCGTTGCGAGCTCGATATTGGGCGTTTCTCAGGTGTGCACTTCGGCACTGTTTATCTGGTTGATGGGCGTGATCGGACTCAGTGCATTGAATATGTTGGTATTTATACTGGCTGCTGGTGGAGTTATCAGTATTGCTCTAATACTATGGGTAGGTCCCTCTCAAGTTAAAAGTGATTATGAAGAAGCCACTAGCCCGTCTTGATCTGAACCTGTTGTTCACTCTGCAATTGCTTCTGCAGGAGCAGAGTGTTTCAAAAGCTGCGAAAAAGCTGAACGTCACGCCTTCTACGGTGAGTAAATCACTGACCAAGCTTAGAGATTGGTTTGATGATCCTTTGTTTGTGAAAACGCCAAGGGGATTAACGCCAACGCCACTTGCACTGAGCATGGTAAAAGATCTTCAAGACTGGCTGCAGATTGGAAGCCAAATACTGACGACTCGTGGTGACGAAGCGCCAAAAGATGTGCGTTTGAATTTAGAGGCGGAGTCTCCTTTATCTCTGATCATGCTTAATGAGTTGACGCAAAGCGTGTCTCAACGTTACCCCAACGCGAAAATCAAAATGCGCAATTGGGACTACGATTCGATAGATTCCATCGTACGTGGCGAATCGGATATTGGATTTTCAGGGAGAGAAAGCCATCCGCGTTCGAAAGAATCCCTAGACTCACTACCTTATTTCATCGACTTCGAGGTTCTGTTTCACGACTTGCCGGTTGTGTATTTGAGAAAAGATCATCCTGCCTTGAAAGAAGAGTGGAATCTAGAGGCTTTCCTTAAATATCCCCACATCAATATTGTGTGGGAGAAAAGTGAAACATGGGCGCTAGATGAAGTGCTTACTGACCTACAACTAGACCGAAATATCGTACTGACTTTAGCTGGTTTTGAGCAGTCGTTATTTATGACAGCTCAATCAAACCACACCATGACTACCGTTGCGCCGAATTACTGTCGACGTTACGTTGAACAACTCCACCCCAATCTTACTTGTCTACCCATCCCTTTAGATGAAGAAAATGTCAAAAAGCTGCTGATCCCGTTCACTATGATTTGGCACAAACGCAATGCTTACAATCCCATCGTTCTATGGTTAAAAGACACGCTCAGAGAGCTTTATCAATTTGAAGGGAAAAGTGTCTAACCTTGTGATGAGATTAGATGTTCTGAAGGCTTGTTCCGTTAGCATTGATCGTTGATTGAAATAAGAATGCAGACTTATAAGCGAGCCCGCCAGTTGATACCTGGCGGGTTTTCTACTTTTAATCATGGGGTTAGCGCTGATCCCTCTAAAATAAAATCGGTTTTTTCTTAATTGTTGATTCGATAAATACGACCAAATTGAACGAGTGTTCAAAATAACACTTGAACGATCGTTCTGGTTTGTTCTATATTGTTTTCACACCAACGGAGAATAGTCATAAATTGCTCCGTGATTGAATAACTTTAGAATCATAAATTGATAGGGATAAAACAATGATCAACTTCAAAATTCATTCAGTAGAATCAGCGCCAGAGCAAAGCCAACCTATTCTTGAAGGTGCTAAAAAGCAGATGGGTAGAGTACCGGGTCTTTTCGGTGTGTTGGCTGAATCTCCAAACACACTTAAGGCTTACACTCAGCTTCATCAGGCGTTTAGTGACTCATCTTTCGATGCTGAAGAGCTGACGGTTGTTTGGCAAACCATCAACGTTGAACACGAATGCCACTACTGCGTTCCTGCGCACACTGGCATTGCACATTCTATGAAGGTTGATCCTGCAATCACCGAAGCACTTCGTAATCGCACGGCTCTACCTACTGAAAAGCTGCAAGCACTGCATGACTTTACGCTGAGCATGGTGCGTAACCGCGGCAATGTACCTGAAAGTGAAATGGCAGCATTTTTCGAAGCGGGCTACGGTCAGCAACAGGTGTTAGAAGTGATTCTTGGCTTGTCTCAGAAAGTGATCAGCAACTACGTAAACCACGTTGCCAAAACGCCAGTAGACAAAATATTTGAACAGTTCGCTTGGCAAGGTTAATTACCGTTAACCAAATCAAAACCTGATAATGATGAAAGCCCCGCTCAGTTGAGTAGGGCTTTGTTGTTTGGGCTATGTGGGCCTAATCTGGTTAAGGTGTATGTTTAGCGATTATCTTCGCTAATGTCACAACCCCTTCTTTCCACTCTTTGCTCTCTTCAATATTGGCGACAGTGAAGCGCAAGCAGTGTTTATATTGGTCATTCGTCCCAAACACAGTACCGGGTAAAATTCCCAATTTATGCTTTAAACAATCTTGGTAGACGGCATAACTATCGACCGACTCTGGCAACGTTATCCAGTTTAAAAAAGAGCCTTCTGGCTTCGATAAATGATAACGCCCTTCAAGATGAGGATAGCTGTCCAATGCTTGTATTAACAAGCTTTGAAACTGCTTTTGATTGGTTTGGTAGAGTCGTTTCATTTTGGATAAGTGACTGCGGTATTTGCCTGTGGTGAGGAATTGACCCACCGCGGATTGCATCAGGTTTGAACTGCCCATGTTGTCGCATAAAAGGTACTTTTCGACCAAAGGTTGGTAGCGCCCCGACAGTAACCAACCGATTCGTAAACGTGAGTCTAAGGTTTTAGACAAGGAGTTGACGTAAATGACTCGATCTTGGTTATCAAGCTCTTTGAGGCTGGCAATGGGTGTGTCGAATGCCAAGCTACCGAATACATCGTCTTCGATAATCGGCAAAGATCCTGTGATCTCCAGTAACGCCTTTCGATTAGCCAATGGCATTCGTGAACCCGTTGGATTGGTAAAGTTTGGTGTTAGCAGTAAGGTTTTTACTTCCCATTTGTTCAACGAACTTTGTAGTGATGGAATATCAATGCCGTGGCTCACACTGCTTGGAATTTCTAGTGCTTGCAAACCAAGCGATTCAAGTAAAAGCAGATTGCCGAAGTAACAGGGCGATTCGACCGCCACGATGTCTCCCGGTTTGGTTAATGCACGTAAAGCCAGACTGATCGCCTGTTGAGCACCATGTGTAATCGCAATCTCATTCGATCCCGCAGGTACGCCTAGATCATGGGTGATCTTTAACAGCTGCTTTACTAATTGCTCATCGCCGGGAGGTAATTGGTAATAACCGGGAAGCTGAGTTTGCAAACGGCTATGGCGACCGATTTCGGCATACAAGCTACGAATGGCAGGGTTATTAATGTTCGGGTGTGCAGAACCAGCAAGCAGTTTCAAGCGACCTTTCGGACGGGAGAGTACAGATTTGGTGACCGACAAGAGATCGACTTTTTGAGGCTGGCTCGGTGCATCCCAGATGGTGGTGTTCGGTGCTTTCACACGATAGCCTGATTTAGGCACAGAATAAACCCAACCCGTCGCTTCCAATTCTTGATAAGCGCGAATCACGGTGTTTTTGCTCACACCGAGTTGTTCACTGAGTTGACGAATGGAAGGCAAGCGGTCGTCTGGGTGAAAGAGCCCTTTATCGATCTGAGCCTTAATGTGTTGTTCTATAGCGAGATATTTATTGCCGCTGAGTTCTGCTTCCATGTTTCCCCCTTGTTACTCACACTTAATCTGTAACCATTTAAAGTGTTATATCTGTATCTTTATTAGTTATCTGTACCCAACTAAGGTAACAGCATTGATGAAGAGTTGACCAGAGGTTTGTAATGCTGATTAAAATGATTCCGTTTGTGTTTGTACTATTGTGGTCGTCAGGCTTTGTTGGCGCCCGTCTTGGTGTTGAATACGCTGAACCCGCAACGTTACTTTCACTTAGGATGGTAGCCAACGTGGCGCTATTCTTGGTTTTGATTTCAATCCTTAAGCGTCGTATTCCTCGTGGTCGAGCATTTTTCCACGCTTGTGTGGTGGGTATCTTGATTCATGGTTTCTACCTTGGTGGCACTTATCTCGCGATTGATATGGGTATGCCCGCCGGGTTGAGTTCTCTGCTTGTTGGCTTACAACCGATTCTGACGGCATTGATAATGATCAGCTGTACCTCGCAGCGTTTTAACTTCGCACAATGGCTAGGCTTAGCCCTTGGTTTCGCAGGTATTAGCTTGGTGCTAATGGGCAATATTGAGTGGCAGTCAGACGACCAAAAAGGCTTGGCAACTTTGCTGTGTTTGGTTTCTTTGGTGGGTATTACGGTCGGTACTTTGTATCAGAAGCGCTTTTGCCAGGGTACAGATATGGTCGGTGGCGCGATGGTGCAGTACTTGGCAGCAGCAGCATTGTTCTTACCTTTTGCAATGCGTTACGAAACTATGCAGGTGAACTGGACTATCGAGTTCACGTTAATTCTGGCTTGGCTAGTGATTGTTCTATCGTGCATTGCTATTTTATTGCTGCTTTACATGGTAGAGCATGGCGCTTCTTCAAGTGTGGCATCGGTGTTTTACCTCGTTCCACCCACAACTGCCATTCAAGCGTGGCTCATTTTTGGAGAGTCATTCGATATCTACGGCGCGACGGGCTTCGCCTTGTCTGCCGCTGCGGTTTATCTGGTGGTGAAAAAGCCGGAATGGATTAAGGCTCGCAGGCAAACAGCGTTAGAGCGGTAAGCGTATTTCATCAAAATTAACTGGGTTTAAAGCCGAGTGATAGAAACAAAAAAGAGCCTGAATATTCAGGCTCTTTCTGTATCAATATTGGCTAGCGACTATTGATTAGCGCTGCATTAAACAAGCGTAAGCCGTGGTAAACGGTGCTTCTTGGTATTGCTTAAGGCCTGTTTCTTTGAACTTCATCATAAGAGGGTTGCGCTTAAGGCTTTCTTTGATTTCATTCGGAGATACAACGGTTACGTCTAGGCCGTCGATCAACTGAATTGCCGCTTCTAGTTTGAAGCCGAAGCCACCGCCAGCAAATTTGCCTTTAGTTTGGCGTTGACGAATTACCACTTTTTCTACTTGGTAATCTTCCATTAACTTTGCAAAAGAAAATTGAAAATCTTTCATATTCTGTGTGTCGTTTGCGTCACTAATCGCAACTTTAGAAACTCGGCAATCAGGAATGTTAAATACACCGTCTGATAGAGATAGAAGACAGATGACTGCATCGTTACCTTTGATTTCAACACCACAAATTTTCATGTTCTTACCTACTTATTTTAGAGCCCTATATTATGGTGTTATTTCGACGACTTCTCCAGTAATAGAACATGTCTAAGGTAAATAAATTCAATATTGTCCACTTTAACTTTTTCAGGTTGACGTCTGGTTAAATACAAATCGCTTGTTCGATGGTTGAGTTCAATATGCGACTGGGTTCACAGGCTTTATCTGGCTTTTTCAATAATACCGTATATTATTCGCGCGTCCTTATTTTATGTGTGGTTATTTGGTCTTTATGAATATCAAAAATCTTTCTATTAAAAGCAAGATTGCGATACCGCTAATGGTTATCGTGATTGTTTTCTCAACGGTTACTGTGCTCAACGTAATTAAATCTAACGCCCAAGCCGCAATTAACCATGAGCTCAATAATGTGCTTCAGCCTGTCCTTGATAATTTGGAAGACGGGTATCGTGACATTTATCAAGTCATCGCATCTGCTCAAGGTCTGTTGCTTGCGAAAGATCAAGAGGCAATTGAATATCAACAATTCGAATTTAAAGATAACGCTTACAAAGCCGTTCCACGCTTTGAAAGCGTTCAAACCCTATATACCGCAGGTGTCTTAGACTCATCTTCTCAAGACGAGCTAGCGAAACTGGTGAAGGCGATGAAAAAGTGGGTAGCGTTGCATGAACCAATGTTTGCTGACCCTGCCAACGCTCTTCAATACAACATCGAATACGCGCCGATATTGGAAGCTGAGTTTGCGATTATTCGCGCTCAACTTCGTGATGTTAGAGCTGTGATTGAAATGAAGCAAAAAGAGCTTCGTCAGCAGGCTGATGATTCAATTGAAGAAAGCAAAGTGATCATCGAGGTGGGTATGGCGGTTGCTGTTTTCGCTGCGCTTTTTGCGATGTGGTTATCTAACCGTTTTATCGTCCAACCAATCCAGAACGTAGAGAAAGCGATGAATGAGATCGCATCGGGCGACGGTAACTTGTCTCAGCGAATGAAAGTTGACGGTTCTGATGAGATTGCTCGTTTAAGTGCAGCGTTTAACAAGTTTGTTAGTAAGATACATACCACTGTTGAGCAAGTGATTCTGACATCAAATGCCGTACGTGGCGAGATGGAAAACATCAAATCAATAACGCAGAATGTGGCTGAGTTCTCTTCGAATCAACAGAAAGAAAGTGAAGTAGTCGCGGCTGCTGTTCATGAAATGCAAGCGACCAGTGAAACGGTAAGTGGTAACGCATTAGATGCTGCAACCGCAAGTAACGTTGCGAACAATGAAGTGGAATCAGCAGACAGCACTTTGGGCTTAACCGTAACTTCAATTGAACGCCTTGCGCACGATATCGAGAATGCAGGCGGTGTGGTTCAGGAATTGGATACTGATGTGAAGAACATTGCTTCTACTCTTGGCGTGATCAAAGGCATTGCAGAGCAAACCAATCTATTGGCATTAAATGCGGCGATTGAAGCAGCGCGTGCTGGTGAGCAAGGTCGGGGTTTTGCGGTAGTTGCTGATGAAGTCCGTGCGCTTGCGAGTAAAACTCAAGACAGTACGGGTGAAATCCAGTCAATGATTGAACGCTTAGAAGTTGGCGCTAAACATGCCGTTGGTGTGATGACAGAAAGCAAGGCAAGTGGCGAGAAAACCATTGTTCAAGCAGGTACTGCGGCCTCTTCATTGAGTGAGATTCGCAATTCAATTGGCAAGATGAATGATATGAATACGCAAATCGCGACAGCGGCTTCGCAGCAGTCTCAGGTGTCTGAAGAAGTGAACAAGAATGTTCAACGTATCGCGGAAAGCACCATGAAAATGGTTGAGATGGCAAACAATGCAGAGAACGCATGCATCTCACTAGCAGAACAGTGTGAAGCACTTGATAGCCTAGTTTCTCAGTTTGAAGTGTAATCTTTGAGACTGAACAGGCAAAAGTGAGTGGCTAATCGTTTCTAGTTTTAACCCTCACGCATCTGTAATAGACAATAATAAGGCCCGTACTCAATGAGTGCGGGCTTTCTTTTTGGATACGAGTATTTTTTGATAATAGTATTTGTAATATAAGGTCGGTCCGAGCTTTGTAGATTGGGTCAATAGGAGCCTTGTGGGGAATGCGATATTAGCTTCAATGAAGGCCTTTGTATGTGCATGGCGTATATCAAGCAAGGTGACACTGATATCTATCTTCAATACACTGTCTGGGTAACCATCGTTCAGCATAAGGTAAAAACATGGCCAATTGGGAAGGGGTAAGTGAGTTTGTTGCAGTGGCAGAGCGTGAAAGCTTTACCGGTGCGGCGCAGAAGCTCGCTACGTCGGTGGCTCAAATCAGTCGTAGAGTAGCAAACCTCGAAGAACGACTCGCGGTGAAACTGCTCAATCGAACGACGCGTAAGGTTTCTCTAACAGAGGCTGGGCAACTCTATTATCAGCAGTGTAAGTTGCTGGTTGAAGGCTTAGAAATTGCTGAGCTTGCGGTCATGCAGATGCAATCCACACCAAAAGGCTTACTGAAAGTCACTGCGCCTGTGACTTATGGTGAGCGCCAGCTCGCCCCAATACTTCATCAATTTTTAAAGCTCCATCCGCAGGTAGAACTTGAGCTGATGCTGACCAATCAAAAGCTCGATCTTATTGATTCGGGTGTCGATGTCGCTATTCGTCTTGGTCGCTTAGAAGATTCGAGCCTTGTGGCAAAGAAGCTGTCTCAACGCCAACTCTACGTGTGCGCCAGCCCTGAATACATTGAACGCTATGGTGAGCCGCATACGCTCTCTGAATTGAGTCACCACCAATGTTTGGTCGGTGGCTTTGAACATTGGCGATTCAAAGAGAATAAACGCCCTCGCTCGGTTCGTGTTAATGGACGAATTAGGTGTAACAGTGGACTAGCCTTATTGGACGCAGCTAAACAGAGCATTGGCTTGGTTCAACTGCCAGAATATTACGTGAGTGAAGATCTTGAGTCTGGCGAATTGGTTGAGGTGTTATCTGATTACCGAGACGATAAAGAGGGGATTTGGGCGCTTTACCCACAGAACCGTAATTTGTCTTCAAAGGTTCGCTTGTTAGTCGACTTCTTGTCTGAGCAATTAGACTAGTTCTATCTGGCAAGACATTATGGACAAGAAAATGGGCTTCAGAACAAAGATTCTGAAGCCCATTTTTATTGATGTTTTATAGCTTTTACTTGCTAAGCATTAAGCATTAAGCATTAAGCATTAAGCATTAAGCATTAAGCATTAAGCATTAAACCGTGAAGCGATCAACCAAGTGGTACAACTCGTTTGCTCGGCTGTTTAAGTTTTGGCTACCTGTACGGTTTTGGTTTGCTAGCGATGCCGATTGAGAACTTTGGTCTGAAATCACAACAATGCGTTGAGATATCTCTTGGCCAACAATATTCTGCTGTTCAGTCGCCGTCGCAATCAGTGAGTTCATGTCCATGATGGTATCAATCGAATCTTGAATTTTAGCAAGTGCTGCAGCTGCTGCGTTCGCTTCTTCTACCGTTTGAGCACTTCTGCTTTGGCTAGAATCCATTGCTTTAACCGCGGCATCTGAAGCGGATTTTAGCTGTTGGATCATTTTGTGAATGTCGCCCGTGCTCTCTTGTGTGCGGCTGGCAAGCTTACGAACTTCATCCGCAACTACCGCAAAACCTCGGCCTTGATCACCAGCTCGCGCGGCTTCAATCGCGGCATTTAGTGCTAATAGGTTGGTCTGTTCCGCGATATCTTGAATGACAGTCAGTGAAGATGAAATATTCTGTACATCTCCTTCAAGGCGAGATACCACAGTGTTTGCTTCTGATACTTCACTTGCAAGGTCTGCTACGGACCCAGCAGCAGCGTTGACTATTTGCTGAGCTTCTTTTGCATTGTTCTCTGCAAGTTTAGCTGAGTCAGCCGCTTGGCTTGCGTTGCTTGAGATCTCTTGCGCAGTTGTCGTCATCTCGGTCATCGCCGTTGCTACTTGTTCTGTCTCTTCACGTTGACCTGTCGCTATCTCGTCGACCTGAGCTGCGCGAGAAGACATGCTGCTCGTTTCTGATACAACTTGCTGACCCACATCGCTCACGCTACGAATGATGGTCTGTAGGCTAGAAACAAAGGCATTAAAGTTCTCACTGAGTTTGGCGAACTCAGGCGCTTTGAAGGTTTCCATTCGAGCCGTTAGGTCGGCCTCACCACTTGCAAAGGCACTGATTGAACGGTCAAATTGCTCGAGTGGTTGCATGATTGTACGGTTCACTGCAACAGCGAAAACCGCTACCACTAAGGCAATCAAGCCACAGAAAAGTGCAATGGCAGTCAGTGAGCTTTGTAGCGCAGCATTCGAGCTCTCTTTCATGTCACTGATCACGGCGTCAATATCGTCAGTATAAAACCCAGTTCCAAGCATTAAATCCCATTGTGGAATAAAGATTGAGTAGCTGAGTTTTGGTAACGCAATAGACTGACCTGGCTTAGGAAAGTAGTAAGTGGTGAATTCCCCAATTTTTGAGTTCTTAATCAGGTCTTGGATTAGGTAATTGCCTTGTTTGTCTTGAAGGTCGTAGTAATTTTTACCAATGCCATCGGTACCTTGTCCGATGACGATTCTTACACCCTTAGAGCTGTAGCCAAAAATATAACCAGATTCACCATATTCTAGAGTTTTTAATGTGGGTAATGCTTCTTCAAGTGTGGCACCTTTTTCTAAGAAAGGAGTTATCGAAGACTTAGCCATTTGCAGGTACGCTTTGAGTTCCTTTTCTTTCATCGCCATCATATTGCTACGCGTCGATTCTACTTGTTGTGCGGTTAGCTCAGTGCTCTTCATATACGTCACGCTCATCATCCCAATTGCCATTAGTAGCAAAGGGATAAAAGAGAGAATATAAAGGCGGTTTTTGATGGTGAGGGTCATTAGCACTTCCTATGTGATTGTCTCAGGCAATTTTCAACACATTATTAATGTGGTTTCGAAATGTAAACGGACTTGTTGTTGAATTGTTATCCTAAAACCTTTTTGTTTGATAAATATGATGGCGGTTAGGTTTTGAAGTGATAGGTGGTGCAACTAAGTACTTATCTGTAAAAAGAGCCGTTCGTTTCGATGCTTTTGAATTTGGCGCTGCTTTGGTAGAATGCGACGCTTTGTAGCACCCTGCTATGTCTATTCGTTAAGTGAGAAAGATTCATGAACAAAAGCCATGTGACTATTGGTTTAACTAACCCAAAGAGCCCGACAAACGTTGGCGCGGTTATGCGTGCGGCGGGTTGCTACCAAGTCGACGAAGTTAAATACACAGGGCAACGCTACGACAAGGCTGCAAAATTTCACACCGATACCAAGAGTGCAACGCGCACTATCCCGCTTACTGGTGTCGAGTCGTTTTTAGATAGCCTTAATTCAGAAACTAAGATCGTATGTGTGGAGTTGGCTGAAGGTGCCACACCACTGCCACGTTTTAAACACCCAGAGAACGCTATCTATATCTTTGGCCCTGAAGATGGTTCTATTTCTCAAGATGTCGCTGACCGAGCTGACCATGTTGTTTATGTACCAACTGTTGGTTGCATGAATCTAGCAGCAACAGTGAATGTGCTACTTTATGATCGCCTTGCTAAGTCAGATGAAATGGACGAGAGCAACGAGCTGATCAAGAAAAGCCGCGATAACCGTAATCACCTGCAAGTGAAGCAAGGGTAGATATCGTTCTAATCGTGTCTGGTCTCTTAATATCCAATGCAGATTAAAGAAAACCCCTTATTCGTAGGAATAAGGGGTTTTTACTTGGTTGATCTCGGATCTTAGGTTTGGCTATTCAGCACATTTGGAAGCCATAATTTTCAGTGGTTGCCCCGCATCATCGAATTGTAAGCTCCAAACATACTGCCCAGCATTCCGAATGGTGATAGCGGTATCTTGCCCGTAACCACCTTTAATTAACGAGTTAAGCTGTCCTAACTTTAGGTTAAGCCCATCCGCTGTGAACTGAGGTGACCAAGCCTTGGATGCATATTGCATGCGATAACTGCCCGGTTTTTCAGTGGTGACGACTTGGTAAGTGTTGTCACCTTTATATTCAAACTCTCGTTGATCCACGTGTTTCCAACCTGAATCAGCAAAGTTGCCAACCACATAAAGTGGGCTCGAAATAGGGCCTTCAGCTGTTATTGTTGGATTGTCACATTGAGCCATGAAGCCTTGTCCAACTTCATTTCCTGTCGCTAGTATCGCCGCAATTGGCCCTTTTTCACTTGGCTGTGTTATCGACAAGAAACGAGCTTCAAATGGGCTTAGGACGATAGAGTAGTGGCCATCAATAGCTGAGATCGATTGCTTGGATTCAATATCCTTCAGATCAGCTATGGAGCCTGCTTTTTCTTTGGTTAGTTTTATGGTTTGTTCTTTGTTGGTAACGTTCACTGCGTAGACAACAGCATCGCCTTCATAGGCTTTGTGATCGACATAGGCAACATCATTGGCCATCAGGTTTGTACGTTTACCTTGTGATAGAGCGGGGTGCGTTTCTCTCAGTTTCATCAAGTTTGTCACGTATTGCTTTAAGTCTTTTTCGTGCGCATTGAGTTGGGCTGTGACACCTTCTACTTTACCGCTAGTACGGGCTACGTGATCATCACACAGACCATTAATAGCACAGTCATCAGTCCATACTTTGTCTGCAAAACCTTCTAGCTGATCGCCAATCTCGTCTCCATAGTAGGTTGTAATTGGGCCGGTATAAGCTGCTTGGAATGAAAATGCCGCTTTATAGCGCTGCCAATACTCTTTGTCTTGCGGAGAAGCGATATCACCGCGCTGTAATAAGTCACCAAAGCGCACAAGGTCATGGTTACCGATCATTAAATTTGGCTTCGCGTGGTCTGGGTATAACGAATGTAAAGACATGCCTTCTGCAAGCCACTCTCCACCTTTGTTCCCCACGCCAGCTTCGTTTACAGCAAAGGTTTCCGTCAGGCGGTAGCGCATCGGGAAATCAAACGCAGAACATAAGGCTGGTGCTTCATTTGAACCGTAGCCTGTTTCAATAATGCGGTTCTCACCTGCCCAAATTTCCGCGACCATATAACCCAGAGGGTTCACGGTTTTACCTTCGCTGTTTACGTATTCGACTTGAGAAGATGCGGTGTCTACCGTTTCTCTGATTTGACTCCAAGCTTCTTTTGGCACTTGATAAGCTTGATCTAAGCGCCAACCATCAATTTTGAGCTCTTTGATCCAATACTCGGCAACTTCTTGATAGAAGGCTAGGCTCTCAGGGTATGAGACTGGATTATCCTCTCCTTGGGGCAGCTTACCTGTTGGTGACGGCACTACGTTTTTTTTGTGGTGGCCAAATACGCCATCAAAGAAGACATAAAGCCCTCGAGCATGCGCTTCTTCAACTAAGGTTTTAGCTTCTTCCATCGTGCCGAATCTCGGATCGATATTGAAATAATCGGTGGCAAAATAACCGGTTGCATCCAGTCTATCGGCCCAGTGGTCTTGGTTTCCGATAGGCTCTGAATTAAAGATTGGGGTTAGCCAAATGCCGTTCATGCCAAGAGATTCAATGTAATCAAGTGAGTCGATAATACCTTGGATGTCTCCGTTATGGTGACTGGTTCCGTAGCCTGTCCCATGACCAATTGAGTCATCGCCACTGACAAAGCTTTCGACCATTACTTGATAGATCCTCAAGTCATTCACGTCGGCATTCGTATTCGTTTGGCATTGGTATGCTGTTGGTTCTTGAACTGATTCAGGTGCAGATTGGCAACCTGCAAGTAGGATGGCGGTAACGGCCAACGCGGTATTGGATAGAGAAAGTTTCACGTTAAGGTCCTTATTATTATGATTTAACCTATTATTCACCATCCTGATATTCTATAAATCCTCCGTTAAATAGTGGCAATAGGAGTAGACGGTAGGCTGAGAGACTGAGGTCACAATATGTGGTTAGGGCGTGTTGATCTTTCGAGCTGATTTTTGCAGCGAGTTGCTGGGTATTTATACAAGGCAGAGGCGTCGATGTGTAGCTAGCCTACATGAGAAGCCGATAACGCAGTAGAAATGACCAGCAAACGCTGCCCGAAGGGTTCGAGCTGGGCGCCCCCGCAAAAAGCGCTTTACTCTTTGTTGAGGGAGATTTGCTTAGAATGACTAGGCTACTTCCCCCTCGCCGCGATTAAAACGCTTTTATCTCGAACAAAATTTAACCACGAAAGGTCAACACGCCCTAGTTTCTTATACATATTATGATGAAGTACTGGTTTTCAGTCCCAATTGAGATTTATACGGCAATATATTTTTATGCCGTATGCATGATCCTTGTCCTGATTAAGTCATTCTCTGCTTCTAGTGTTATCTATCCCGTACGCAATCGGATATTATCTTGAGTTCATCACCAGATAATTGAAGGGTTAGATAACACCATGGAAGACAAGCAATTACTTGCCGCGCTGCAGCAACACCCTGTTCTCGATCTCTATCAGTTATTCCAAGAAGTTGGTCAAAACCGCTCTCTGTATGCATTACTAGAGAGGTTATCTTCCCTTAAAGAACACCACCAACTGAGCACTCGTCTTAGCCCTTTTAAGCCTCACATCGAAGGGTTGCTGGCTCAATTTGATAGCACTACACCGGACAGTGATATTCTCAAAGCGGTTGCTCTTCAGTCTGAGATTCAGCAACGAGGCCACAGTATGAGTCGTTACATCATGACATCGGACAATCACCGCCATTTTTCCCCAAATGCAGACCTAGTGATGTTTGGTGATTCGATCACCGAGTGGGCCCCGTGGGCGGATATCTTTCGCGATGTTTCGATGGTCAATCGTGGCCTAGCGGGTGACACCACAACTGGTATGTTGCGACGTATTGATACCACGTTGAATGTGAATCCAAAGCTAGTGTGTTTTATGGCGGGAATTAACGATCTTGCACAAGGTTACAACGTTGATCATATCTACCGGAACTACATTGATATGCTTGAAGTGTGGCAAGAAAACGATATTCGAATTTTGGTGCAATCAACGCTTTATGTTGGCTCTAAACTGCAAGGTTTGAACCCATCGGTTGAACTGCTCAATAGCAAGATAAGCGAGTACTGTTCTCAGCAAGGCATTGCGTTCTTAGATGTGAATTCTGTGTTGTCACCGAATAAGCTTTTGTCGAATGAGTACTCTTGTGATGACTTACACTTGAATGCGAAGGCTTACCAAGCTTGGGCTGAGGTGCTTCAACCTACGATAGCTGAGTTACTAAAATAAACTCACGCAAATAGCCAAATAGCCAAATAGCCGAGTAGATAAATAGACAGACAGCTAATTAAACAGCTAAACCGATAAACAGCTTAGCTAATACAAGAAAAGCCAACCCCTAGATTTGTTTCGCGAACCATAAGGACATCAATGTGAACCTAAGACAGTTGGAAGTCTTTTACGCCATCATGCAAACCGGAACCGTATCTGGAGCCGCACGTAATCTGCATGTGTCACAACCTAATGTGACCCGTATTCTGGCACACACAGAGCAACAACTTGGGTTTGGATTGTTCGAGCGTGTCAAAGGTCGGTTGGTGCCAACGGTCGAAGCGAGAACCTTGCTACCAGAAGCGGAAAAAGTCTATCAACAGCTGGGTCAATTTCGATCTCTGACCAACAAAGTGAAGCAAGGACATCAGCATTTACGTATTGGTGCACCACCGATACTGGCGACCAAATTGCTGACTCCGGTAATAGCCCAAATGTCTCGTGAACAAGAGCTCTCTTTTGAGTTGCTGACTGCAAACCGTGATGAACTGTGTGCTGGGCTGTTAAAGCATGAGCTTGATATTGCTATCGCGTTTGGGGACGAAACACCGCCTGCCATATTAAGTGAAACACTCTTAACTGAATCACTCAAGGTTCTGGTTCCTTCCCGCACCGTTGAACAGTTACCGACGGAATTAACCCTTGATGACCTGATCAATTATCCCTTACCAATCATCGGGCTTGATAGCCGCGATCCATTAGGCCTCCTATTACATCAAAGCCTTATCGCGCGAGATGAGCATTATCACCATCCGATATCGGTACGTGGATATAGCGCGGCGGCGGAACTGGTGAAGCACCAAGCGGGGTTTGCGATTGTCGATCCGTGGACGGCGGAGCAGTATCAAAATGACGATGCGGTCTGTGTGTTACCACTTCAACCAGACATCCAATTTTCGGTCTCGATGCTTTGCGCAGTGCACACCCCTCAGTCGATTTCCGTTAAGCAATTTATCGCTTCATTGAAGAGCCATACTCAGCCTATAACTTAAGGTTATAGGCTCGCCATAAATAGGTATTCGGCAGCTTCTAAGTTCTTAACTAAAGTAAATCCATACAAGGACTTATTAATTAGGAATGCTCATGTCTATCGCTCAACCTTACCTTCTTTTTCTTGGGGATGTTACTGACCCACTGGCCGCAAAAACCGCTCGCGGTATCCATCAATGGCGCCCAGAAATCTGCCTTGGGCAACTGCGTTTAACAGAAGAGACAGTTTCACTCGGCTTAACGGATATGACCTTGCAAGAGGCTCAAGCAAAGGGGGCGAAAACGCTAGTGATTGGCACGGCAAATCCGGGTGGCGTTATTCCTGACTCTTGGCAGCCAACCATAATGGAAGCTGCAGAAATGGGATTTGAGATTGCATCTGGCATGCACCAACGACTGAGTGAATTTTCACCGCTTGCTGACATGCGACAACAAGGATTGACTAAGCTTCATGATGTACGTCATTTTGACGGTGTTCTTAATGTTGGTAACGGTAAGCCTCGTCAAGGTAAGCGCCTGCTTACGGTCGGAACCGATTGCTCAGTAGGAAAAATGTTCTCGGCGTTGGCGATTGAAAAGTCCCTTAAAGAGTCAGGAATCTCTGCTCAGTTTAAAGCGACAGGGCAGACGGGTATCTTGATTGAAGGCAGCGGTATTTCGATTGATGCTGTGGTTGCGGATTTTATTTCTGGCGCAGTTGAAGCGATTAGCACTGATTTTACCGACCACGATTGGGACATCATTGAAGGGCAAGGTTCTTTATTCAACCCTTCGTTTGCAGGCGTGAGTTTGGGTCTTTTACATGGCGCACAAGCGGATGCTTTGGTGCTGTGTCATGAAGTTGGGCGACCACATATTCGCAACCTTCCTCATGCGCAATTGCCAACGATTGAACAGACGATCGAAGCTAACTTGCAAGCCGCGCGATTGACGAATCCAGATGTGAAATTGGTTGGCATCTGCTTGAACACGTCGGCAATCAGCATTGAAGACGCTGAGACATTATGCCAAGAATGGACCACACTCTATCAAGTGCCCGTGACGGATCCAGTGCGTTTTGGTGTACAACACATTACTGATCATTTGCGACATTCACTTTAACGACTTCATCATTTCTATGTTTCCATTTGTTAAAGCGAACATCAACCGAGTGAAATTATGAAGATTACAGCAGAACCCATTACTATCGCGATGCAAACGCCTTTTCGCATCTCTCGTGGCAGTCGAACTGAGTGTCACGTTGTTCGTGTTTACATTGAACATGGTGGCAAACAAGCTCAAGGCGAATGCACGCCTTACCCACGATACGGCGAGTCATCAGAGTCTGTGTTAGCGCAAATCCAACAAGCGTCTAACGCCCTTGAAGGTATGTTTGAGCGAGGCGTTACCGAGCCGGCAGAGCTAAGAGATCATCTTCAGTCTTTATTGACCGGAGGGGCAGCGCGAAATGCGGTCGATTGTGCGCTTTGGGATTTTGAAGCGCAGCAGAATGATCAGATGTTTCCAAATAGCTTGTTTGAGTTACCTGCTCAAATTGTGACTGCAATGACAGTCTCCATTGGTACACCAGAAGCGATGGCGACCCAAGCACGAGATTATGTGGCGAATGGCGCTAAGCTCCTAAAAGTGAAGCTTGATGGCGAGCAGGTAGTAGAGCGTGTTCGTGCTGTGCGAGAAGCGGCACCTGATGTTCAGATTGTACTGGATGCTAATGAAGCGTGGACAGGGTTGAATCTCGAAGAGTTGTTCAATCAACTTACTGAGTTTGATATCGCAATGATCGAGCAACCTTTGCCGCAACAACATGATGCCTCACTGGCACACATCAATCACCCGATCCCACTGTGTGCTGATGAAAGCTGCCATACCACTTCGCAACTTTCATCGTTGTTAGGCAAGTATGAAATGGTAAACATCAAGCTAGATAAAACCGGCGGTTTGACCGAAGCATTGGTACTTGCTGAAGAAGCTCAAAAGCTCGGCTTTACTCTGATGTCGGGTTGTATGCTAGGCACCTCATTGGCGATGCGAGCGGCGCTGCCTATTGCGGTTCAATCTGAAATCGTCGACCTCGATGGTCCTGTATTACTTGGGCAAGACGTTTCGCCAGCACTGACTTATCAAGATGGGATGATCATTCTTTAAGGTGATTTAGGATTGCCCATTAGAAATAAAAAATGGGCAAAATAAAGTGACTAGAAGACACAATGCTTAGCAAAGTCACCGGCTTCATTTGCAGTCCAGTCGCCTTTCGGTTTCTCTTTCATATCAGTACACCAAGCTTCACTGCCCACTTCTGTACAGGCCATAAGTTGAGTCGCGAGAAATAGAATTAATGCAATTTTTTTCATAATAAACATTCCTTTCTTGTTTAAATCCTTGCTTATAACTGTATCAAATACTACTAGTGATTGTTATAGCAGTCAGTGACATAAGTTGGTCAAAACGATATAGAGTTTGGCTTGGTTTTAAGATGGGAAGCGTAGGGTAGCGAGACAGTCGTGACAGGCAAAATCAAAGTAATAGGTTGATTGATAAATTGATTGAGGTGTAGATCGAAAAAGCCAGCAACGCATGCTGGCTTTGGAATTCTTGTGCGCTTCTATTCGTCAGTGCGCTTTAACTATTAGTCGAGTTATACCAGTTTCATCTCTTGGATGATGTCTGAAGCAATTTCTGGCTTCGTGCTCGTTGGTTTCTCGTGTAAGTCTGATTTCAATTGTCCCTTACGGTTACTTAGGCCTGCTTCAAGTTTCTTGAGTGCTGAAGCGATAGCTGGATACATAACGTCATCTGTAGCTTTTGCGTTTACACGTACACCTTCGTAGTTGGTGAACACTTCAACCTGGTGTTCACCATGTTCTTTTGTGATGATGATGTCGCAGCTGATCAGTGATGGGAAATGGTTAGATATCTTCTCGAATTTACCTTCGATGTCTTTGCGTGACTCGTCGTTAATTGATACATGATGTGTTTGAACATTTATTTTCATAAATCATACCTTTCCAATGACTGTGTCATTTAAACGTAGCAAACATCGGTTAGTTTAACCAACTGCGAAATAGCACATGTGTGATTCACTTCAGTGTTATCAAATAATCTCCCTTTACTCCCTTGAAAGTCCGAAGAACTGATCGCATATTATGTTTCGTGTTTTCAATACATGTTCAAAAATACCTCACTCGCGAAGCATTCCTCTAATCTACCTTGCCAGCCTAGGTTTTATCGCCTTAACCAAACGTCAGCTCAAATACTTATTCTAGTTTAAGTTTTATAAATCATTGCTAGTTTGATGCCGATATTGCTTTCTTATTAAATCACTGCAGTTGATATAAAAAGTATGGTTTATATAAAAAAGCAAAGCTCCGTGAATGCGACTATTGAATAAGGCAACTCTTGGTTGCCTTTATAGCGCCATCTGGTTTTAGCAATAGCTATTCTTCAAATTGGTAAGAAGAGGGCACCACAATGACGCCTTGTTTCGATATGTGAAAGCGTTTAGCGTCGGCAAGGTTATCAATACCGATTTGGGTGCCATCTGGCACTTTGACGTTCTTATCTATGATGCAGTTTTGTATGTGGCAATTTTTCCCAATCTCAACATCTTCAAACAGAATACTATCAATCACAATCGCGGCATTACTGACTTTCACTTTAGGAAAGAAGATAGAGTTTTGCGCAGAGCCGCCTTCGATCACTACGCCATTCGCTATCATCGAGTTGATGAATATTCCTTGGTTTCCTTCTACAGAAGCAATGGTGCGTGCAGGTGGCAGTTGTGGCTCGTAGGTGCGAATTGCCCAATCTGGTTGGTATAAATCTATAGGTGAGGCTGGCTTTAACAGATCCATATTAGACTGGTAGTAAGAGTCGATGGTACCCACATCTCTCCAGTACGCATCTTGGGTCACTCGGCCTTCTTCGTCGCCAAACTTATACGCGTAAACACTGTTGTTGCCGACCAATTTAGGAATAATGTCTTTACCGAAATCATGGCTTGAATTCGGATCTTCGGCATCCGCCAGTAGTGCTTGAGTCAGAACTTCCTTATCAAAGATGTAAATCCCCATTGAAGCCATGCTTCGGGTCGGTCTACCGGGCACGCTGGCGGGGTAGCGTGGCTTTTCGGTAAAGTTATTGATCTCTAGAGATTCATCTATCTCCATCACACCAAATTCTTTGGCTTCATCAATCGAAACCTCCATGCACGCTACGGTTAGATCGGCCTCGTTCTTTTTATGTTGCTTGAGCATTGGCGCGTAATCCATGCGATAGATATGGTCGCCTGATAACACCACTACATGCTTAGCTTCGCTACGAGAAAGCAGATACAAGTTTTGATAAATCGCATCGGCAGTACCGCTATACCAACTATCACCTGTACGCATTTGTGGGGGGACATTGGTGATGTATTCGCCGAGCTCGGGGTTAAGCACCGACCAACCATCTCTTAAATGTTTTTGTAAAGAGTGAGACTTGTACTGAGTCAGCACCAAAATTTGGCGCAGCCCAGAGTGTAAGCAGTTCGCGAGCGTGAAATCGATGATTCGATATTTACCGCCAAAAGGTACCGCAGGTTTTGCACGGTTATCGGTAAGGGGAGAAAGCCGAGAGCCTACACCGCCGGCCAGAACGATTGTTAGAGTGTCTTGCATAGTCAGAACCTCAATGTATTTATGATTATGAACATAGACTTGCAAGCACTAAGCCAAATGTAACTCATTGAATATTAAACGAGGTGAGAGTGATTATTGTGGAAGTGCACCAAATTGATGCGTACGAGATATTGGCTTGCTCTATTTTGATCCAAATAGACCCGGGCAAGGTGAAGGGGTTAAATTAACAAAATGACGCACGGGAAAGTTGCATTACAAAACTGTCAATAAAATGAAGCGATAAAGTGATCAAGTCGATGCAAATTTACATAAGTTCTCACAAGTTTTCACAAATTGATTTCCATCAATAAAGTAGGGTTATTATATGCTACCTTGCACGCAAAATAAGAAATGATTACTCATTCACCAATAACGATTAAGCCCTCAAAAGGAAATTATAATGAAAAAAACAGTATGTGGTATTGCGGTTGTTGCGGCTCTTATGTCAACTAGTGCTTTTGCTCATAAAGAAGGTGATTTCATCATCCGTGCTGGTGCCGCAATAGTGTCTCCTAACGATAGCAGTGGAGATGTTTTGGAGACATCGGGTTCAAAATTTGGTGTGGATTCAAACACCCAACTTGGATTGACATTTGGCTACATGTTTACAGACAACATCAGTCTCGAGATTCTTGCAGCGACGCCGTTCTCCCATACAATTTCTACAAACCATGGTGGTTTAGGTGATATCGCCGAGACAAAACATTTACCACCAACGTTGATGGTTCAGTACTACTTCGGCGAAGCAAACAGCAAGTTCCGTCCTTACGTAGGTGCTGGTATTAACTACACCGTATTCTTTGACGAAGAGCTTAATGGTGCGGCTAAAGATGCTGGTTTAAGTGACTTGTCCCTTGATGATTCGTGGGGACTGGCTGCGAATGTTGGTATGGATTACATGATCAACGACGACTGGTTTTTAAACGCATCCGTCTGGTACGCAGACATCGATACTACAGCCAAGTACAAGGCTGGTGGGAAACAGTACTCAACAGACGTTGATATTGATCCATGGGTATTCATGATTGGTGGTGGTTACAACTTCTAATCAACATCTTTAGTTTGTTAAAAGCGCTCAAGCACCAGCCAGCTTGGGCGCTTTTTTATTGATAAGTGATCAATTTAACACTTGCTTCACAATTGCATAGTATTTAATTGCACAATATTCGATCGCATGTAATGTTTGAACGGCTCAAAAAACGAACAGAAAATAAAGCCTGTAGTTAGGTGTATATCTAATTACGGTTAATAATCAAGGAGATGATTGTGCTTAAACGTAACTTATTAGTAGCTTTACTCGCGATTCTGCCTACGATGGCAAGTGCAGAAAACTATTCAATCGGTACAGGCGGTCAAAGTGGTATCTATTACCCATTTGGTGGCGCATTAGCTAAAGTCTGGTCTGAAAACGTACAGGATGTGAATGCAAAAGCAGAAGTGACAGCAGCGTCTGTCGAGAACACCATCAAGGTTGTACGTGGCGATATGATCGCCGGGATTGCAATGGGTAACGTGGTTCTGGATGCCTACAATGGCGAAGGTAAATTTCCTAAGAAAATGCCAGTGAAAACGCTGTTTGCTCTATATCCAAATCTAGTTCATACCATCACTCTTAAAAACTCTGGTATTGATTCATTATCGCAACTCAAAGGTAAACGTGTTTCCCTTGGGGCCCCTGCTAGTGGTACGGCAGTAACATCTGCAGCACTACTTGAGTCGATGGGTATTGATGTGAAAAAAGATATTGATGCGGTTTACCTTAATTACTCAGAAACCACTAATGCTTTGGCGAATGGTCAAATCGATGTGGGTTTCATTGTTGGTGGTCAAGGTGTTGGCGCGGTAACACAGATTGCGTTAACTCACGACGTTAAGGTGATTTCTATCTCTGAAGAAGAGAGTGCTAACTTCATGAGACAATATCCAGCCTACAGTGCTTACGACATTCCAGCAGGTGTTTACAATAAGGTTGATCCAGTATCGACACTTAGTGTGTGGAACGTATTGGTGGTTAATGCCAACATGAGTGATGACATGGCTTACAATCTGACTAAAGCCGCTTTTGAGAACATCGGTGATATTCGTAAAGTCGTGAAAATGGCTGAAATGACCACACCAGAGAATGCTTCTCGACTGCAAGGCGTACCGATTCATGCTGGTGCTCAGAAGTACCTAGATTCGGTAAGCAAGTAACATCTCTACCTCAGGGCAAGTGAAATCTCACTTGCCCTTTTTATCAATTCGTTCTTATCCAGCAGGCATTAATATGGATATTACCCCTGATAATCAAAATGCGTCACCCCAACTATTACCCTATGAAAAACTCGTGAAAACAATGGGCTATTTGACTTTAGTTGTTGCAGTAGCACTGTCGGCTTTTCAGATATGGCAAGGCGTGAGTTCAACGATCTCGGCAACCTATTTTAGACCCATCCACTTGTGTTGGGTATTGGTATTGATCTTCCTTCACTACCCATTGATCTCTAACCGAAAGAATAAGCTCTTTATTGTGGGCAAGCTGATCGATGTGATCTTGTGTGCCGTGGTGGTGTTTGCTGGCTACCGTTTATGGATATTCGATTACAACGACATCAATCATCTGTTTTATGGCCTTCAATTTGCTGACATGTTTGCTGGTAGTGCTTTGTTGGTACTGCTGCTAGAAGGATGCCGACGTACTGTTGGTTGGGTGATGGTGTTAATCGCAGTGTTGTTCCTTGCGTATAGCGCGTTCGGTGACATGCTGCCAAGTGGTTTTTCTATTAAGGCTTACACGCTACAAGAGCTGATTCAGTTCCAGATTTACTCCGCTAATGGTGTATTTGGTTCTGCGTTAGGGATCGCCGCGACAACGGTATTCATCTTTGTGTTGTTTGGTGCATTTCTAGAGGTGACCGGAGCCGGTAAATTCTTTATTGATCTCGCATTCTCAATCGCCGGTAAATACCGTGGCGGCCCTGCGAAAGCCGCGGTATTGGCATCGGCAGGTTTGGGTTCTATTTCTGGTTCTGCGATAGCGAATACGGTGACCACAGGCTCAATTACTATCCCTATGATGAAGAAGCTCGGTTATAAACCAGAGCAAGCCGCAGGTATTGAAGCTGCCGCCTCTACGGGTGGGCAAATTATGCCACCAATTATGGGGGCTGGTGCGTTCGTGATGGCGCAATTTACTGGTGTGCCTTACAGCGAAATCATGATCGCATCGATTGCTCCTGCTATTTTATACTTTTTCTGTACTTTGCTTTACGTCCATCTAATGGCGTGCAAGTTGAACCTCAAAGCTGTAAGCAGAACAGAAGCCGTGATTTCGGTGATGAAAGATGGCGCTCACCACCTGATTCCGTTGATCTTGATAACGGCACTCTTAATGATGGCTTACTCACCGTTGCTAGTTGGTGTTGCGGGTTGTAGTGCAATTCTACTAACCGCGGCGCTGCGTAAACACAGTCGAATCGGATTGAAGAAGTTCATTGAAGGGATGAAAAATGGTGCACTGATGGCGTTGCCGATTTCTGCAGCGTGTGGTGCGGCGGGCATTATTGTTGGTGTGGTAGGGCAAACAGGAATCGGTTTGCAGTTTACTCAGTTTGTGATGGACTTCTCTGGTGGCTACATGCTTATTGCATTGGGCTTAATCAGTTTAGTGGCTTTAATTTTGGGTATGGGCTTACCTGTAACAGCGGCGTATATTGTGTTGGCGGTTATGGCTGTACCAATGCTAAGCGATTTTGGCTTACCATTGTTAACTGCTCACCTTATCGTATTTTGGCTGTCTCAAACCTCGAACGTAACGCCACCTATAGCCTTGGCTGCTTTTGCTGGGGCTGGTGTAGCGAATGCTAACCCAATGAAATCTTCGGTAGAAGCGTTCAAGTTGGCGGGTGGTCTGTTCATCATCCCAATTATGATGGCATACACAAGCCTTGTGAATCCTGACGACGGAATGCCAGCGTTGCTTTTGTCAATCGTCCAGACGCTGACTATTATTGTCGCGATAGCGATCGCAATTGAAGGGTATTTGATTCGTTCACTGAGCATGGTTGAGCGCTTAGCAGCATTACTTGCCATTCCATTATTGCTACTCAATCCATTCGGGCTAGGACCTTTGGGTATTGTAATTATTGTCGCACTGATTGTGATTCAATGGCGTGGTCGCGAGGTCGCAAAACAAGCCTAGTGTTTATTGAGTTCGGACAATAGAAAAAAGGGACCTTTGCTATTTATAGTAAAGGTCCCTTTCTCTATACGTCAATTAAACAAAGACGTTACGTAAGTTAATCACTGAAACTTACGGCTGTTGCTTAGTTGGTGCTAGAGCAATCTCACGGATACATACATTCTGTGGTTGTTGGTAAGCGTACGATACCGCGCGAGCAATATCGTCAGCAGCCAATACGCCGCCCATGTCTTCTTTCCAAGAGTCGTAACCATCTTTGATTTCTTGAGATGTTGTGTGAGACAGAAGTTCAGTCTCTACAGCACCCGGTGCGATAGTCGTAACACGAACATTTGAAGCAGCAACTTCTTCACGAACGTTTTCAGAAATAGCGTGTACCGCGAACTTAGTACCACAGTAAGCTGCGTGGCTTGGGAAAGTTTTCTTACCCGCAATTGAGCTGATGTTGATGATAGTACCTGTGTTGCGTTCCATCATCGGAGCAAGTACAGACTGCATGCCGTTTAGAAGACCAATTACGTTCACGTCGAACATTGTCTTCCACTCTTGAGCATCTTGAGTATCAATTTGACCAAGAAGCATTGCACCAGCGTTGTTGATAAGCGCGTCTACAGGGCCAAATTTCGCTTCACCTTGTGCGATTGCTGCATCAAAAGACGCTTTGTCTGTTACGTCTACTTTTACTGACAGTGAGTTTGGTAGGTTCAGCGCTTCAAGGCGGTCAACACGACGAGCTAAAAGTAGCAGAGGGTGACCTTCATCGCTTAGACGACGAGCGATTGCTTCACCAATACCAGAGCTTGCACCTGTAATTACGATTAGTTTTTTCATTTTATTTCCTCTGTACTTTTATTGCGTCGGTTGGCTACGACGTGTTGTTTAAGTGCATTCGAATCAAGTGCTTGTTGTCTTGCTTCGTTGCGATGGAGGTATATTAAGGAAAATAGCATTGTTGATATATAGCGCTTTACTTGAAACACTGTTGCTGTGGTGCAACAATGAACATGTGCTCTCTATTACTTCATCATCTTAAAGTCTCACAACTAAGCTGGCGACCATGCTCAATCAAATTAACCTGTCTGATATTCGTTCTTTCGTGCTTATCGCTCGTTTAGGTAACTTTACCAAAGCAGCGGAGGAGCTTGATGTCTCGCGTTCTCACGTATCACGCCAAGTGAGTAGCCTAGAAAAGCAGATGGGCGTGACGTTGTTTATCCGCACCACTCGTACTTTGAGGCTAACTCACGCGGGGCAAGATCTGTACGCGAGATGCGAACAAGCCTTAGATAATATAGACCAAGCTCTGATTGCTGCTGTGGACGATGTCGAAGAAGTACGTGGCGACATAAAAGTAAACTGTGTCGGCGGTTATTTGGGTGAGGTGATCATCGCGGATCTGGTCAATGAGTTTATGCAGCTCTACCCAGATATCAGTATTAGTCTTGATTTCAGTAGCAACCGAGTCGACTTGATTGAAGACGCGTTTGATATCGCTTTTCGCATGGGAAGCTTAGAAGACGCGGGCTTTATCGCAAGAAAGCTTTTAGACATCGAGATGGGAACACTCGCGAGTCCTGAGTATTTCGCTCGTAAAGGAAAGCCCAATCACCCTAAAGGTTTAGCCCACCATGATTGTTTAACAGGATCTGTACGCAAATGGAGTTTTCAAGCTTTGGACGATAACAAGAAAACGGTCGATGTGCATGTGACGGGCAGACTGCAATGTAAGAATGGGCGAGTGTTGGTGCAGGGCGCGAAGTCGGGCAACGGAATTATTCGTGTTCCAACCATCTATTGCTTACAAGAACTCAACGACGGGCAACTGCTGCAAGTGTTTGATGAGTGGATAGTACCTAAAGTGGACTTTTCAGCGATCTACCATCGAGACCGCTATCAACCAAGCCGAATTCGAACCTTCATTGATTTCGTAAAAGGTCGCTTTGAACAAATGCCAGTGAGCTAAGGCTTCGGGGTTTTCTCTTTCGTTATTCCTAGAATAAAATGTAGACAGAACGTATAGAAAAATAACAAGAGTAAGGTCGCCATTATGTTCAACATGGACTTTTCAAAAAAGCTGGTTATTGAAACCGAATCATTAGACTGGATTGCAAGCCCTGCCAAAGGGGTTTGGCGTAAGCCGCTTGAAAGAGAAGAGAAAGAATCGGGTCACACGACTAGCGTGGTGAAGTACGATCCTGAATCTTCGTTTTCTGAGCACCCGCATCCGCAAGGCGAAGAGATATTCGTATTAGAGGGTGTGTTCTCAGATGAAACTGGAGATTTCCCTGCCGGCACTTATATCCGTAATCCCCCGGGCAGTGCGCATTCTCCATCAAGCAAAGATGGCTGCACGATCTTGGTGAAGCTTAATCAGTTTGATGCGAGAGACTTAACTCAAGTTCGTATCAATACCCTAGAAACGGAATGGCTTCCGGGCATCGGTGGCTTACAAGTGATGCCGCTACATGGTTTTGAGCACGAAAATGTGGCCTTGGTGAAATGGCCCGTTGGTGAGCGCTTTCAGCCACACCGTCATTTTGGTGGTGAAGAGATCTTTGTGTTGTCAGGCACTTTTAAAGATGAACATGGCGTGTATCCAAAACACACTTGGATGCGTAGCCCTCATATGAGCGAGCATTTCCCTTATGTGGAAGAAGAGACGGTTATCCTAGTGAAAACGGGTCACTTGCCATTGGATTAAAGGAATGCTCAATGTAAAGATGAGAAAGCCGCATTGTTGTGAACAAGCGGCTTTTTTAGTTTTTATATATGAATTGACTAGTAAGCGACACCAATACGTTGACGTGGGAACTTGCCAGCTTCGAGCTCATCAATCATCGCAATCGCGTAGTCGCTGACTGAAATTTTGCTGTTGCCATTTTCGTCGGTGAGCAGCTGATCACCACCTGTGCGGTAGGTTGATAGCTTATCGCCCGGGAAAATTTCTGCTGCAGGGCTAACAAACGTCCAGTTAACCTCGTTGTTTGATTGCTTGAACACTTCAAGAGCTTCACCCTGTGCTAGCGCTTCGTTTTTGTAATCTGCTGGGAAGTCAGGAACGGTCACTAACGGTACGTTTGGCGCCACTTCTAATGAACCTGCACCGCCAACCCAAAGCAGGCGCTCGATACCAATGCTTGGCAGTGTCTCAAGCAGCTTAGTTGCTGTGCTTTTTACGATGTCGTGATTACCCAAAGCACGTCCGCCAATCGAAGTGATTACTGCATCAACGCCGGATAGTGCGGTTGCAAGGCTTGCTGCTTCATCTTGTAAATCAAATGAACGAACTTCAACATCGCTGATTTCTATGCGGCTTGCATCTCTTACAACAGCAACAACTTCGTGACCACGAGATTGAGCTTCTTGAGCAATGTGACTACCAATCCAACCAGATGCGCCTAATACTGCAATTTTCATAATGTCTCTCCAATTATCTAATTTATTGAGTCTGTTTCTCGACAGCCATTGCAGTCTAATAGCTCACTAGGTTGCGATAAATATCGTAAAATGATGTAGATTGTATCTATTTAGTGATCTAATAAGATTTGATTAGCTGTTAAATAGCTTAAGGAGTGTGTGATGGATAGGCTGACGGCGATGCGTAGCTTTGTTGAAGTCGCAAATTGTGCCAGCTTCACTCAAGCAGCTGAGCACTTAGATATGAGCCGGTTGCAGGTTTCACGGCATGTTCAAGAGATTGAAGGGTGGTTAAAACAAAGGTTACTGCACAGAACTACTCGTAAGGTCAGTTTGACAGCGGCAGGAGAGATTGCGCTGCAACGTTGCGAGAAGATACTCCATGAAACCGCAGAGCTAGAAGTCACTTCACTCAATCAAACCGACGATCTTTCAGGGGTAATTCGAATTGCAGCGCCGATTGGTTTAACTCAAAACATGCTGTTGGATGTGGTTGAGCAATTCACAGAGCGTCACCCTAATATAACGGTCGAGTTGTTTGCATCAGATCGTTTTGCGCAGTTGGTGGATGAGAGAATAGATATTGCCCTTCGCTATACTGACCAACCTGACGATAGTTTGATTGCTCGAAAGCTCATGGAAATTGATTCAGTGGTGTGTGCCTCTCAAGTCTACCTAGACAAGCATGGAGAACCTAAAACGGTCGACGAGCTTCGACAGCACAATTGTTTTCGCCATTTGAGTGTTTCTAAGTGGGATTTCGTTAAGGATAACCAGCACTATTCGGTTGAGGTGTCTGGCACTATCAAGGCTAACGATGTTGGGGTATTAACTCGCGCCGCACAGCATGGAAAAGGGATTGTTCGCTTACCTTGTGATTTAGCCAATCCACTGATTGCGAATGGTAAATTGAAACGAATATTGGATGACTTTGTTTCACCCAGCAGTGTGCTTTGGGCGGTGTATCTGTCTCGCAGTTATCAGCTGCCTGTTGTTCGTCAGTTCATTGATTTTGCAGCAGAAGCTTGGTCTAGCGATATTAAGTCTGGTGATGTTTGAGGTTATATATTCTAAGTACACAAGTACACAAGTACATAAGTACACAAGGCATAAACACATAAATACAAAAATCCGATATCAAAGGTGATATCGGATTTGAACTCAATCATTCAGAGTTCCACACGCTCTCCTCTCACGAAGTCTTTACACGTATCTGTGTACCGATAATCGGGTGTTTATCGCCTTATCGTTGATGTCAGGTAAAGGCTGATACAAGTTTCTAGTAATGTCGGATAATACTTGGTCGTAAACTTGCGATACGACGCTAGAAATATCACTGGTTAATTCGTATAAGCTATCTGTCGGTTGGGTTAATTCGTTGCTCGATGCGATTTCTGCGAGTGCATGCATCGCTCGAGTGCAAACTGGTGATCCACTGCTAATAGGGCAGATAATTGATAATTGGTTGAGTTTACGGTGAGTCTGAGATGCATAGAATTTGAATCTCGCGTACTCCTCAGGCTTCTCCATATCCGCCTTTTCTATCCCAGGGATGGCCATTCTCAACTTGGTCAGGATCTCCATGCAATCCAAGATCTGTTGCCAGTTCATGTGGTACTCACGGCTCATGTCTTCTCGTTCTGATTGAATCAGCCAGATGATCATCACTTCATCCATCAAGAACATGCTGTGACGAATCGTTTTTCCATGAATCGATTGATTACGTACTAAGCTACGGTTTTGCCAGTCATTGTGCATAGCGATGAGTTTGAGATGATAAATGCGATACATCGGACGGCTGTCAAACGACACATGAGATTGAAGCAGTTCAGATACCTCAAGTATGTTGTCGTAAATCTGATTCACTTTTCGAATTGAGTCGCTCGTCAATTGATACGCCAGAGCATAATGCGTTGCCGCGCGATGTTTGCGTGATAGCAACAATAACTGTCTGAGTAGAACTAAGGTTTCAAACCGGTGTGATAGCGCTGTTTGTCTCTTCTTTGAGAAATGACACAGCGCTGCAAGTACTAATAGGGATAAACCCACTGAAATAACGACCAACATATTCAACTCCTAATATCTGAATACCTACTTAGTGGTAGTTCACGATTTGTGCCAAAATTGATAAACATTATATTTCAACGACTTATATTTTAATCCCGCTTGTGGATGACCAATACTGGTGCATCACCTCACCATTCGAGTGAGTGCGATAGAAGAGGTTAGAGGTGTTTATAGTTTCTAGACTTTGCTATGGCTGAAGCATAAATAGCTACAATCTGGCTAACCTCTTATGCAAGGTTAGTCAGGTTGGGTTACACAGAGATGTACATTCAGTGAGTAGATAGTGAAGGTATGACTAAAGATTTACGGCGAATGTACCACTGAGAAGACAGATAACCGCGAAGCTCGTTTAAGTCGATCGTTCCAGAAATCAATAGCTAGATAAATCAATAGCGCGATAAGTCGATCACTTTATTGCATAGCTTACTCAAAGCCAGTTGATCATGGCTGATCAAAATTAGGCCGCAGTTAGCTTCTTTCGATACTTCAACAATCAGCTTTAGCGTTTGGGCTGCTGTGATGGGGTCTAATCGTGATGAGGGTTCATCTGCAATTAATAGTTTTGGACTCATCAGTAGCGCTCGTAAAATCGCAAACCTCTGCAATTCTCCCCCTGATACTTGGCTTGAAGGACGCTCAAGTAATGCAGAATCAAGGCTCAATCTATCTAGAAGTACGGGTATCTTGGAGCGATTTAGCTTGTGAAGCGCACATAAGTCATTAAGTAACGTTTTTAGTGTTGTGTGAGGAGAATGCGCACTGGGTGGATCTTGGTAAAGCTTAAGGCGTTGTCCTTTTTCGATTTTTTTAAGCCAGTCGATATTGCCGGAAAAGTCGTGATGCAACCCTAGTAAAGTATCGGCGAGAGAAGACTTTCCGCATCCGCTGTCACCATAAACTCCCAGTATTTCACCTTGTGATAATGAGAACGTCAGATCTGAAAAGAGTGTTCTTTGATCGCGATAAATAGCTAAACTTTCAACTTCAAGCAATGGCTTCAGCTCGCTTTGTATGCCAACCTCTGAGGGAGTAGCGTGACTATTTGATTCATTTGAAGGTTGCGAGGAAGTTGGCTGATCAAGAGACCAATACTCAGGTTGAGCTTGTATTAGCGCTTTTGTGTAGGCCGCTTGTGGCTGATCTAAAATGGCTTTAGCGTCTCCCCTTTCAACAATTGCCCCTTCTTTCATGACAATGATGTCACCACCTAGCATTTTAGCCAGCTTAATGTCGTGAGTGATGGTGAGCAGGCCACCGGGTTTGCCATTTTCAAGTTGTTGGCAGTGAGAAAGGAGAAGTTGCCCAACGTGATCACGTCGGCTTTCGTCTAAGCCTTTTGTGGGTTCATCGGCAATTAACAGTTTGCCTCCAGCTTGAGTCGCACATAAGTACGCAGCACGTTGCGCCATTCCGCCCGAGAGTTCAAATGGGTGTTTATCTCCATCTTTGCCCAGATCCATTTGTTGAAGTGCACGATGGGTGAGTGTGTCACTCTGGGAACGACCTTCGTTTAAAACCAGCTTATGAACTTCGCTTATCTGCGATCCTATAGTCCGAAGCAGGTTGAGTGCTAACCAAGGTTCTTGAGGTAGCAAAGCGATTTCTTTACCCCAAAAACGTTCTCGATTTAAAGGGTTAAGCTCATTAAACAAAGTAATGTCGCCCTCTGGTTTTAAGGCATCGGGCAAGGTGCCGGCGATAGCTGCCGCGATTAGGCTTTTCCCCGCCCCTGTTTCGCCCAAGATGGTGAGCGGACGCTGAGGATATAAATCTAAACTTAAGCCCTGGACTAAGGTTTGAGTATCAGTTTGAATCGACAGGTTTTCAATTTTTAACATTGCGTTCATGCTGCTACTCCTTTATCCGTTTGTTTGCCTAGTTGGGTTTTTTCTTGTTTAGCTCCCGGTTTTTTATGCGCATGGTTTTTTGAGGATTGCGTGTGACGTTTTCCTTGAGCTAATAAATGAAAGCTTAATACCAGAAGAAAAACGGTCAGTACCGGTTGAATCAAAACCCAAGGGGCTTGGTGGTAGTAACGGAACAGTTCAACCATCATTAAGCCGAGCTCAGCTTCTGGCGGCTTAAGCCCAACATGTAGAAAGCCTAAAGACGCGAGTGCCAGTATTGAATTACCCGTACCAAAACAGAACAAGGTGAATAAATCATTTCGGCAATCTGGCCACAAGTGACGCTTGAATATATACCAGTGGTTGAACCCATAAAGCCGAGAGGCTTCTACTGCAGGTGACTGAATGAGTGACAACGTTCGGTTGCGTGACACGCGGAAAAAATCCACCCACAGCATGAGCGATATGGCGATATATAGAATGAGGAATGATCCCGGAACCATAGCCGCAAAAAGTAAAACAAGAATTAAGCCGGGCATGGCGAGTATCATATTCACGTTGAATGAAAAGATTTTATCCCACCATCCTTGTTTCCAGCCGGCTATTACTCCCATTGACGTCCCTAACAACGCTGCGGTGGTAATACTGATTAATGCCATGGAAAGTGAGGTGGTAATGGCGTGGCTTAATCTCGCTAAATTACTGCGTCCAAAATGGTCTCTGCCTAAAGGTTCTTCGACAGAAGGCGTTGTGAATGCAAGGTCTAAATTTTGCTTGGCAATATCACCTTGATAGACAGTCCGCTCTAGCATGACTAGGCATAATAAAGCGGCTAAGATAATCAGACCTAACCATTGCGGTTTTGTTAAATTCATACGATCTTAACCTTCTTTCTTTTGGGTTCTGCTTGTGGTCTATTAGGCGCGAATTTTGAAAATAAACCTGAAGTTTTATTCGCGCGTTGCCTTGGATCCAATAGGTAGTTAACAAGATCGACTAAGGTATTGATGACCACAAATAGAAGCCCCATCAGCAATGCTGCCCCTTGAATCATTGGAATATCTCTACGGAAAATCGCATGCGCCAATGCATGCCCAATACCTGGCCAGGAGAACAATGACTCGATCATAATGATCCCTTCAATTAACCCGGTTGCTTGAACACCAACAAAAGTAATAACAGGTAAAGCGATGTGTTTATGAGCGTGATGCTGGAAAGCTTGCGCCTCACTGAGTCCTTTTAAACGAGCGAATAAAAAGTGCGGTGCTGTGATGGCATCGTGAGTGGCGTTTCTTATAAGACGACTAGACATTGCAGCCAGCGATAGTGCCAAGGCGAGGGCGGGCAAAATGATAAACTCGACTCGACCAAAGCCTGCCACAGGAAGCCAATTCAGCTGTAACGAAAATATAATCACCAAGGCCAAACCTATTAAAAATACAGGCTGAGCTCTTAAGATGATGGAACCTAATAGCGAGAAATGGTCTGCAAAAGAGTCGGTCCGTTTTCCACAATAAATACCGATTGGGATGGCAATGAGAAGAGAAATGACGGTCGCGACGACTGCCAATAAAATGGAATGCCCGAGCTGGTGGCTGATTTCATCAATGACGGGGGTGCCACTAATCAATGATGTTCCCAAATCAAAATGGAGAAGATCCCATAGCCATTCGAGGTATAGCTGCAAGCCCGAACGATCAAGCCCTAGCTCTTGATAAACCGCTTGTGCCGCATCCGCATCCACATAATCATACCCATAGCGACCCGCTGCAATTCGAAAAGCAAAGTCGCCGGGTAACAAGCGCATTAAAATGAAAGTGAGTGTTCCGATACTCCAAGCCACAAAGCCAGCTTGGAGTACTCTTCGGATTAAGATATTAATCATTAATCGTCATCTCTGAGATGCGATAGTTGATTTCAAATGGGTCAAATGAGAAGTGGTTAACACGTTCATTCACCGCGACTAATTGAGTGTAGAAAGTCACAGGAATCAGCGGCATTTCTTCCGCTAATATGGATGAAGCCTCTTGAGTCATTAGATTATATTGTTCTTGGTTTGGTTCAACCGATAGGCGTTCAAGCAAGCTGCTGAACTCATCAGAAGACCAGTTCATTGGTCCCCAGTCACTGCCTTTATGGCTAGCAAAGTCGCGCATTAGTAAGGCTAGGGGATCCGCCGTAGTGCCAAAATTACGCGCCACGAGCGCCATTTCTAATGTGCCGTCTTTGTGCTTTGATGGAATTGCACTTGAGTTATCGATAGAAACATTCACTTGAATGCCGACTTCTTTGAGCTGAGCTTGAATCGCGGTAGCTACGATAGGCAGCTCTGGTCTGTCTGAGTAGGTAGTTAAAGTAATATCGAATGTTTTGCCTTCTCGCGAAAGGAGACCTTCCTCATTTTCCTGCCAACCTTGCCCTGCAAGTAATGTTTTCGCTTGGTCGATATTGCGCTGAGTTTGCTCAAGGTTATTGATGTGCCATGCGCCAAGAGAAGGGGCAAACAGTTGATAGGCTTCAGAGCCTTGAACGCGGACAATTTGTTTTGAAATACCCGTTCGGTCCAAAGCTAAACTGATAGCTTGACGCACATCTGAATGATTCAAAAGTGGGTGTTCATTATTCAACTTAATTAGGATCGTTCTTGGGATGGACTCCATCACCAATTCAACATTCTTTGCTGACTCAAGTAGGTCGATACTGGCTGGATCGAGTGTGTAAACCAGATCAGCTTGACCGGTTTGTGCTAACAAAGCACGGCTTTCAGAGCGATGACCTGCAAGGTAGTGAACATGTTCAATCGAGGCTTTTGTGCCCCAGTAGTCCGCATTTTTGACAACATGCGCTTTATGAGGCGCTTGTAACTCTTGGATTTTATAAGGACCTGTACCACTCAGCTGTGCAACATTTCCTTGTTGATCAAACGAACTTGGTGCTGCAATCGCTGCTGTGTAATGAGCTAACACTGCCAGCAATGGTCGGTAAGGTTGAGATAGTTCTATCACTAGAAGGTTGTCTGAAGCTGATACCTCTTTGATAGGTACACGCTTTAATACGCCAGGTTTTTTTAAAGCGTGAGAAAGAGAAGTTTGAACAGCTTGCGCGGTAAGCGGGGAGCCATCGTGGAACACAACGTCTGGGCGCAATGTGAATTCCCAGCGTAAATTGTTTGCGTTAGTTGTCCATTCTTTCGCTAATAAAGGGGTGACGTTGCCTGACTTATCGATAGCAGTAAGCGCTTCAACGACTTGTAACCGTGTAAATAAATAGCCGTTTTTAGATAAATCTTGGTCGGTAAATTCAAAGGGGCCAGAAATGTTTAGCGTTGTTGGTTGTGTTTCTTTTGATGGTAAAAATATCCATATGAGTAGTGCACTGATGGAAAGTAGCGCCAGTGCGGCAAGCTTTTTCATGCTTTTGTCCTAGTTATGAGTAATCATTTGCGATGTTATAACATAACAATTGTGTATTGTTAATGATAATAGTTGCTAATTGGCTCGGTTTTTTATCGGACGTGAGTATGAAAAAAGCCCCACTGAAATCAGTGAGGCTCTAATTTTTGTATGCGGTTCTGATTCTAACAGGGTTTATTGGACGGTATCAGTCAGCTGTAAAAGCTGTTTGAGTGACAGTCACTATGCCCTGTTTAAAATAAGCTTGGCTCCATTGGTGAGCCTAGATCTGTTTAGGTCAATGCGCTTGAGTTAATATCGGGATACTAAGCACTAAGCACTAAGCATTAAATATTAAACATTAAGCCAGTTTTAGGTCGAACTCAGTGCGGTACATCACCATATCTTCAATGGTCAGTACAGGCATGTTGTGCATTTTACCGAAAGCAACGATCTCTGGCGCTTTTGCCATCGTGCCGTCTGGGTTGGTAACTTCACACAGTACACCTGCCGATTGAAGACCAGCCATTTGCATTAGATCCACAGTACCTTCTGTGTGACCGCGGCGAGCCAGTACACCACCTTTACGAGCGCGTAATGGGAATACGTGGCCAGGGCGAGCTAGGTCAGTAGGCTTAGCCGTTGGGTTTGCAGCTGTCTTGATCGTTGTTACACGGTCAGCGGCAGAAACACCTGTTGTTACGCCGACTTTTGCTTCGATAGTGACGGTAAACGCAGTTTGGTTTGCGCTGTTGTTATCAACAACCATAGGTGGGAGTTCAAGTTGGTTCGCTTGCTCGTCTGTTAAGCATAAGCACACAATACCACTGCATTCTCGGATCATAAGCGCCATTTGCGCATTAGTTAGGTGTTCTACTGAGTAGATGATGTCGCCTTCGTTCTCGCGATCTTCATCGTCAAGTAGAAGTACGCCACGACCTTCGCGTAGAGCTTGCAGTGCGTTTTCAACGCGAGTGATTGGTTCGCCAAATTCGGCAAGTAGTGAAGACTGATTCATGGTTAAACTCCTAAAATATCACCAGAATCAGGGCTGTATGAGGGATCTCAACCGAGCACAACAAAGCAGACTCATTACAAGTCAACTTGTACCAATCGTAGTAAACAACTGGTCATTCTAGCTGGTTAAAACCCTTGATAACGGCGTTAAAATTTTTGACTGTAGAATAACTACTTATCGAAAAATTTTGCCTTGTTCTCAAGCGTTTTTCCTGCGCTATCTCTGATCATTTATTTACTGTGATTGGTATTAGCTCATTATGGTTTTATCCAAAACGAAATGCACCCGTCTAAGTTGGAGGCATGAACCTAATAAATAGGTACACCTTTCCAACTTAAACGAGTGTGTTTTCATTCTCTCTCATCCGGACTATGACCGTCGGCTCTGGCATCTCACCAGATCTGCTGACCTCGACGAATCGAGCGCTCGCGGGCTTATCTTTAGATTTTGCTAAAAACATACCGCCGGTGGGGAATTTCGCCCCGCCCTGAGAATAAAAATTAATAATCTGTTTTGCTTTGAAAGCAGACCAGATGGTAATCCTTTCAATAGTGGATTTAAAGGACTGACAGCAAAGTTTTTCAGATTCCAGCCTTATAATCGGGTAAGTGTTCACTTTATCAGCAGAACGTGTCCGGCAGTCTTTAGTGGGATAATGCCTTTGTCTCAGCTGGTTTGAGTGGTCTTTGTTGCTCTATGAACATCAGTGGATGTCGAACATTATTGGTGCTGGCGTGGCCGTTCACTGAATCAATACTCAAGAGGTTCATCAATCGAACATTGTTAGACCATGACGGCTTAATGACCGTTTTGACATAAAATTGATATTGGCAGTGCTAAGCTGCGCTAGCATCCATCCACTTTATCCAAAAGATCTTAGTCATGACATCTCCGTTCTCTAACAAATCCAAAGGCTTATTACTGCTCGTTTTAAGTTTGTCTTCTCTCGTACCGTTTTTGATCTTTGGATCTTATTTTGACCTTGGGGCTGCGGTTTCGCCTTTCCAAGGCGCCTTCATAACGTTTGTGACTTACTCGGCGGGTAATCAAGGGTTCTTGGTAACGCTAGCTGTTTTGTCTTTGGTATTGCTCACGATGAAATTTTCCAAAGCTAAGCTCGTCAGCCTTTGTCTGCAGCTCGGCTTGTTGTTGGTTCTCAGCTTTGCAGCAAAAACTTTCTTAAAGCACTCTACAGAAAGCCCGCGTCCTTATTCTGAGTATTTGGTGACCCAAGAAGTCGTTGACATGCCAGAGCTGTTTTACGAACTGCCATTGGTAGAAAAGAATGCAGCGATTACATCTGTGAAAGATAAGGTGAGTGAGTGGCGAACACGTCATTGGCTAGGTGAGACTGACTATTCTTTCCCATCTGGGCACATGATTTTCGTTGGCGTGTGTCTGGCGTTCTTTGGCGGCTTGTTCCTGGAAGCGAAACGTTTTTACTTAGTCGGCGGTTTGCTAGTTTGGGCTGGTGGCGTGGCGTATAGCCGAGTTTGGCTTGGTATGCACCGCCCTGAAGACTTAGCTGCGTCTATCGCCTTTGCCGGTTTGATCTACCTATTGGTGCCACTGATTCCGACGCAAAAAATAGAACCTTTGTTGCCGATGTTTCTAAGAGATAGCAAATGAGTAATAAACTTGCCTAGAAGAGCTCTGGTGGGGCTTTTGAAAGAGAGGAATAAAAAACCGCCTTCGGAGAAGGCGGCTATTTTAAACGATGACTGCTATTGAAAAACTATAGACGCTATTTGAAACTATAACCTCCATACACTACGGGTTTCATTCTAACTAACTGTTTTAGTAGAAATTAACGTAGTTTAAACATACCAACCATTGATGCCAGTCGTTCGTTTACTTGGGAGATATTGTTGGTTTGCACCAAAGCTTGATCTCCATTTTTGTTGAGTTCATTTACAATGTCACTCAGAGCCACCATGTTACGACTAATTTCCTGAGTGACGCTGCTTTGCTCTTCTGCGGCCGTTGCAATTTGAATACTTAGGTCATTGATCCCCGTTACTTGTGACGTTAGCTCATTTAAGCTGCTGCCCACTTTCTCGGTGTTATTAAATGTTTCGTCACAAGTCCCTTTCGTCTTATTCATAGACTCTTCAACATTCTTGTTCACTGAAAGCAATCGAGTCAGCGCTTGTTCAATCTGTTGTGTACTCGCTTGTGTTCGACTCGCTAAGGCTCTCACTTCATCCGCTACTACTGCAAACCCACGACCTTGCTCACCCGCTCGTGCTGCTTCAATCGCTGCATTTAACGCAAGGAGATTGGTCTGTTCTGCGATTTCACCAATCACTGTCAAAATATCACTGATCCCTTTAGTTTCTTGGCTCATGCTTTCTAGGTTCGATGATGTGTTCTCTATCTCAGAAACTAGTGCATTAACCTTCATTTGTGCATCACCGACAGCATTGAGTGATTGCTCCCCGATATCCGACGCAACTTTAGTTGATTGCGCCGTTTCACCTGCATTTTGGGCAACGGCGTCAGCTGTTGAACTCATTTCTTCAATGGCAGTGACAATTTGTTCAGTTTCTTGCACGTGCTGATTCAAAATGTGGTTATTTTCATCTGATTTATGTTCAAGTTGCTGCACATTTTCTTTCAGTTCAGACGATGCTGCGTCAATTTTTAGCATCAAGTCTTGTATATGCTCGATGAATTGGTTTATACTAGATGCGATTTGCCCTAAATCATCGTGTTTCTTTACTTCGAGTCTCTGAGTTAAATCACCATCACCATTTGATAGCCCTGTAATGGTTTCTTTCAACGCTAGGATGGGTTTGTAAAGAATATTGAGAATGAATAACGTGGCAACTACGCTGATCAATAGGTAGACGATCGTGATCATAATTGCTTGCTGTTGAGCGACTTCTAGCGCTGCGAATACGACGCTTTTGTCTAATCCAACAAGTAGGTACCACTCTTTATCACCATAGCTAACCGCATGGCTGAACATCACTTTCTCAACGCCGTTGATACTATAATTAACGATTGTGCTTTCTGAATTTTGTGCTTTTTTTGCAACGTCTTTCAAAGAAGCGTAATCCGTTAATTTAGTGCCCACCTTAACCACATTGGATGTGCTAGCCAGCACCGTCATGTCATTGGTCATCATCATCGAAATAGCACCGTTGAGGTCGATTTCAGAGACAGTGTCACTTAGAACATCGAGTGGAATGTCTGCCAATAGCACACCGTTACCAACATCTTTACCAATGCTCACCATTAAGGTACCTGTTGTGGAGTCTGTATATGGGTCTGTATATACAAGGCTTCCTGAACGCTTACCTTCTTTGTACCAAGCTTTACTACGAGGGTCGTAGCTTGATGGGCTTTTGTGATTATCCCAGCCCGGGTAATCGAATGAGGCATAAGCATCACCATTGTCAAAACCTATCATTAGGTTCGCAACATCAGCACCCAATGAGCCCACGCGCATTCGCTCGGCGTGTCTATCTTGATAATTATTTTGACGGTAATCAGTGGCTATTTTTGCTACTGCTTGTGTTTTAGCTTCCAGGTAAGTCTCAACCTTATTCCCTTCAATGCGAATACGGTCTTGTGTGCTCTGATAAATAGTGTCAGTGAGTGCTTCCTTCTTACTCTGATATGATAAATAGTTGGCTGAACCAACACTTATTGCGATTATTACTGATACTGCGACTAAAAGAACTTGCTTAAATCCAAGTTGTTTCATATGAATGTCCTTAATACTGAGCGTGCTCATCTGCCTGGCTAATGATTGCTCGAGTATATAGAGATATAGTGAATGCAACTACGCTCTCAATTGAACATTTAGTCTAATTTGAACAGTCTGAGCTCTGTATACAAAAAGCTCATGAAAAAATGGTTTATGCAGTAATGGTTCATTGATGGTGATTGAGAGGGAATCGTGACCGCCAGATAGAGATGTTTACGACAGTGTGGTACTGACTTTAAAGCTTAAATAAGGCGCCGCATTAGGGTATTTGAGCATAATGGATAACGTCACTAGTCAGTCATATGCGCTTGCTTATCGAGATGAGTGAGCTGTCATCAAAATAGTTACAAAACGTAAGCAACCTTCAGTACTTACGTTATCTCTATACTAACCAGCTAAGCCCTGCCAAATGGCAGTAAAGCCACTGATAGAACATAACAGTAAAGAACCAATTCGTATCTTCTCTTTAGGAATGCTTTGCGTGGTCATCAACGCCACTTTGTAACCCAACCAAGCCGCAGGCAGCAAAGGTATGGTGATGATCAAATGGTGCATAGTGAAGAAGCCAATTGGGATCTGAACAATCAACGAAATGATTGAACTAAAGACAAAAAAGGCAGACAAGTTGCCACGCAGCTGATTGGCATCTTGGTGTTGGAGTAGCAGTGCCATAGGTGGACCACCAATACCTGAACTGGTGCCAAAAAATCCTGAGAAGAATCCCGCGATGCCCATTTTGGCAGGCGTCGGCTCTAACCTAAATGGAAGCAAGCTGACAATCACTGCAAATACGACCAATAAGCCCAACCATAATGACAACACGCTCGTTGAAACCATCACCAATAATGCTCCGCCTGCCAATGAGCCTGGAATGCGGCCCAGCAATGCGATTTTTAACCCGCCAATAGAAATGTTTGCACGGTGTTTAAAGGCGTTGAATAAAGAGATAAACAGGCCAACCAAGCAGATAGGCGCAGGTACATAGTCTGGTGAGACCAAAAACAGCAGTGGGGCTGCAACAATAGCCAAACCAAAGCCGATTGCGGTTTGCACAAATGAGCCAGCAAAAATGAGTGCCATTGCGATAAGGACAGTCTGATCTATGTATTCCATAAGCCTGCGGATTAGTTATAAAGGAGCGAGTGGATACTATAAATTAAAACGAAAAGGATAGTCTTATTATTCAGTGAGGTTTATGCAAATATCGACCGTTTTAATTGGTGAAATAGTGACTAACAAAAAAGCGAGTGAGTATATCAGGATGCTTCCTTTCAATACTCACTCGCTTTATTGGAACGACTTGTTGTTTACGCTAGTGGGGGAGTCAGCGTTAAACGTTAAGCCATTGCCAATTTCAGTCGCTCAATCGGCTTGTCATTGATTGGTAAATGGATAAGCGCTGCCGCAAATGCAAGTACCACGGTTGACCACCAGATTGGCTCGTAAGAACCGTAGTAATCGTAAATACGACCACCAACCCAAGCGCCTAAGAAGCTACCCACTTGGTGAGTAAAGAATACCAAGCCGTACAACGTCGACAGGTAACGAGCACCGAAGATCTGACGAACTAAACCAGACGTTAGCGGAACCGTACCCAACCAACAGAAACCAATCGCCGCACCGAAGATTGCCGCGGTTGATTCAGTCACTGGCAGAGTCACAAACGCACCGATAACCACAGTACGTACTAAGTACAGTGCAGACATCACATGACGCTTGCTGAACTTATCGCCCATCACACCCCAGAAGTAAGATCCGAAGATGTTGAAGATACCCACATAAGCCAGCGCCATTGCTGCACTACTCGCAGGTAAGTTTTTGTCTGCTAAGTAACTTGGTAAGTGCGTTGCAATGAACATCACGTGGAAACCACACACGAAGAAGCCTGCGTGAATCAACCAATAACTTTTGTTCGAAAACGCTTCAGACAGTGCTTCTTTCAGTGTCTGGGTGTCTTGTACTTGTTTATTGGTTGCTAACTTCGGTGCTCGCATAAACAGCGCAAATGAGATCATCAAACAACAAAGCACGCCAAATACTTGCATCGCACTTTGCCAATCAAACTCGTTCAACATGTATTGCGCACCCGGAATTACCGCGAACATACCAAATGAACCTGCAGCTGTGGTTAGACCGAATGCTTTAGCTGCGTGTTCTGCAGGTACAACTTTTGCTACAGCGCCTAATACAATCACATAGCTTGTTGCACTTAACCCAAGGCCAACCAATGCGCCTAGTGAAACGTAAAGCATGCTTGATTCGGTAGACATTGAGGTAAGAAATAAACCCAAACCGTAAGCACATGCACCTGCAATAATGATGCGTCTTGCTCCCCATTTGTCAGCGGCCATGCCCACAAAAGGCTGGAACACACCGAACAGCAGGTTTTGTAGAGCAATGGCGAAGCTGAAAAACTCACGGCCGGTGCCGAAATGCTCTGAAATTGGCATCATGAAAATGCCGAATGATTGTCTGATCCCTAGACTGATAATAAGTGTGCCGATCCCAAGCCATACCAGTAAAGGAAAACGGAAAATGCTCATTCTAATACTCTTAAATTAATGGTGGTGATGTGAGTGGTCTTGCGCTGACATGTGTTGGTCAGTCATTTTATTGTGGTGTTCGTGCCCGGAATGCTCATGCGCTGACTGCTGGTGGCATCCACTGCTAACGGCATGCTGAGCCAAGAGATCGATCAATGGCTGACTGTGATGCACAATTACCAAACTAATGACAAGGAATAGCGTCATTCTGGCGAGTTGGGCAAAAAGAGATTGTGAAAACATAAGGTGTTTACATGCGCTCAATGTTGTAAGAAGTCGCGCATCATAATGACGAGTAGGGTATGTATCAAATGACCTTTTGTGATTTAGTCTATGCGTTTTATGCATAGAGCTATGCATGGATTGATGCATCGCTGGAATTGGAATGAAACGTAGCTAATAAATAGGAAAACACGAAGCTCGCTGATTATGTGGTAGAAGCGGAGAATTTAGGATGGATATTTAATTTTGTAGATATAACTGCTTGCTTTAGTGAAGTATTTTAAAGCCTGTAAAAACTAGTATACAAATTAATCACTCAGTAACACTGCGCAATTACTCGACTTATCTGTTAAACATCGTAAATTTGTACTTCAATCGTTTCAACGGGACTGAAACGCGATATTAAAAGATTCAGGGAGAGTCATTCACATGGATAAAGATCATAACCTTCGCGAAAATTTACTGGCACTGCTCTTAGGTAGCGCACTAGTTTCACTCGGCGTTATCTTTTTCAACCAAGTCGGTTTGCTCACCGGAGGCACGGCTGGTCTAGCGATCTTCATTACCAAAGTAACAGACCTAAGCTTTGGCCAAGTGTTCTTCGCTCTTAACTTACCTTTCTATATTTTGTCGGTCGCTCGTATGGGCTGGCGCTTCACCATCAATACGTTTATCGCGGTTTCGATTGTTTCGTTCGCCGTGGATCACTTGTATCACGTGATTCAAATTGCCGAAATTCATGCATTGTATGCAGCGTTAATTGGTGGTGGCTTAATTGGTACCGGCATGCTGGTGATCTTCCGTCATAAAATGAGCTTAGGTGGCTTCAACATTCTGGCGCTGTTCTTACAAGAACGTTTTGGGATTCGTGCGGGTAAGGTTCAGATGGCACTAGATTGTACGATTGTTGTGCTTTCACTGTTTATTGTTGATGTGTCATTGGTTCTTCTGTCTGTGCTTGGTGCGATAGTCACCAACTTGATTCTGGCGATGAATCATAAACCGGGGCGCTATCAACCCGTGGTAAAAGCGGAAGCAGCATAGTTCGGTACGATCAAGCACTGGGTTCACTTAAGTACTCGATTCGCATAAACAAAGCGTGATTTGCAGATTATGAAAACAACAAAGCCAGCATCAACTGCTGGCTTTGTTCTATTTTAGGGATGGTTATTAGCACTTACTGCAATCGTTATCTGGTTTGAGCTCGCAGTCAATCACATTGCCTTGTTGATCAAGTGACAGGTTACAGCATTGTTCGAATAGGTTCTTAAGATCCCCGCGGCTTTTCTGAACACGAGACTTAACGGTTGAGTAGCTGATGTTTTGAGCCTCAGCGATCTCTTTTTGGCTTTGACCTTTGATATCGACAGCAAGCAGTAGCGATGAACTTTGTTCTGGCAGTGCCTGAATAAAAGGTTCAATACACAATGAGAGCTTCTGCTTAAATTCAGAGTCGTGGTCTAAATCGGTAAACCACAGATCTTCAGCATCAATTTGGCTATCACGTTGTTGGCGTGCATGTTTACGGTAGAAGTCGATAATGGTGTTGTTGGCTAACTGGAACAGCCAAGCCTTAACACTGCTCGCATCTTGTACCTTGTCTAAGTTCTGATAAGTCTTAATCAAGATCTCTTGAAGCAGGTCGTCTACATCGGCGGTGTTGTTGACCTTAGAATGCAAGAATGACTTTAACGCTTGCTGATACTCAGCCCAAACCTGTTCTAAGTTCAAAGATGTACTATTCAAAGGTGCCCCGTTCGAAGGTGCATCAGTTGCACTGTTCATTTACGCAACACTCGTCTTGTAAGAAATCAATCACACCTTCTAGGCATTCATACTCCGCCACGCAGAATAGAGTTCTCCCTTCTCGTCTTTGGCTGATTAGGCCCGCAGACGCCAAGCTTGATATGTGGTGAGACAAGGTAGAACCGGGAATGCCTAGCTCTTCTTGTAGGCCGCCAACTGCAATGCCTTGGTAGCCAGCTTTAACGACACTCTTATAAATAGTTAGACGAATAGGATGCCCCAACTCTTTAAGTGCTTTAGCAACGACTTCTAAGTTCATATTAACTCCTCAAGATTTAATTTCGATGTTAGTCGAAATGTATGCCGAATTCAAATTTAAAAACGGTGGCTGTGTAAGTCATTGAAAAAGTGTGTTTTAGAAAATCATTTCGATTTTTATCGAAGTAAAGCTTGATCTGGAGCTGTTTATTTCTATAATTCGAGAATATTCGAAATTAAGGGTTGGTTACTTTTCTCATAGAGCCCGACCTTCAATCCAGTTTGGAGTTAATTATGAGCAATGAAATGTTAACAATGCTAAAAGACGCACTTGATATGTTCGCTTTCTTAGCAGTAGAGTTAATTATCCTTTTCTTAGCGATCAGCTACATTGTTGGGATTCTGCAAGAGTTTCTTACGCCAGAAAAGATTCAATCGATTCTGAGCTCGCGTAACGGCAAGGGTTATGTGGTTGCAGCGCTACTGGGTGCGATTACGCCTTTCTGTTCATGTTCGACCATTCCTTTCTTAAAAGGGTTGCTGCGTGCACGAGCGGGTTTTGGACCAATGATGGTGTTCCTATTCGGTAGCCCACTATTGAACCCAGTGATCATTGGTTTGTTCGTAATTACGTTTGGTTGGCAAGTGGCTGTGTTCTACTTCTTAGTCGCAATGACAGTATCGGTAGTCGCAGGTTACGCACTTGAGAAGCTTGGCTTTGAGCGTTACGTAAAACCTGAAGCGTATGAATCGACAGGTTCTGCTTCAAGCTGTGGTACTAGCTGTGGTGATTCTGCTCCTAAGAAAGCAGCACCTGCTAAAACAGAATCTTCATGTGGCACAAGTGCATGTGGTGAACCTGCACCAGTAATGGCAAAAGAAACATCTTGCTGTGATTCGAAAAAAGAAGAGCGACAAGTGACTGTTTCATGCTGTTCAGCGGATGGAAGCGCAACGGCTGAAATCGTAGAGAAGAAAGAGCCTAGCCGTTGGATGAGAATTTGGTTCTCAACTTGGAAAGACTTCAAACAAGTTTTCCCTTACCTAATGATGGGTATTGCGATTGGTTCATTCATCTACGGCTTCATTCCTACAGACCTAATTGTACGGTATGCCGGTGAAGGTATGTGGTATGCGATTCCAGTAGCAGCCGTGATTGGTATCCCACTGTACATTCGTGCTGAAGCGGTAATCCCATTAAGTGCTGCTCTAGTACAAAAAGGTATGGCATTAGGTTCGGTAATGGCATTGATCATTGGTAGTGCAGGTGCAAGTTTGACAGAAGTTATCCTGCTTAAATCAATCTTCAAAAACCAAATGATTGCAGCATTTCTATTCGTTATCCTAAGCATGGCGATGGCTGCAGGTTTCCTATACAGCTTTATCTTTGGTTAATCGTTCTCGCTACGAAACAACACTAACGATAACAAGATATCGATAATAAAAAAGAGCTCACTTAGTTGAGCTCTTTTTTTTAGGAGGTCAAAAAAGCATGGGCATTAGGCTTAATTTGTTTGAGAACGCTATTATTCCGGAAGTGCTGCTATCGAAAATAACACTTATCAACACCTATTTTTAGATTTGAATGTAACCGCTTTGATGCCAAGTATTAACAATATTCATGTTTCGTAGGTGTTAATTAATTGGTGAGCTTATTTAATCTTTTTGGCTAATGATTGGACGGTTTTCATATCGATATCTAGTATTTGTATAAGGGTAAGTAATGCAATAGCATCGCTCGAAATTTCAAATGTTACGTTTATTTGACGGTAATGGCGTCAAGAAATTGGAGTTAATGAATGAAAGATAAGTTGAAAATTTACTGCCTTGGAACCCCTACACTTGAAACCAGAGAATCATTTGAGCTCGTGCCAGTCAGTGACATTAATCAACTCCCTGAATTATTGGGCGGCGTCATAGTTCTAAATGGCGATCTTAGTTCGCAAGACGACGTGATGAGCCAACTCCATCGTAGCAGGAAATTTTGGTCTTGGAAGATTTATGTTTTAGACGATAGTGCATTATCAGAGTGTTTATCAGACGGCACTTTAAATCCAGAAAGTGTTGAAGAAGAGGTGATTCAACACCGAAGAACGTTAGAAAGTATTATCGACTCATCGGATACATTAGACCCTCTTGTTGGGTGGTTAGGCTTGGACCAAACACGTCGATTATCACCTCACAAATATTTGTCTCATAAATCGATATATTCCTATCCGTTAGTGGAGCTTTACTATCCGGAGTTAAGTTCAACTTATCGTTTTGTATTATCAGAGACTAAGCGAGATACTTTTGAAATTGAGGATTTAATCGATCGAGTAAGAGTGTGTCATGAATGTGCCAGTGCCCACTTAAACTACATCGAAGCGTGTCCTTCTTGCAAAGACATTGATATTACTGAGCGTACCTCTCTCCATTGTTTCACGTGTGGCCATGTTGCTGAACAAGGGCTGTTCAAACGCAACCAAAAATTAGAATGCCCGAAATGTTTGACTCAGCTTCGACATATTGGAGTGGATTATGATCGTCCTTTAGAAACCCATACATGTAACTCATGCTCTCACTCTTTTTCTGAGGCGGAGACATTAGCTTCTTGTTTCGAGTGTGGTACAAAAAACGATATTTCAAAGTTGGTTGTTAGGAAGATTTATTCGCTGAAACTTGGAGTTCAGGGAGAGTATATATTCCGTCATGGAGTGAAGCTATCGGCGCCTGAACTGACCTTAAGCGGGAAAGTAGACGGCGGGTATTTTTCTAATCTTCTTAGCTGGGTTAATAGAATTGCACTTCGCCACGAAGAAGAGCACTTATTATTGGGGTTACACCTGCCTGATTTAGCGCAGTATGTGTCTAAAAATGGAGACGCAAAAATGTTTGCTTTAATCGAGCAAATTACAGAGCGTTTAAACGGATTGTTTAGAGATTCTGATATTTGTTGTCAGTTTAAAAGCGATGTTCTTCTTGTATTTATGCCTAAAGCTAAGATGGAACATATAGAAGTATTACGCGGGAAAATAGAAGCACTTTGTTCTCTAATCGAAGATGATGATTTCACGCTGAATGTCTTTGCGTGGGGTATACCCGATCCAACAATGAAAGAAGATGTTGGTTATTGGTTAGAAAGTAAAGTCAGTGAAATCTATGCTGTCGGTTAGCCTTGATCTCCAACAGTACTTCTGGGGGATGCTTTTAGAGAACTCTGAGCTTTGGCTGATGCTTTTCCCCATGATGATTATAGTGGAGCTCCCACTCTTTTTGCTTGTGTTAAGTGGAATCTTTCGCTGGTCTTATTCGGCCAGTGATATAGAGATAAAAGAATACCCAAGCATCTCGTTTGTAATTACTTGTTGAACGAAGCCGCTACGCGGCAGAGTAAAACGAGTGCGAACCATACTCTTGTAACACCATCACCCTGATGGTCGTTGACAGGAGTAACTTATGAATGCCACCGACTTAAAACGCTACAACACCCTTTATGAACAACACCTTACCAACCTAAAGCTGCAAGGTAAACGACCTGCAACTATTGATGCCTATTCCCGTGCGGTTCGTCGGATCACCGCTCATTTCGACCGAGCCCCTGATACATTAACAACCTCTGACCTCAAACAGTTCTTTGCGTCTCTTATCCAAACCCACTCGTGGAGCACCATTAAACTCGACCGTAATGGCTTGCAGTTTTTCTATCGCTACACGCTCGATAAACAGTGGGAATGGCTCAATATCGTGAAGCCGCCACAAGTGAAACGATTGCCAGACATACTCACACCGCAACAAGTCAGCTCGCTGATTAACCACACGCGACAGGCACGCTATCAAGTGTTCTTCTTGACTCTTTACAGCATGGGATTACGCCTTGGCGAAGGACTTAACCTCACCGTTCATGATATCGACAGCCAAACGATGCGGGTTCACATACGGGAAGGAAAAGGCGGGAAAGACCGAATGGTGCCGCTTCCTCTGCGAACGCTTAAGGCACTCCGCACACACTGGCTCAGCCACAAGCACCCTCGCTTACTGTTTCCCGGACTTGGAAAAGGTAACGACGCACCGATGGACAGAGGCGGCATTCAAAAAGCGATGAAGCTTGTGCTCAAAGAGTGTGACATCCAAAAAAACGCCAGCCCCCACTCACTCAGACACTGCTTTGCAACGCACCTACTTGAGCAAGGGCTTGACCTGCGTTCACTGCAAACGCTACTGGGTCACGCAAGCCTTAATACCACTGCCCGTTACACCCGAATGACTCAGATAAAACAGCGTGATGCGGCGATGGCCATCAACCATTTAACTGACGCTCTAGACTTAACGGGGAGCATTACATGAGTACCTTTATTGAACTGCTTCGCCAACACCACTCTACGCTTAAGCGTCACTATCATGCGCAGCTCAATGGCGATATGCATCGGGCCATTGCGGCGATGCTCCGTTGCAAAACAGAGCAACAAGGTCGGTCACAGTGGTTTTGCAGCCACTGCCATCACGACGACCGATTACCGCTTTCTTGTGGTCATCGACACTGCCCTCAGTGCCAACAACGCACCACCGCTGATTGGCTTCAACGTCAGCAGCAAAAGCGGTTACCTGTTCACTATTTCATGGTGACCTTCACTTTGCCGTATCAACTAAGGGTTTTAGCAAGACATCAACCTAAAGCGATATATAACGGTATGTTTAAGGTGGCATCAGGGGTATTAAAGGATTTTGCCAACCGGCAACGCCAAGGTGAACTTGGTTTTACCGCCGTGTTGCATACTCACAGCCGACAACGAAACTTGCACCCACATCTGCACATTATCGTGGCGGCAGGCCAATACGACCCATCAAGACAAACCTGGCACAAAGGCAACAAGCATTACCTTTTTAACGTGTTTGCTTTGGCCAAAGTCTGGCGAGCAAGAATGCTAGAGGCCATTAATCAACACCCAACGTTGTGGTTGCCGAGTGGCATACCCAAACAATGGGTGGTCGATTGCAGACAAGTGGGATACGGTCAGGCTGCGTTGAGCTATTTGGCTCGCTATCTCTATCGTGGTGTGCTGCCTGATGAAGACATCATCAGTATTACAGATGATACTGTCACCTTCCGCTATAAAGAGAGCCAGACCAATGCATGGCGAACGCGCACCTTGCCCACTCTGAAGTTCTTACTGCTCATTTTGCAGCACGCGCTGCCCAAAGGGTTGCAGCGAGTACGAGATTACGGTTTTTTACGTGGTCAAGCACACGCCTTAAGAGCCCGCATTCAACTGCTGTTATTGAACTTGGTCTATATGATGCCGCCGCTAACGGCAACGATAAGGAGCAAAGCGATAAGAATCTGCCCTTGCTGTGAGCATGAGATGGCGTGTGTTGGAGTGAGCCGACCCATGTAGCCGAAAGGCATTGATAACAAGGAGAATGGCATTGACGAAAACAGAGGAGATGTGACGACGAAAGAAATAGAAAACAGCTAACTGATTGATAAGATTGCTATCGCAACCTTATCTTAGCTTCGCTCGCTTTGAGAAAAGCCTCAAAGCGATGTGCCCTTCAAGTTCAATCGTACAATTTACTTAATAAAGTGGCTTCGGGCTTGTTCAACACTCGGGATTTAGTGTTGGCTGCGCAACACCTTAATCCTTATTTGTTATGGAGAAGGAGATGCAATTGAGATAACGATCGACACGCTTGTTGAACAGCTTTATCCCGGAAAGATAGAGATTTTAGCCGTAGTCGATGGAGCAACTCAAAATGAAGATACCTACTTAGCTGCAATGCGAGGGGAGCAAAGACATAAAACGGTAAGAAACAGAGATGTTCGTGTCATTCCTAAGTGGCAAAGAGGAGGTCGCGTATCAACGTTAAATGCTGGTTTAGATAACGCTACTGGTGACTTTGTTATTAATGTTGATGGTGATACTTCTTTTGATAACGACATGGCGTTACAAATGATGAAGCAATTTACTGATAAGAATGTGATTGCTTCTGGAGGTGCTTTACGCGTTAGAAACTGGCAAGAAAATTTGCTTACGCGAATGCAGTCTCTTGAATATATGTTATCAATGCAAGCTGGTAAGACGGGGCTATCCAACTGGGGTGTTCTCAATAATATATCAGGAGCATTTGGTGTTTTTCGAAAGAACACTCTGAAGCAAGTTGGAGGGTGGGATACTCATACTGCTGAAGATCTCGACTTAACGATGAGGCTCAAACAGTACAAGAAAAGACATCCAAACAATAAACTCGCTTTTACACCTAAAGCTGTTGGCCATACTGATGTACCCGATACACTGAAAGGGTTGGTACAACAAAGGCTAAGATGGGATGGAGACTTATTATTTCTGTTTTTAAGGAAACACAATGAAGGTCTAACCCCTAGATTACTCGGTTGGGGAAACTTTATATTTACTTTAGTTTATGGCGTTCTACAAAACGTATTGCTGCCCATTCTAGTTTCGCTATTCATGTTTTACATATTTTGGGCTTACCCCTTCGATTTTGTTGCTGCACTTCTTATCCTTATCTACTGCGTCTATTTGTCGACAGTGTTGTTGTTTTTTACTGTCTATATTGGGTTGGTTTCCGAAAGAGCGAAAGAAGATCTTAAGATGGCAAAATGGCTAATCTTGTATCCGTTTTATCAGTTCTTTATGCGGTTGATTACGGCGTTCTCTATGGTGAATGAGCTATTTAGAAGAAGTCATGAAGAATCCAGTATGGCTCCTTGGTGGGTATTGAAAAAAGGCAAAAGGTTTTAACAATGAAAGTGAAATTTCATCTTGATAAAAAGAATAACCCTCAATCGGATGATGGTGTCAAAGTTGTTTACGGACAAGCGAAAAGAGGAGGCTACCGCTTTCGTTGGTATTTAATCTTAAGCTTAGTGGTTAGCCCTCTATTATTCGTAGCGTATTTTTTCTTAAAGACAAATTTTCTGGTTATTGCTCCGGCAATCATTACCTCGCATCCTGTAACCTTAACCTCTAAAGTTGCAGGAGTAGTCGGCCCAATTCCTGTAGACGATGGAAGTCAAATCCTAAAATCAGAGACAGCGATTCAGTTGACTAATATGGAAGTGGAAGCGCAAATCGAATTTCTTCATGCTGAGTTATTAGATTTAGAAATCAGGTCTCCTGATGATATTGGCTTACTGCACTTGAAAGGTATTGAAGAAACGCGCAGTAATTTAAACACGGTACAGCAAATTCAAAAGCGCTATGAAGAATACAGGAAGAAAGGTCAGGTATCCGATGTGGACTACGCAAGTATAGTGGGAATGAGTAACTCACTTAACAATCAGCTTAATGGACAAAAACTTGATTTTCAAAATGCGAAACGAGCTGAACAAGAAAGAGAATTAGCGGGGCCGGTTAGTCAGGCTCGACGTGCGTTAATGAAAGATCTAGCACTTAAACGTGTAGTTGAACAAGAGCTGTCGATTAAGTCTCCCTATGCAGGCCGCGTTGTCGATATCCATGTCGTTGAAGGACAGAGAGTGTTCGAAGGTGACGAGCTTGTAACGATAGCGAAGAATACCACCCCGCAAGTGGTCGCGTATTTAGACCCTAAATATTTAGAGAATGCGATAATAGGAGCTCATACCAAGGTAAGGTTTCCTAATGGTAGTACTTTTGAGGCTGAGATTGCAGATTCGGTAGAAATCGTCAGTAAGTTGCCTACTCAATTAGCAAGCCCTTTTGAAGGGCAACCGGCATATCTCAAAGTAGCATTGAACTTTACGGCTGACTTGCCTAGAGAATATTGGATTGAAGGGATGACCGTCGAAGTGCGTTTTTAATTAGCACGCTAATTTGACCATAAATGGAGCGTGTATCGCTCCATTTATGGTTTTAGGGCTAGCTATTTTTATAGCGAACTGTTGTTTTAGAGTGACCTTCTGCTTTAGAGATAACTATCGTAGAGAGCTGTGGATATCAAAAACCACGTACATCCAGTTCATTGTTGATCAACACAACACACTGAGAAGCAAACAACATGTTTGGACCTAAGCTGATTTTCTCTGTCCCTAAACGCTTCAAGCTGTTGTAGCTTTTCTTCGGCATAGGGATATGGTCAGTTAGAAGGAAACATGGGTTTTCCGCAATCTCTGCGTCACGGATAAAGTCGCCTTTCTTATCCATCATGTACAGCTGGTGGTCTTCAGCCAGTTCTTTAACCAACTTTTCAAAACTCATAGTACGAACAGTGATGCCCGGTTCAACCTGACGTGTCTGTTCTTTTGTCATACCTTGAGATGCATCAACCGCTCTTACTACCGCAGATAACAATGCAGACTCATGGAAGCCACCAATGTTAGTGATCTCGTTTGAATCGAATGTAATGGTACGTGAAAAGTCTTTAGTACTTTCTAACACAAGGTGCACGGTGACATTCTCACGGTGAGATTGAGCAACGAAGATCGTGTTCATCAGAGTATGAGCCAGAATCTCAGTATGAGCATCTTGCCCAACACCTTCTAAGATAAGTTTGCTCTCTGTAGGGGCTGCGCGAGCGCGTAATACAAATGAACGCATGGAATGTACCTTGTCAGTATGTGATAAAGCGAAACAGACTTTATCAACATGAATTGATGAATAACTAAAAATTATGGCGGTATGTAACTCTTTTCTATTAATGAAGTCAAATGGAGTTATGTATAGTACTGACCACAAGAACTATACGTATTAAATAGAGAGTGACCACGTTACAAGATGGTAAAGGTTGAAGAGAGACAAGGTTTACATAGATAGTATGCGCAGATTATGAGGTGACTTACATAAGGAAGTAGTCAATGAAGTTACAGAAGATTAATAAAGAAGAATATAGAAAGAAGATGAACCTACTGCTGGTTTCACTGGTTGGGTCACTCGCCTTGTTTGCCATTGTATTCGGTAGCGTTCTGATTGAACTTTTTGGTTCAGCTGGCTCCGTTACTGGCGAATCGACGGGTAATTTCCATTTGAATGTACTCGGGGTGATTCTATCTGTGGCCTTGAATGCGCTTATTGCGAGCCGTGTGAAAGGGCATGATTACTTTAAAGAAGCGCTTTATGTGTGGAACCTGAAACAAATTCACAATCAAATCTATCGTAAGCTTAAGCGTATTCAACCAAAAGCTGAGCAAGGCGATCGAGAAGCATTAACTATCCTTTACTTCTATTACACTACGCAAAAACAGGTATACGACCTAGATAACAATACATTGACGATAAAAACGGTTCAGAAATCTCTAGATAACATAGTGGAGCTGAGTGAAAAGTGGAGTATAGAACTGGATATAGAGACATTCTCGAAAGATCTAGTCGCGAAATTCTAAGTTATATGCTCTTGATTGTATGAGCTTTGGCCTATGAAAGAGGGTTTTGACGTAAAAGTAGACGCTTAAGCAATTTTTTTGAATTTTTATCAAAAAAGGGGTTGCCATGTTTTCGATGATCTCTATAATGCCGCCTCACTGACACGGCAGTCGCTACAAGGCTTCAGCGGTAATCAGTAAGACGGAAAGTTCGAAAGGAATTAATTTTAAAAAGTGTTTGACACTTAAAATTAAATCGCTAGAATTCACGTCCGCTTTCAAGGGTTTCTTTGTAAAAAGAAAGTTTCGACAAGCAAAGCTCTTTAACAATTTAAACCTATCAATCTGTGTGGGCACTCGTTGATGAATATCAAAACGTTTTATTTTCCCTTTTTTATAAAGAGAAGTAAAACAGATTCCTCGGAATCAACTTTGGTTTCAATGAACTGAGTGACCAATTCAATTTGGTACAGCCTTGAGCTGTTTGATTTCACTTTTTAAAGTGAAAGCCAAAAAGAGCACAGTCAATTCATTACCATTCTGTTGGAATGGTAATAGCTTTAAAATTACATAGTAGTTTTGAAGTCAGTATTCGTTGAGTCACAAAATCTTAAATTGAAGAGTTTGATCATGGCTCAGATTGAACGCTGGCGGCAGGCCTAACACATGCAAGTCGAGCGGAAACGACACTAACAATCCTTCGGGTGCGTTAATGGGCGTCGAGCGGCGGACGGGTGAGTAATGCCTAGGAAATTGCCTTGATGTGGGGGATAACCATTGGAAACGATGGCTAATACCGCATAATGCCTACGGGCCAAAGAGGGGGACCTTCGGGCCTCTCGCGTCAAGATATGCCTAGGTGGGATTAGCTAGTTGGTGAGGTAATGGCTCACCAAGGCGACGATCCCTAGCTGGTCTGAGAGGATGATCAGCCACACTGGAACTGAGACACGGTCCAGACTCCTACGGGAGGCAGCAGTGGGGAATATTGCACAATGGGCGAAAGCCTGATGCAGCCATGCCGCGTGTATGAAGAAGGCCTTCGGGTTGTAAAGTACTTTCAGTTGTGAGGAAGGGTGTGTAGTTAATAGCTGCACATCTTGACGTTAGCAACAGAAGAAGCACCGGCTAACTCCGTGCCAGCAGCCGCGGTAATACGGAGGGTGCGAGCGTTAATCGGAATTACTGGGCGTAAAGCGCATGCAGGTGGTTCATTAAGTCAGATGTGAAAGCCCGGGGCTCAACCTCGGAACTGCATTTGAAACTGGTGAACTAGAGTGCTGTAGAGGGGGGTAGAATTTCAGGTGTAGCGGTGAAATGCGTAGAGATCTGAAGGAATACCAGTGGCGAAGGCGGCCCCCTGGACAGACACTGACACTCAGATGCGAAAGCGTGGGGAGCAAACAGGATTAGATACCCTGGTAGTCCACGCCGTAAACGATGTCTACTTGGAGGTTGTGGCCTTGAGCCGTGGCTTTCGGAGCTAACGCGTTAAGTAGACCGCCTGGGGAGTACGGTCGCAAGATTAAAACTCAAATGAATTGACGGGGGCCCGCACAAGCGGTGGAGCATGTGGTTTAATTCGATGCAACGCGAAGAACCTTACCTACTCTTGACATCCAGAGAAGCCAGCGGAGACGCAGGTGTGCCTTCGGGAGCTCTGAGACAGGTGCTGCATGGCTGTCGTCAGCTCGTGTTGTGAAATGTTGGGTTAAGTCCCGCAACGAGCGCAACCCTTATCCTTGTTTGCCAGCGAGTAATGTCGGGAACTCCAGGGAGACTGCCGGTGATAAACCGGAGGAAGGTGGGGACGACGTCAAGTCATCATGGCCCTTACGAGTAGGGCTACACACGTGCTACAATGGCGCATACAGAGGGCAGCAAGCTAGCGATAGTGAGCGAATCCCAAAAAGTGCGTCGTAGTCCGGATTGGAGTCTGCAACTCGACTCCATGAAGTCGGAATCGCTAGTAATCGTGAATCAGAATGTCACGGTGAATACGTTCCCGGGCCTTGTACACACCGCCCGTCACACCATGGGAGTGGGCTGCAAAAGAAGTGGGTAGTTTAACCTTTCGGGGAGGACGCTCACCACTTTGTGGTTCATGACTGGGGTGAAGTCGTAACAAGGTAGCCCTAGGGGAACCTGGGGCTGGATCACCTCCTTATACGAAGATATCCACGACAAGTGTCCACACAGATTGATTAGGTTTAGAAAAGCAAAGAGAAGAAGAACTCCCAAGGTTCTTCAAAGTTTGTTTCTACTTTTAAAGTGGAAATAAATTAGCAGTGTCCCGTTCGTCTAGAGGCCTAGGACACCGCCCTTTCACGGCGGTAACAGGGGTTCGACTCCCCTACGGGATACCACTTCCTTCAAGAAGTAAAAAGGGTCGTTAGCTCAGTTGGTAGAGCAGTTGACTTTTAATCAATTGGTCGCAGGTTCGAATCCTGCACGACCCACCATTTCCTCCCAAGGAAATAAAATTTGGGGCGATTAGCTCAGTTGGGAGAGCACCTGCCTTACAAGCAGGGGGTCACTGGTTCGAGCCCGGTATCGCCCACCATTTCCTCCCAAGGAAATAAAAATATGGGGCTATAGCTCAGCTGGGAGAGCGCCTGCCTTGCACGCAGGAGGTCTGCGGTTCGATCCCGCATAGCTCCACCATTCTTTCTCCATGTAAGGATGGCTTTTATTTTTACTTTTTAAAAAGTGAAGACAAAAGAAACTATCATGGGCGATTAGCTCAGTTGGGAGAGCACCTGCCTTACAAGCAGGGGGTCACTGGTTCGAGCCCGGTATCGCCCACCATCTTTAAGCACATTTTTCTTAGTAATAGAAAGCAGAGTGTATTTAAAAATGGTTTTAATAGTTTAACGCTTTAAAACTCTTGCTCTTTAACAATTTGGAAAGCTGACTGATTAACTGACTTACGAGTCATGTTAATCAAATTTAAAAGTTCTCAATGTTTATCTGCTCTTATTTATTAAGAACGGTATAAACACAACAAACACATTCAAGTGTCTTGTATTCGAATGATCAGAAATGATTGTTCATTTTTTGATTCTACTTTTTATTAAAAAGTGGAAACAAAAAAGTAAATTGAGTCCGGCAAACAGTTATCAAGAATTAACCCTTCTTGATGACAACCAAAAACCTTGGTTAGTTGCCATACTAGTTTGTTTTCACTTTTCAAAAGTGAAAGCAAATAGAGACCCTTTCGGGTTGTATGGTTAAGTGACTAAGCGTACACGGTGGATGCCTTGGCAGTCAGAGGCGATGAAAGGCGTAATAACTTGCGATAAGCCCAGATTAGGTAGTAATAACCTTTTGAGTCTGGGATTCCTGAATGGGGAAACCCACTTGCATAAGCAAGTATCCTGTTGTGAATACATAGCAACAGGAGGCAAACCGGGGGAACTGAAACATCTAAGTACCCCGAGGAAGAGAAATCAACCGAGATTCCGAAAGTAGCGGCGAGCGAAATTGGATTAGCCCTTAAGCTTTTAATGATGCAGGTGAAGAGTCTGGAAAGTCTCGCAATAAAGGGTGATAGCCCCGTAACCGACACATCATAATCAGTGAAAACGAGTAGGGCGGGACACGTGATATCCTGTCTGAATATGGGGGGACCATCCTCCAAGGCTAAATACTACTGACTGACCGATAGTGAACCAGTACCGTGAGGGAAAGGCGAAAAGAACCCCTGTGAGGGGAGTGAAATAGAACCTGAAACCGTGTACGTACAAGCAGTAGGAGCACCTTCGTGGTGTGACTGCGTACCTTTTGTATAATGGGTCAGCGACTTAATTTTAGTAGCAAGGTTAACCGTTTAGGGGAGCCGTAGGGAAACCGAGTCTTAACTGGGCGTACAGTTGCTAGGATTAGACCCGAAACCAGGTGATCTAGCCATGGGCAGGTTGAAGGTTGAGTAACATCAACTGGAGGACCGAACCGACTAATGTTGAAAAATTAGCGGATGACTTGTGGCTAGGGGTGAAAGGCCAATCAAACCTGGAGATAGCTGGTTCTCCCCGAAAGCTATTTAGGTAGCGCCTCGGACGAATACTACTGGGGGTAGAGCACTGTTAAGGCTAGGGGGTCATCCCGACTTACCAACCCTTTGCAAACTCCGAATACCAGTAAGTACTATCCGGGAGACACACGGCGGGTGCTAACGTCCGTCGTGGAGAGGGAAACAACCCAGACCGCCAGCTAAGGTCCCAAAGTATAGCTAAGTGGGAAACGATGTGGGAAGGCTCAGACAGCCAGGATGTTGGCTTAGAAGCAGCCATCATTTAAAGAAAGCGTAATAGCTCACTGGTCGAGTCGGCCTGCGCGGAAGATGTAACGGGGCTAAGCTATACACCGAAGCTGCGGCTACGTACCTTAGGGTATGTGGGGTAGGGGAGCGTTCTGTAAGCCGTTGAAGGTGGTCTGTAAGGGCTGCTGGAGGTATCAGAAGTGCGAATGCTGACATGAGTAACGATAAAGGGAGTGAAAAACTCCCTCGCCGGAAGACCAAGGGTTCCTGTCCAACGTTAATCGGGGCAGGGTAAGTCGACTCCTAAGGCGAGGCCGAAAGGCGTAGTCGATGGGAAACGGGTTAATATTCCCGTACTTCTTACAATTGCGATGGGGGGACGGAGAAGGCTAGGTGGGCCTGGCGACGGTTGTCCAGGTTCAAGTACGTAGGCGGAAAGTTTAGGTAAATCCGGACTTTCTTAACGCTGAGATACGATGTCGAGCTACTACGGTAGTGAAGTCATTGATGCCATGCTTCCAGGAAAAGCCTCTAAGCTTCAGATTGTAAGGAATCGTACCCCAAACCGACACAGGTGGTCGGGTAGAGAATACCAAGGCGCTTGAGAGAACTCGGGTGAAGGAACTAGGCAAAATGGTACCGTAACTTCGGGAGAAGGTACGCTCTTATCAGTGAAGTCCCTTGCGGATGGAGCAGACGAGAGTCGCAGATACCAGGTGGCTGCAACTGTTTATTAAAAACACAGCACTGTGCAAAATCGTAAGATGACGTATACGGTGTGACGCCTGCCCGGTGCCGGAAGGTTAATTGATGGGGTTAGACTTCGGTCGAAGCTCTTGATCGAAGCCCCGGTAAACGGCGGCCGTAACTATAACGGTCCTAAGGTAGCGAAATTCCTTGTCGGGTAAGTTCCGACCTGCACGAATGGCGTAATGATGGCCACGCTGTCTCCACCCGAGACTCAGTGAAATTGAAATCGCTGTGAAGATGCAGTGTACCCGCGGCTAGACGGAAAGACCCCGTGAACCTTTACTACAGCTTGGCACTGAACATTGAACCTACATGTGTAGGATAGGTGGGAGACTATGAAACCGCGTCGCTAGATGTGGTGGAGTCGTCCTTGAAATACCACCCTTGTAGTTTTGATGTTCTAACGTTGGTCCCTGAATCGGGATTACGGACAGTGCCTGGTGGGTAGTTTGACTGGGGCGGTCTCCTCCCAAAGAGTAACGGAGGAGCACGAAGGTGGGCTAAACACGGTTGGACATCGTGTGGTTAGTGCAATGGCATAAGCCCGCTTGACTGCGAGAATGACAATTCGAGCAGGTGCGAAAGCAGGTCATAGTGATCCGGTGGTTCTGAATGGAAGGGCCATCGCTCAACGGATAAAAGGTACTCCGGGGATAACAGGCTGATACCGCCCAAGAGTTCATATCGACGGCGGTGTTTGGCACCTCGATGTCGGCTCATCACATCCTGGGGCTGAAGTCGGTCCCAAGGGTATGGCTGTTCGCCATTTAAAGTGGTACGCGAGCTGGGTTTAGAACGTCGTGAGACAGTTCGGTCCCTATCTGCCGTGGGCGTTGGAAAATTGAAAGGGGCTGCTCCTAGTACGAGAGGACCGGAGTGGACGAACCTCTGGTGTTCGGGTTGTCATGCCAATGGCATTGCCCGGTAGCTAAGTTCGGAATCGATAACCGCTGAAAGCATCTAAGCGGGAAGCGAGCCTTGAGATGAGTTTTCCCTGACACTATAAGTGTCCTAAAGGGTTGTCGTAGACTACGACGTTGATAGGCAGGGTGTGTAAGTGCTGCGAGGCATTGAGCTAACCTGTACTAATTGCCCGTGAGGCTTAACCATACAACACCCAAGGGGTTTTGTGGACTCAAAGACAGACCTTGAATGAGTTTGAAGAGACTTTTAAATCAGTTTTCCAGATTATTTTGCCTTCAGTTTTTAAAAAGCTGAAAGTAAAAGCAAAATTTGCTTGGCGACCATAGCATTGTGGACCCACCTGATTCCATGCCGAACTCAGAAGTGAAACACAATAGCGCCGATGGTAGTGTGGGGTTTCCCCATGTGAGAGTAGGACATCGCCAGGCTTTAATTTTGTTATTTGCGTAGCAAATAACAACCTCAACAGTGTACCAATCTGTTGATGCCAATTTGTTGGAGGGATGGCTGAGTGGTCGAAAGCACCGGTCTTGAAAACCGGCAACCGTTAATAGCGGTTCTAGGGTTCAAATCCCTATCCCTCCACCACCATTAGAAAGCCCGCTGAGAAGTCAGCGGGCTTTTTTACATCTTGAATTTGCAAAAAGAGAGCTCAAAAACACTAGATAAGTCGTTATCTTATCTAGTTATAAGGTTCGTAGAGTTAAGGGATTAAAAAAGCAGAGCTTAATCGCTCTGCTTTGATCTCTAAATGAATATTCTTTGGGACTAGTACAATCAGCTCGCTTACTTAGCGACGTTACCTGCCACGTTTAGCGCATCCCATGTACGTGAAAATGGGGGAGCATAACAGAAATCCATGTAGCCTAGTTGTTGAGTCGTCATCTTCGCGGTGATAGCTACCGCTAGTGCGTTGATGCGGCCAACCGCTCCTTTCTTACCTACGATCTCAGCACCTAGAAGAACCTTAGTCTCTGGGTGATAAACCAACTTCACCTTGATGTCTTCTTGACCTGGGTAGTAATCTGTTTGGTTCTTATCTGAAATCGTTGATACTTTCACATCTAAGCTGTGTTCTTTCGCCAGAAGCTCGGATACGCCGGTACATGCCAGTTCGTAATCGAGCACTTTCAAACAAGATGAACCTAAGAAGCCTGACATGTAAGTGTCTTTTCCTGCTAGCTTGTCTGCCATCATGCGTGCTTGTTTGTTGGCTGTGGTTGCTAGAGGAACATAAACGGGTTTGCCTAATGCCATATGATGGACAACGGCACAGTCGCCGACGGCATGGATATAAGCGTCTTCGGTGGCACCATATTCATTTACTAATAACGCGCCATTTGGAGCTTTTGGTAATTCAAATACTTCAGTATTTGGTTTGAAGCCGAGTGACAGGATAACGACATCAGCTTCTACGTTGCCGTTATCGGTTTCTACGATGTAACCACCGAGCTCAGCATCGCGAATCGCAGACACGCTGCAACCTGTTTTAAGGTCAGCACCGGATTCACGAATTGCATCTTCAACGACTTCAATGATCTCTGGGCTGAACTGACGGCTCATGATGTGTTGCTCACGTTCGATAATCGTCACGTGCTTATCTAAGCCGTGCGCTGCATCGAATACTTCCAGGCCGATAAAACCAGCCCCAATAACACACACACGTTGCTTGTTAACATCCTTTAGCGCTTCTTTAACCGCCAAGCCGTCTTCCATGCTTGTTAGTGTGTATACGTGTTCTGGATTGAATTCACCGAATGAGGGAACGATCGGACGTGCGCCTGTCGCAATCACCAACATATCGTAATCGATAGTGCTGTCTACGTTTTGGTGACGCACTGTAATGTGTTTTTCAGTGCGGTCGAACGACACCATTTCCGTTTCTACACGAACATCTAAACCAGATTTTATGGCTTGTTCTGGCGTACGAGAGATCATTCGCTCGGTGTCATCAAACATGCCGCCTGCAAAGTAAGGTAAGCCACAGGCTCCGAAAGAGATGTAGCTACGCTTATCTAAAACGATGACTTCGTCTGATGGTTGATTACGTTTGTATTTTGCTGCGAAACTCATACCCGCGGCGCTACCGCCTATAACAACAACTTTCATATTTACTACCTAAATAACCTGAACTCAGGAAAAACAGAAGAGCACTCACGTGGAGTGCTCTTAATTAAGTTTGAGAATTATACTGCTGCTTCTTTTGATACTGTCGCTGTAACGTCAGCGTCGTATTGTTCAGTATCCAATGAGCCATTCTTCTTCGCTGTAAGAACGCCTGACAACATAGAGCCTGAGATGTTCAGCGCTGTACGAGCCATGTCAATCAGAGCTTCAATAGACACTAGAATCGCGACTACTGTGATGTCTAGACCCATGATGGTCAGTACCGCTACCGCTGCGAAAGTTGCACCGCCACCAACACCCGCGATACCGAATGAAGCAATTGCGATAACAGCGATCAGCTGTAGGATGAAGCTTAAGTCAACAGGCATACCCATTACTTGTGCTGCCATAATAGCGAGCATTGCTGGGTAGATACCTGCACAGCCGTTTTGACCGATACTGGTACCGAATGTTGCTGACATGTTTGCTGTTTCTTCGTCTACACCTAGACGTTGAGTTTGTGTTTCAACGTTTAGTGGGATAGCTGCCATGCTTGAACGAGAACCGAAGCCGAACACCAACACTGGCCAGATTTTCTTCATGAACTTAGCTGGAGAAAGACCGAACATGGACACCATGACGAAGTGGATGCCGAACATAACGCCAATTGCTACGTAGCTTGCTAGAAGGAAGCGGCCCATTTCTGCTAGTGCGAACAGGTCGTTGGTCATCATGAACGTAGTCATCAGAGCGAATACACCGTAAGGCGTTAGCTTCAGAATTTCACGTACCATTGAAAGCACCACTTCTTTTGCAGAGTTGATGAAATCAACGAAGTTTTGCACTTTCTCAGGCTTACGGTTTTTCACTTGAAGGATGCAGTAACCAAGGAACATGCCGAACAGTACAGTTGATAGCGTAGAAGTACGTTGAGAGCCCGTTAGCATGTCGAAGATGTTGGTTGGAATGATAGACAGAGCCATTCCAGACAGACCGCTGCTCGCCATCGCATCTTGTGTTGCTACTAGTGAATCACCGCGCGCTTCAATCGCACTGTTTGTGCCGATTGTGCTTACTAGCGCGTTCGCATCGATACCAAATAGGTAAATACTTGCGATACCAACTGCTGCTGAGATTGCACAAGTGAAAAGTAGAATACCGATGATTTTTGGTGCAATTCGAGATAGCGCACCACCGCCTTCAACGTTCATGATCGAAGAGATCATCGCCACGAATACCAGTGGGATAACGATCATTTGTAGAAGTTTGATGTAGCCTTTGCCGAATACGGAAATCAGTTCAGCAAAGCCAGATGTCGCAACGTTGCCGACACCGAAAACAAGTTGAATTGCGCCACCGAACAACAAGCCAGCAGCAAGCGCACTCAGTACGCGGAAGTTAAAACTTTTCTTTTGCTTTTTGAAGTTCGACAGCAGTGCGTAGAACCCAAAGAACAGTACGCTTAATGCGATAAATGAAACGCTCATGAGAATCTCCTATGATACCCATTAATACCTAAATCGGTTATTTTTTGTATGCGATGGCTTCAACTTCAACCAGTGCGTCTTTTGGTAGTCGTGCTGCTTCAACACAAGAGCGAGCCGGTGCACTCTCAGTACCAAACACCTCGGTATACACTTCATTAAAGGCAACGAAGTTCTCCATGTCTGATAGGAAGCAGGTAGTCTTCAATACTGTGTCTAAGCCAGCCCCGCTTGCTTCTAAAACAGCCTTCAAATTCTCAAGAGATTGACGAGCTTGCTCTTTGATGCCGCCCTCAACAAACTGCATGGTTTCTGGAACGAGAGGTAATTGGCCTGATGTATAAACCATGTCGCCGTAAGACGTACCTTGTGAGTAAGGGCCGATAGCTGCAGGTGCTTGTTCAGTGGCAATGATCTGTTTCACGATGTAACTCCTAAATTATTGGTTTTATTCTGATTTAAATTCACGGATAAACTTGTAAACCGCCTGACGGCTGATCCCAAGCTGCTCTGATACTTGTGTAGTCGTCTCTTTTAGCTCAAATACTCCGTTATCAAATAAGCAACGGATGATGGCTTTATTGCGACCTTTGGAAGAAACCGACTCATCTTGGTCAACCTCGTTAATGGCTGAACTCAATGCTTGTTGA